>CABUBU010000001.1 GCA_902489795.1 uncultured Azospirillum sp.
CGTTTTCTCACCAACGTTTCGCGCACCACCTTCTGGCTCGACCGCGGAACCCTGCGCCGCAACAACAAGGGATTCGGCAGCTTTGAAGAATGGCAGGATCAGGTGATCGAACAGGAAATCATCGCCCAGAAATACCTCAACAAAAAAATCGCCGAAGAAACCGAATGGCTGCACAAAGGCGTCACCGCACGCCGCAAACGCAACATGGGACGCCTGCGGCGGCTGATTCAGCTTCGCCAGGAACGCAAAGAACAGGTCCGCCAGATCGGCTCGGTCAACATGGACATCGAAAACACCCCGTGGCGTTCCAAACTGGTGATTGAGGCCAAGCATTTATGCAAGTCCTTCGGCGACAGAACCATCGTCAACGACTTTTCGACCAAAATCATCCGCGGCAACAGAATCGGCATCGTCGGCCCCAACGGCGCCGGCAAAACCACCCTAATCAAACTGCTGACCAAAAAGCTGGCGCCCGATTCCGGCTTTGTCAGAATCGGCAAAAACCTGGAAGAAGCCTATTTTGATCAGAACCGTTTTATCCTTGATCCGGGCAAAACCTTATGGCAGACGCTCTGCGACCAGGGCGACCACATCTGGGTGCGCGGCAGCTGGCGGCACGTGGTGGCTTATCTGAAAGACTTTCTGTTTACGCCGGAGCAGGCCAAATCGCCGGTAGCCGCCCTGTCCGGTGGCGAAAAAAACCGGCTGATGCTGGCCAAGGTACTAGCGCAGCCGTCAAACTTTCTGCTTTTGGACGAACCGACCAACGACCTCGACATGGACACCCTCGACCTCTTGCAGGAAACGCTCGGCGATTATGACGGAACCATCATGATCGTCAGCCATGACCGCGATTTTCTTGACAAAATCGTCACTTCCGTCATCTATATGAAAGGCGACGGCAAAGTTGAGGAACACGTCGGCAGCTACAGCGACCTGATTGAACATCTGAGCCGAAGGGAGCCGCCGGCAATGCCGAACAAAAACAAACCCGCCGCCGCCAAAAACAACGGCGGACAAAAACGGGAACCCGCGCGCGGCAAACTCAGCTATAACCAGCAGCGGCTGCTTGCCGTCCTGCCGGAACAGATCGCGCAAACGGAAAAGGAAATCGAACAAATCCGCGCCGACCTGAGCGATCCGGAACTTTACCAAAACGACGCGGACCGCTTTCTTGCCCTTACCGACCGGCTGGAAGAACTGGAACAAAAAAAGGAAGCGGACGAAAACCAATGGCTGGAAATTTCAATGCTGGCGGAAGAACTGTCCGCCGGCTGAACAAACGATCCGCACTCCCCGGCTATCTTGTCCGTCAAGCCCTTGATCCGCACTCCCCGGCCGGTTATCCGCCAAACCTTGGATACACACCCTCAGACCGGTTTTCACCCAGCCTTTAAAATGCTCCAATGTGCAAAAAGGTTTCAGCAACACAGATGCCGAAACGAAAACGACAGCCTCCGGAACGTCCGGACTTACCCCCTTGTTCCCGTTTCCATCTGATCCGGAGTTGTCCTCTTTTCTCTGCGATAAACTTCCACGCACCGTTCCTGCCTCCCGCGACACAAAAAGCTTCCGCTTAAAGCGAAAACGAGCGTTCCCGGATCGTCTGTGCTTATAACCTCATGTTCCCGGCTTTTTCTGATCAGACGCCGCCTCTTTTTTATGTACTGAGAAACCATTGCTCACCGCACTCGGGCGCCCCCGCATTGCTAAAAAACGCCTGTTTTCGGCAAACGGCAAATCATTTTGCCCATCATGCGGAGAACAAACGCTCACAATAAGATTTGCGAAAACGTTTTCTGATCGTTACCCCTGCACCTTTCACCCTTTGGCCGCCGAAAATCGGCGTTTATCGGCCGCCCCTGTCCAAATCGGCCGCACGCACCCTGTCCGTTCTCACAGCCACCCGCAAAAAAATCCCGAAATCCCTATCCCTCAAAAGGAACCCCGCGTCCGCCCCGCAAGAAATCCTGAAAAAATTCCGTCTCTTCAAAAACGACATCGGCATCCACGCGGCCGCCCGCAAAAAATCCTAACCCACGACCATCAAAAGAAGCCCCGCATCCAGCCGGCAAAAAAACCGCCTTTCAAAAGGAACCCCAAGCTCCCTCGACAGGGTCAAAAAGATTCCGTTGGGCTTCCGCAGGTCTTCCGGAAACAAAAAAACGGAAGAACTTTCGCTCTCCCGTTTTTCTTAAAAAATCTCATCCGGCCGGATTATTCGGCTTTTTTCGATTTCTTTTCGGCCTTTTTCTCTGCTTTGGCTTCTTCTTTTTTAACTTCTTCCTCAGCAGCCTTTTCCGCAGCTTCGGCAGCGGCCTTTTCAGCGGCTACGCGAGCCAGGTCTTTGGCGCCTTTGGCATTGACGTCGCGGTCAACCAGTTCGATGATGGCCATCGGAGCGGCGTCGCCGTAACGGATGCCGGCCTTGAGAACGCGGGTATAACCGCCGTTGCGTTCTTTATAGCGTTCGGCTAAAGTAGAGAACAGTTTGGCAACGACTTCGTTGTCGCGCAAAAAGGCCAAAGCCATACGACGGCTGTTCAGATCGCCTTTTTTGGCAAACGTAATCATGCTGTCGGCAAAAGTTCTCAGTTCTTTTGCCCTGGGCAGGGTAATCGTAATCTGTTCGTGGGTCAGCAAAGCGTTGGTCAGGTTCGAGAACAAAGCTCTTCTCTGACTTCTCGGCATGTTGAATTTTCTGTGTTTGTCACCATGTCTCATGGCAGTTTCCTTTCATTTCTCTGATGCTTTGACAGGCAAAGCGGATAAAACTTAAAAGCCGTCACTACCTTCATAAATGCCGGCGTTCCGTGAATTAAAAACTCACAATTTCAAGCGCAATATACAGAAGATTTTTTCTTTTGGCAAGCCTTTTTTATCCGTCGTTTTTTTGCCGGAAAACGGCAAAATAAAACTTGTTTTTCCGCTTCTCCGAAGCTACTCTGGCAAAAACGAAAAAATCTCGGGAGGATAAAAATGCGGCTTTTGATTCAGCGGGTAAAAGAAGCTTCGGTCACGGTTGACGGGCAGCGGGTGTCGGCCATCGGCGCCGGACTGCTCATCTTTATCGGCGTCTTCAAAAACGACGGCCGGGAACAGGCGGCAGCGCTTGCCAAAAAAACCGCCGCGCTGCGTATATTCGAAGACAAAGCCGGCAAAATGAATCTCTCGGTCAAAGACACTGGCGGCAGCGCGCTGGTCGTTTCCCAGTTTACGCTGGCCGGCGACACTTCCCGCGGCAACCGCCCCGGCTTTGATAACGCCGCCCGGCCGGAAACGGCCAAACCGCTCTACGAATATTTTTCCGAATGTCTGCGGGCCGAAGGAATCGAGGTGCAAAACGGCATTTTTCAGGCCGACATGGCGGTCGGGCTGATCAATGACGGCCCGGTTACCTTTGTGCTTGAAAAATAACCTTTATTTGAAATCTTTGTAAATGCGCGAGGCCACCGGTCCCTTGTCGTTCTGGTACTTGCCGTGATAAAGCCTGATTTCGCCCGCGCTCTTCCAAAACGTGATCTGCGCGATCTGCATGTTTTTGTACAGCCGGACTGGCATTGTCGCATACAGGTGAAAAGTGACGTTGCATTTGCAGCCGATGTCAAACAAACCGGAAGTGATATGAATGAACAGCCCCAGCCGGGCAATGCTCGACTTGGCATGCACGATCGGCACGTAGAAGTCGCTGCCGACAAACTCGTTGCTGCAGCCGAGCAGAAATTCGCCGCGTTTCATCTCATAGCCTTCGTCTGGAATTTCAAACGTTCTGGTATGCGGTTCCTTTTTCGGATCCAGCACTTCGTCGGTGTACATTACCAGTTTGTCGCCCAAAGTCAGGTCGTAAGAATTCGTCGTTACCGCCGCGCGGTCAAACGGCTCGATCACGATTTTCCCGTTCAAAACCTCCTCGGTGATTTTATTTCCAGTCAGTATCAATTTCTTTCTCCATTTTCGAGATTTGCGGGCAGGAATAAGCCGAATATCCGCCCTCGTACAAAGAGGCGTCGCCATAGTTCAGCCAGAACGAAATCTGCCCGGTGATCATTCCCGGATATACCCGGAAAGGCTTGGCCGTCACCAGTTCCAGCGTCCATTTGTGAACCGAACCGGTATGCCCGAGATCGGCCGAAACCTGCAAAAAAAGTCCCAGCCGCCCGGTCGAACTGCGGCCGATCAGCGACATCGCGCATTTGCGGCTGCCGAGCGTTTCCAGCGTATGCCCCAGGTAAACCCGGTCGGGATACAGGACAAACCCTTCTTCGGGAATTTTCACCGTCCTGTACTTTCCGTCGTCTTCCTTAAACGTCAGCGTTTCCCCCAGCCGGTAGTTATAGCTGTTGGGATTGAGCTGGTTCTCGTTAAACGGCTCAATCACGATGTCGCCGTTTTCCACATACTTCTTAATTTCCGAACCGGTTAAAATCATTGCCTTTTCCTAAAACGACGTCAGCTCGATCCGTCCGTCTTCAATCCGGCAGCGGCCGCCGACGGGAAAAGTGACGATCGGCGTCGTGTGGCCGAAATCGACGTTGGCAATCACCGGTTTGCCCGCCAGTTCCTTCTTAGCGCCCAAAATCCGTTCCAGCAGCGGCCGGTTCATTTGGTTTTCCGGCTCAAAACGCCCGAACACCACCGCCCTGACCGAAGCAAAGTCCGGATGCAGGCACAGCGCCTGCAAATTGCGGTTAAAAGTCCAGACCTCGTGTTCCGCGCAATGTTCCAGAAACAAAATGCTGTCTCTGATATCGGGGAAATAGGGTGTGCCCTTCAACTCGTCCAAAAGCCCCAGATTGCCGCCGACCAGCCGTCCTTCCGCCGCACCGGGCGCTATCTGCCAATAGCCGTCATTTTTAACAAAATTACGGTTTTCCTGATCCCGGTACCACGGATCGTCCGACCACTCGGCGGCCGGATGCAGCTCGAACGGCTCGTTTTGAAACAGGCATTTCTTAAAATATTCGATCGTATACTCGATTCCCTTCAGCATACCGAAAGTGGAAAAATGCGGCCCCGAATAGGTGACCAGACCGGTCTTGGCATAAATTGCGTTAGCCAACGCGGTAATGTCGGAAAAACCACACAAGATCTTCGGATTTTCGGCAATCAGACGATAGTCGATTCCGGACAGGATTTCAACCGAGTTAAATCCGCCGATCACGGTCAGAATTCCGTCGACCGTCTTGTCGGCAAAAGCCTCATGCAGATCCTCCAGCCGCGCCGCGGCAGACGAAGAACAAAATTCGTCGATTTCTTCCGCATGCCGGCCGAAAGAAACGCTCAGTCCCATTTCCGCCAGACGCTCGCAGGCGATCCGCCGGCATTCCCCGCTGACGATTCCCAAACTGCGCGCCGGCGCAATCACCCGGACATGCGCGCCTTTTTTCAATTTTTCCGGTATCATCTCTCATTCCTTTCCTTTTGCAAATTCAACAAAGTTCCCCGGTTCAGTTCTTCGATTCGCCCACCTTTGGCGGCAAACAGCGCCGTCATCGCCGAAGCGGCCCGCACGTCGCCGAAAATCATCGCTTCCGAATGATGCAGCAATCTGGCCAGTTCCTGCGGCCGCATCCCCGCCCGTCCGGCAAAATAATAAACGCCGCGCAGATACTTGTAGAGAATTTTGCTCTGCTCGTCGCGGCTTGACGGCCGCAGTCCCTCGCGCATCATCGCCTGAGAAGTGATAATACAGTCTTTGAACTTACGGTTCGTATCCAAAGCCGGATGCTGCGGAAACGGATAGCAGTCCATCACGTGATCCAGCCCGTATTTTGCCTGCATAATCACCGTATCGCCGAAACCGACTTCCATAAACAGTGGCCGCCGGCTTTCCTGCTCACGGAAAATAATGAAATTGCCGACGTCGGAATATTCCCCGGTGCATTTGTGGCGAACGGCAAAATTGAAGTTTTCCCCGTAAACGCCGTCAATGCCGACCGTATGACGGTAATATTTTTCCGGATGAGCGTCAACTTCCACCGCCGGCCAGCCGCTTTCCCGCACCAGCTGATACAGTTCTTCGTCTTCCGAGCGCACCCTGAGCAGCAATTCCTCCGGCGCAAGCTTCACCTTGTCGGAAAAGAAGGCCAAAGCCTGCGCAAAGGCCTCATCCTTAAGCTCATAGGGAAAAACAGTATCGATGTTGGTAAAATAAGAACCCCATTTCGGCTCAAAATCGTCCGCCAGCATGTTTTTAACGTTGCGCGTACGAACCGCGTCCTGGGCAATCACCAGTCCGCCGGCGGGAAGCTTGCCCGGATAAATATAATCTTTCTTCAACGCCGAAATCGCCGCGCCAACAAAAACCACGCTTTCATCCTGTTTGGAAGTAACCGGCAGCGGCGCCGCTTCCCGGTATCCGGCCGCCCGATAATGCCGCAAAAAGGAAGACACCAGTCCCCGCCGGCACGCGTTCAGCTGCTGCCAATCTTCAAGCGCCGGCCTCATCTTCCCTTCCTCTTTTTAACACAGTCGAAAATCAGCTCGCTCGGATATTCGCCCTGCCCGAACGGCGTGCGGTCAAAATATCCGTACAGATTTTCCACCGTCAGTTCGTTTTTCTCCAGCACCAGCGACGCAGTGTCTTTGAAAAAATAACCGGTGGTATAAAGCCATTCAAACTTGTCGGTTTTGCCGTCCGCGTACTGTACCGAATAATATTCTTCAATGTCCTGCGTCTGCTTGAAATAATCACGCTTGTTGATTTCCACCCGGCGATTGATTCGGTTGCCCTTTTCGTCATGATAATTGCCGTCGAAAACCACGCCTTCACGCACCAGCATATGCACCCAGGGGTTGAACAGATCGAAGGCGAAGCGGCCGTTTTCAGTCAGCAGATTTTTGGTGCTTTTAACAAAACGGTCCATCTCCTCGACCGAACGGCAATGCTGCAAAACCCGGAACGGCGCAAAAGCGAAGGCAAACTTCTCATCACTCTCAAACGCGTTGATGTCCGCCACATGGGGAACAATGTTGTCGATTCCCCGCGCCCGCGCCTTGTCGGCCAGCACCGCGACTTCGTCCCCGATCACGTCAACCGCATGAAATTCAAGATCAGGATGCTTCTCGGCAATCGGCAGCAGAACCCGCCCAGTGCCGGCGCCGATTTCAATCACCCGGTTGTTGTCCAGCCGGCTCTTGTATTCCGTCAGCAAACGGCTGTAAAAAGCAATATCTTCCTTGCGTTCCCTGTAAAAAACGTCATAAAGTTCCGAAGCGTTTTTATATCTTTTCATCTTCACCAGCCCGACCGGCACATCGTTTCACCACTCCGCCGTCAAATAATCCTCCCCCGCCGGCGGCCGGGAAACGTTGCAAAGTCTTTTATCGGGCGTTTTGTATACTGTACTACAGTTTGTACAAAAAACAAGGACAAATATAATATACAAATAGTTGAAACGATATTTTTTTCAATTAAAGAAGACGCGAAAAAAAACGCAAAAGCAGGGTTTTTCATATACGCCCCTGGAGACGCCGGCAAATGCCCGAAAGGCTTAAATGCCGCCTTCGACAACCATCACATCATCACTACTGAAGGCGCCGGCAAACGCCCGAAAGGCACAGCACAAGACGGTCCGGCGGAGCAAAACCTACCCGACTCACCGCAAACGGATCCGGACCTGTCATCGGGCAACCGGCCTCCGTGTCTTATAAAACCGATTCCGGACATACTCGTTTTTCTCTTCCGCTCATTTCTCCCCATGCTGCCGGTATGAACAAAAAAGCCGGCTTCCGCGCTTATATCCTTCATTCTTCCCCATCCGCAAGCGCAAGACTGTTCCGACCTCTCAAATTAAACCGGCAAACTCCCGCAGACGGCGTCTCCGGCAGCATACAAACGATCGGGACAAACTCAGTCCCTTCCGGTCGGCACGGTTCCGCAAACGTCTCGCCCATGGACAAACTTTTGCAGCACCCGGCAGCAAAAGAGGTTAAGGCACCCCGCCTTCTCCGAACATCGGCCGCCATATTACGCTTTTCGGCAATATTCATAAACAATGGTATTTTTGAGTTTCATATCCTATGTCACACTGTATTCATAAAAAGCAAAAAAGAAAAAAAGGAAAGCGGGAAGGACGAAAGAAAACAGAAAGAAGAAAAAAAGCATCAGAAAAAGAAAGACAAGAAGAAGGAAAATAACAAGGAAAGACAAAAAAGAAAGGCCGACTGACGCGAAGATATCTTTTCGGAACTTTTTATAAACCATCAGATCAGGATTTTTTTATCGCGACAGAAACCAATGCAACTTGCAAACATTATAAAAAACGACCGTTATTATCAGGTTATCGGCGTTGGCAGACATTCTGAAACATTAGAAAATATGTTTTTTGTAAAACCTTATGCGTTGCCGCTGATTTGTTTAAAGTGGAAATTCGGCACAGACCGGCCAAAACTTGGAAAGAAAATACGGAAAGAAATAAAAGGCCGGAATCCACGATTTTAAAAAATCAGATCAAAAACAATATTCAAAAAGCTGCGTTTATGTCAATCACACCAAAGTAAAAAAACGTAAGCTTTTTGGGAACGCATACCCGGCACGTTTTTTCCCTGACACAAAAAAGCCCCGGCAAAACACCGGAGCCCTGTGCTAAAAACGCTTTGTCAGATTTTTACCAACATCCGCGAACTGTCATTGCTGCCGATTCGGGAAAATTCTCCGGCATAAGGATACCAAACCGTAAACGTTTCGTTTTCGGCCTTGCCTGTAAGCAGCCAACGAAACACCCCGTCAAAACCGGGAACGCCGGCTTTGTTCATCATAGCGCTCAATTCGTCTCTGCAACTCATTATATACGGCACGTCATCTTCATCCGTCAAACGCAGATTACATTCCGCAGCTGCCGTCTGAATATCTTTTGCAAGCAGATTAACTGACGTTAAACCGGCAATGACCAGCACGGAAGAAAGTGCAAATCCGCGCAGCCGGCCGCCTTTCTCAATCACATAACAGAGACGCCCGGCATATTGCTTTTGCACCGCCGCATACACTTCCGAAGCAGCCGCTCCATCGGCAACCGTAATAATCCGGTCGGAAAAACGCCTTATCAGCTTAGTGCTCAAAGTCGGCTGTTCGATTCGCCACAGGCGCTTCCGCAACAGTTCTTCCACCTGTTTGTCATGATCGGCATAAGGTTCATAACCGCGTATTATACAATTGATCCAGGCATCATAAACAAACTGCCAGTCGTTGCCGTCGGCAAATTGCTGCCATTCCTCAACCGGAGCGTTAACTGCGGGAGTTTTAACCGTTGCACTTGTTCTCTCTGACATTTTTTCTTTTTTAAATAGTTTCATAAAGATAATAATTTCAGGTTAGTCTTAATAATTAATCTCAGGCCGGACAGGATAGCACTTTAAAATAAAAACACACCCCCAAAATCTGCCCCTGACATAAACGCTCGCCGACAAGCTGCCGGATTTTTCCCGGCCGGATTCCCCCTCTTGCCAAAACAGCCTCTGCCTTTCTCCCGCCTGCAAATCTGCCACTTCAGCTCTCCCGACATAAACGCCCGCCGACAAGCTGCCGGATTTTCCCGGCCGGATTCCCCCTCTTGCCAAAACAGCCTCTGCCTTTCTCCCGCCTGCAAATCTGCCACTTCAGCTCTCCCGACATAAACGCCCGCCGACAAGCTGCCGGATTTTCCCGGCCGGATTCCCCCTCTTGCCAAAACAGCCTCTGCCTTTCTCCCGCCTGCAAATCTGCCACTTCAGCTCTCCCGACATAAACGCCCGCCGGCTTTTCTCCAACAGCATTTGCCACTCGGATCCGCGCAGCCGGCTCCGGCCACCACGCTTCTACTCTGATTTTTCACCTGCATCATTTGCCGGTTATGTTCTTCGCTCCTATATTTTAACCCGCCATATGGATTTCCGTTTTTCCTGCCGTCTAATATTCATAAGCCGTACCTACCGTGTTGTCCTTCAATTTTCAGGCATTTGACAAAAACCGTTTCTTTCTTTCCTCTTTCCCGTTTCTCTTTAAATTATCTTTCTATTTTTTCGTTTTTACAAATACCCCCGATAAATCGGGAGTTCTAAAACAACCACAAACTTACGGTTTAAGCATGATCAAAGGTACAGGACGGCATTATCTCAACAGTCAAGCATTCAGCCCCGGATAGACTCGGGATTTTCTGTCAGGAATACAATAATAGATATCCTCCAGTTTACTGGGGGTTCTGTAGAAAAGGCACCTTTGGGTGTCTTTTCGTTACAGCTCCAAACGGAGCTGACCTAAGTCCTGCCGTTCTTAAAATGCTACATAATGTTTAACTTTTTCTTCATCTAAGCCAATGCTACTTACGAAGTATCCACGCGACCAAAATACTTTTTCCTTAAAATATACTTTGCTTAAGCCAAGTAAACCTGGCTCCTATTGGCGATGATGATTGGCTTTTCAATTGTGCCATAACATCCGCTATTGCATATCTTGCTGCTGTTCTCATTACTAAATGAACATGGGCTTTAGCAAAGCCAATCTTCTCTATCTCTCATACGGGGATGGTTCTCAGCAGCTTCGGTAACAGTTTCCTGATATAATCCACGACGACAGGTTTTAGGACACGACGACGATACTTGCACACCCATACGACATGATAACTCAAACGGTAAATTCTATGTTGACTTTGTACTAATTCCATAATTCTTTACAGCATCGGCGTCGTGAGCATTAAACCACCATTAAAATAGGGAGTAGTCTGTAAAGAATCAAGACAAAAAAACTCTCCCGCCGCGGCGGAAGAGTTTTTATTTAACCGATACCCGAATTTAGAAGTGATCGTCTACACGTTTGATCAGTTCTTCAATGTTTTCCGGCGGCCAGCCCGGGGTTTCCATACCCAGATGAATACCCATTTTGGCTAGCACTTCTTTGATCTCGTTTAACGACTTGCGGCCAAAGTTCGGCGTTCTCAGCATCTCGGCTTCGGTCTTCTGAACCAGGTCGCCGATATAAACGATGTTGTCGTTCTTCAGACAGTTGGCCGAACGAACCGAAAGTTCAAGTTCTTCAACCTTCTTTAACAGATTCTTGTTGAACGGCAGTTCTTCTTTTTCAACTTCGGCTTCGTTTTCCGGTTCGTCAAAATTAATGAACGGCTTTAACTGGTCTTGCAGAATGCGGGCTGAGAAAGCAACCGCGTCTTCCGGCGTAACCACGCCGTTGGTTTCGACGACCAAAGTCAGCTTGTCATAGTCGGTAACCTGTCCGACACGGGTACGGTCAACGCGGTAGGAAACGCGCTTGACCGGCGAATAAATCGCGTCAACGGCAATCAGCCCGATCGGTGCATCTGCCGGTTTGTTTTGGCTGGCCGGAACATAACCTTTTCCGGTATTAACCGTCAGTTCCATGTTGATTTTGGCGCCGGCGTCCAGCGTGCAAATAAAGAGATCTGGGTTTTTGATTTCAACGTCATGGCCGGTTTCAATCATCGCCGCCGTCACTTCGCACGGACCTTCTGCCTTCAGATACATGGTCTTCTGCCCTTCGCTGTGAACGGCGACAGCCAGTCCCTTGATGTTCAGGACAATGTCGGTAACGTCTTCTCTTACACCCGGGATAACCGAAAATTCATGTAACACGCCGTCAATTTTGATCGCCGTAACGGCGCCGCCCTGCAGGGAAGAGAGCAAAATGCGTCTTAACGCGTTGCCGAGAGTAAGACCAAATCCTCTCTCCAAAGGTTCAACCACAATCTTGGCTTTGTTGCCGCCATCGCTGGGAACAATTTCAAGATTAGTCGGTTTAATAAGTTCTTGCCAATTCTTTTGAATCACGTGGATATCCTCATTTAAAGTGCATATGCATATTTACAAAAAATCAAAAGACGGCGAGGCTAAAAAAACTTTTAGCCTCACTATCAAAAAGCCGAAAATTACACGCGGCGACGTTTGCGCAGACGGCAGCCGTTGTGTGGAATCGGAGTAACGTCACGGATGGTGGTAATGGTAAAACCGACAACCTGCAAAGCTCTGATTGCGGATTCTCTGCCCGAACCCGGCCCCTTGACTTCGACTTCCAAAGTTTTCATACCGTTTTCGATAGCTTTTCTGCCGGCCTCTTCGGCGGCAACCTGAGCGGCATAGGGAGTCGACTTGCGGGAGCCCTTAAAGCCCTGCGCGCCGGCCGTAGACCAAGCTACAGTATTTCCCTGAGCATCGGTAATGGTGATTCGAGTGTTGTTAAAAGTAGAATTCACATGTGCGACACCGGCAGTGATGTTCTTCTTTTCTTTTTTCTTCTGTGTTGCTTTTGCCATTTGGGACCCTACCTCTTCTTATTTCTTCTTGTTTGCAACGGTTTTGCGTTTACCTTTGCGGGTACGAGCATTCTGCTTGGTGCTCTGACCGCGGACCGGCAGCCCTTTACGATGACGCAGTCCTCTGTAGCAGCCGAGGTCCATCAGTCTTTTGATGTTAACCCCGACGTCGCGACGCAGTTCGCCTTCAACCAGGTAGTCGCGGTCAATAACCTCACGCACCTTGGCAATATCTTCCTCAGACATATCCTGAACGCGCACATCGGGCTTCACCCCTGATTTTGCGCAAATGTCCTGAGCAGTTTTTCTACCGATACCAAAAATATAAGTCAAAGCGATTTCAATTCTTTTGGCAGTCGGAATATTTACACCAGCTATACGAGCCAAATTTCATCTCCATTATTTTTAAAAATTAAAATTCAAAAAGTTGATCACCACTTTTCAAAATTAAGCCGGATTATATGCTAATATTTGTTTGTGTCAACCCTTACTTTCAGCATTTTTTCAAAAAAGTTACTTTTTGTTAAACACTTATTTGTTTTTCAGCGCCTCATCAATCCGTTCGGCGACAACCTCTACCATACCGTTGCCGTCAATGCTGCGCAGCAATCCGTTTTCTTTATAATACGCAATCGTCGGATACGTAAAATTGCGGTATTTTTCCAAACGGCGCTCGATCGTTTCCTTCGTATCATCGAGTCGTCTGGAAAATTTCGTTCCGCCGCAGATATCACACACACCCGGCACCTTCGGCTTATGATACTTGTCGCTGTAGCTTTCGCCGCAGGTCATGCAGGTATAACGCCCCAGGATTCGGTCGACGATAATATAATCGGGCACCTGAATTTCGATCACCGCGTTCAGCGTAATCCCCTTCTCGTTCAACATGTTTTCCAAAACTTCGGCCTGTTTCAGGGTTCGCGGAAAACCATCGAGGATAAAGCCTTTCTTGCAGTCCGTCTCTTCAATCCGGTTGGAAACCATCTTGATCATCAGTTCGTCGGGGGCAAAACCGCCGGCGGCCAGATGATCTTTCAGCTGGTTACCGATTTCGGTTCCCTTTTTGACTTCTTCCCTCAGCATCTCGCCGGTCGAAAGATGGCAAATGCCGTACCTGCGCTTAAGAACGCTGGCTTGTGTTCCTTTTCCGGTACCCGGCGCGCCGGTCATCACCAGATGCAGTCCTTCTCCGTTCTTAAAACTCATTATCTTCTCTTTCCTTTTTTGTTGACCAGAGCAGCTTTTTTCAAAAGTCCCTCATACTGGTAGGCAATCAGATGCGTCTGTACCTGACCGACGAAATCCATCGTTACCTGTACCACGATCAGAAGCGTGGTGCCGCCGAGAACGAACGGAACCGACAGTTTGGAAATCAGGATTTCCGGCAAAATGCAGAGCGCAGTCAGATAAGCGGCGCCGAGTACGGTCAGGCGGGTAATGACATAATCAAGATATTCGGCCGTGTTTTTGCCCGGACGGATACCGGCGATAAAGCCGCCGTGTTTTTTCAGGTTATCCGCCGTTTCTTCCGGATTGAACACAACCGCGGTATAGAAGAAGGCGAAGAAAATGATCAAACCGGCATAAAGCGCCAGGTAAAGCGGCTGACCGTGCCCCAGAAGCTGGCTTAAGGTCTGCGCCCAACTCGGACCGTTAGTTGCCGAGATGTTGGCGATCGTAATTGGCAGCAGCAAAAGCGAGCTGGCAAAAATCGGCGGAATAACGCCGGTCGGGTTGATCTTAAGCGGCAGATGGGAGCTTTCCGAAGAAGTCATCATCCGCGCACCGACCTGACGCTTCGGATATTGAATGGTAATTTTGCGCTGAGCTCTTTCCACCAGGACGATCACATAGATCAGAACTAAAACCATGACCATCAGCAACAGAATAACCCACAATGACATCGAGCCGACGCGTCCCAGTTCGAAAGTTTGTGCCAAAGCGGTCGGAATATTGGCAATAATACCAACGGTGATGATCAGCGACGAACCGTTGCCGACCCCGCGGGAAGTGATCTGGTCGCCCAGCCAGACGATAAACATGGTGCCGCCGACCAGTGAAACAATGGTCGTAAACTTGAAAACAAAGCCCGGCATAATCACTGCCGAAAGCCCGGCGCTGCCAACCATACCTTCAAGTCCGACAGCAATGCCGTAGCCTTGGATAATGGTAATCAGCACCGTCAGCACTTTGGTATAATGGACGATCTTACGGTGCCCGGCTTCGCCTTCCTTCTTGAGGGCGGCAAGCGACGGAATCACTGACTGTCCGAGTTGCAGAATAATGGACGCCGAAATATAGGGCATAATGTTGAGGGCAAAAATCGTCATACGTTCAAGCGCGCCACCGGCAAACATGTTAAACATGCCGAGGATGCCGTTTGAATTGCGTGAAAAAATATCGGCCAAAATCTTCGGATCAATCCCCGGCAGCGGGATAAAGGTTCCCAGCCGGAAAACGATCAAAGCCAAAATCGTGAACCATAGTCTTTTTTTCAGTTCCTCGGCTTTGCCAAACGCCGACATATCCAGATTGGCAGCCATCTTTTCTGCTAATGATACCATTTTTGTTTCCTTATCTTTAAAATAAACGAATTGGGGCGCAGAAGTGCCCATTTGGAAACAATCTAATACACAGTTTTTAAATTATTGCAACAACTTTCTCTTTATCCTCAATTTTTATATTCGGCGGCCGACAATCTTATTTTCCGGACGCTCAGCCGCCGAAGACAAACCTGCCTGCAAAGGAAATCGATCCTTTCAAGTTTGTCAGCCCTTATCTGTCGATTGCAACCGACAGAACCCTGCAATAAAATCAGATTGCGAGACAAAAACAAATACATTATAATCGGCAGAGGTATGTTCAACCAGATCTCCACCAAGGAAACGGCCGGAAGATACTCAATAATGAACCTGATCAATGGATCTGTGAAGATAAAGCCATTGCGCATAATTTAAATGGAGCCCGTGGGAACATGGATTGCCGAGGCAAGGCCGGAACGGTAAGAGAACACCAGCAAATGATTGTGGCACCAAACGGCATGATCGTAAACACCCCTGAAAACATGGGAACATACGACTTCGTTCCGCCCGGAGGGATTAATACATTTATTCATGGCGTTGTTGACGTCATCCCATGGATAATGTGGGGCAACAGCGAAAAAGATAGTACAAGCGTTGGTGAAAGGTTGCTGAGTACCGGAAAGGGAATTATAAATAAAGGCATCAACTACTTTGCAGATGAAGAATAGACTTAAGGGGGCAAAATGTTTATCCTCAGTTATATTTATTCAACAATCATAATTTTGTTTTGTTTTATCAAATCAATGGAGAATTCCGATTTTTGGAGCTTTATACTGTTTGGAAGCATCTTTGCCTTTCTTTACGCAAATTTGATTGTTCTGTGCAAATACGCCGCCATATTCGTTGAAAAAAACATAAAAAAAGAAAAATTGAGCGAAAAGAATATTTATTATCTTATCACCTCAACCATTATCTTTGTAACCATCGGCGTCATATTGACACCGATGTACGACATAAACCAAATCGCGGCAACCCGACTAAGCTTCGGTTGGATGGTAAGCTATGTTTGGGTACTGTTTTTATCTCCCGTAATAACGTATGGCATTGTGTTGATTACTTCGATGCTAACCATCGCGGAAGCCTTTTCGAAACATGACTTTTCTCTGTTTTCAGACGACATATGGATAAATCTTTTTGCCTGGGCAAACTTCATTGTTCTGTGCAAATATCTGTACCGTTTCGTCCGCAAAACCGGAAAAAAAGAACCGCTTTCACAAACAGATTCCGTTTGCCTGATCACGGCCCTGCTGATGTTTGTTACGATCGGGGTCATCGCCGCCCTCGGACTAAGAGCCTGAAACAACTCCCGCTGCCCGCTTTTTCAAATTTGAAAACTCATCGCCGCCTTCGGGCTGAAAGGCTGAAACGACACGACAAGAAGCATAACTCATTAATCGGCTTTTCCGTTTGATTACAGCCGCTTTCTGCCCGGATTTCAATTAAGGCGCAGACAATGCCTATACGGCCGATGCCGGCGGCATCTTGCCTTTTTTATGCAAATTCAATTATCTTGTACGGATATTCCGCCAGATTCAAAACATGACATACTTCGCAAACAAAGTAAAACGCAAAGCGGCCGGCCTGCCGAGCATACTTCTGACAAACAGCCCTTTGCAAATCGGAAAAATCAGAAAAACATCAATGATATCTCCCGACAAACGGGAGATTCTGAAACAGCCGCAAACTTAACGGTTTGACCATAAGCAAAAGCACGAAACGATATTGTCCCGGCACCAAGATATTCAACCCGGGTAAAACCCGGATTTTCTACCGGGCATGTATCAAACTCTCACCGGTTGACGCGAACGCCTTAATCACTTCCCCCGGATAGCAAACGCAAAGGAAGCGCAAACCCGGCAACCGGGCCGGTATATCTGTGCATCTGTCTGCCCGTGCTGATACTTGAACCATAAACTTCCACTAGCTAACGCAAGTGATTTAACCATTCCGAAACTCAAACGCCAAACCCGAAGCTGCGCAAACCTTACCATCTGTCTGCCCGCTCAGACGCTCAAACCATAAAAAAAACCTCCCTTCGGGGAGGCTTTTTTATAAATTCCTATCTGCTTAAGCGCCGATAATATTGACTTTGCCGCCGGCTTTTTCAATCGCGGCAACCGCGGCCTTGGAAGCCGAGTTGACCGAAATCGTAACCGCCGTGGTGACCGCACCGCGCGCCAGCAGACGAACGCCGTCATAAGTTTTGGTAACAATGCCGGCATTCGACAAAGCAGCCAAATCTACAGCGTCAGCTTTCAATTTGCCGGCATCAATTGCCGTCTGCAAAGTGTCGAGATTGACGACAGCAAAAACTTTGGCAAACGGATTTTTGAAACCGCGTTTCGGAAGTCTGCGGTAAATCGGCATCTGACCACCTTCAAAACCGTTGATGGCGACGCCGCTGCGAGCTTTCTGACCTTTCTGTCCGTGTCCGGAAGTTTTACCCTTTCCGCTGCCGATTCCGCGGCCGACACGAATACGGTTCTTGGTTGCCCCGCAGTTGTCTTTTAATTCGTTAAGTTTCATTTTTTTCACCTAATTTCATAATTCGGAACTTAAGAGGAGCGAGGATTGTCGCCCCTCTTTCGCTCCGGCTTATTAATCCACAATTTTGACAAGATGCGGAATTTTGTTGATCATCCCGCGGATCGACGGAGTGTCCTCCAGTTCGACCACTTTGTTCATCTTGTTCAAACCAAGTCCGATTAAGACGGCTTTCTGCTTGGCCGGGCGTCCGATCGAACTGGCGACCTGCTTGACTTTTATCGTTTTGTTAGCCATTGTTTAAGCCTCCTCTTTTTCAGTCTTTGCACCGACGGCCGTTTCTCTGCGGCTGACAATGTCACCGACTTTCTTGCCTCTCTTGGCAGCGACCATTCTCGGGGAACAAATCGACTGCAAAGCGTCAAAAGTGGCTTTGATCATGTTATACGGATTGTTGGAGCCGAGCGACTTGGCAACCACGTCCTGAACACCCAGAACTTCAAAGATTGCACGCATCGGGCCGCCGGCGATAACGCCGGTACCGGCGGGAGCCGTTCTCAAAACGACTTTTCCGGCACCGAAGTGTCCCTGTACGTCATGGTGCAGGGTTCTGCCTTCGCGCAACGGAATGCGAACCATGTTCTTTTTGGCTTCGTTGGTGGCTTTGGTAATCGCTTCCGGAACTTCGGCAGCCTTACCCGAACCGTAACCGACGCGGCCCTTCTGGTCACCGACGACGACAACCGCAGCAAAAGACATGTTGCGACCGCCCTTGACGGTTTTGGCGACGCGGTTGATATGAACCAGTTTCTCAACCAGTTCTTCTTTTTTCTCTGTTTTACGACGATCTACAGCTTGTGCCATTTCTCTTTACTCCTAAAATTTCAAACCAGCTTCGCGAGCAGCGTCGGCCAGAGCCTTGACACGGCCGTGGAAAATGTAACCGCCGCGGTCAAAGACCACTTCGCTTACGCCCGACTTGATTGCTCTCTCGGCAACGGTTTTACCGATAACACCGGCTGCTTCAACGGTTGAAGTTTTCTTCAGGCTTTCTCTGACTTCCTTATCCAAAGTAGAGGCCGAAGCAACAGTCACACCTTTAATGTCGTCAATGATTTGTGCGTAGATGTGCTTACCGCTGCGGAAAACCGACAGTCTCAGTTTGCCGTTGGCAACGTTTTTCAAAGCTGTTCTCGCACGAGCTTGTCTCTTTTTAAACAATTTTCTTGGCGTATTCATTAAACTATTCCTTATTTCTTCTTGCCTTCTTTACGACGGACATACTGACCGGTATATCTTACGCCTTTACCCTTATAAGGTTCGGGTTTTCTATACTCGCGAATTTTATCCGCAACTTGACCGACCAACTGCTTGTCGGCACCGAAAACGGTCAACTGCGTCGGAGAAACGCAGGTAATCTTAATGCCTTCCGGGGCATTATAGATAACATCGTGCGAAAAGCCGAGAGAAAGCACCAGTTTGCTGCTGCCTTCCATTCTGGCCTTGTAACCGACGCCGATCAGTTCCAGCTGTTTGGTAAAGCCTTCGCTTACACCTTTGACGATGGAATTAATCTGGGCTCTGGTCGTTCCCCATAAAGCACGGGCCTGTTGTGACTGGTGCAAAGGCGCAACCACAACTTTGTTTTCTTCCAATTTGGCATTGACCATACCGTCGTCAAAAACAAATTTCAACTCGCCGTTTTTGCCTTTGGCGGTGACAACATTGCCGTTGATGGTTACGGTAACGCCTTCAGGGACGATAACTGGATATTTTCCAACTCTAGACATACCAATTCTCCCTTAAATTAAAATACTTGACACAGAATTTCACCGCCGACATTGGCCTTTCTGGCTTCATTGTCGCTCATAACGCCCTGCGGAGTCGAAATAATCGAGATACCGAGACCGTTGTATACTCTCGGCAGGTCCTTCACGCTCGAATAAACGCGGCGACCCGGCGTAGATACGCGGTAAATTTCGTTAATAACCGAAGCACCTTCAAAGTACTTCAACTGAATGCGAAGTTCGTCAATGCCGGCACGAACGTTGTACTTTTCGTAACCGAGGATGTAACCTTCTTTTTTCAGAACTTCCAAAACGCTTTCACGCAGGCGAGAAGCAGGAGAGATGACTTCCTTTTTCTTCGCGCTTTGTGCGTTTCTAATGCGTGTGAGCATATCGCCCAAAGGATCAGACATAGACATAATCTAAAAACCTCCTACTACCAGCTGGATTTTACTAAACCGGGGATTTCACCGAAGCTGGCCATTCTCCTCAATTCGTTGCGGCACAGCTTGAATTTGCGGTAAACACCACGGGAACGACCCGTATTTTCGCAGCGGTTCTTAATGCGAACCTTCGACGAATTGCGGGGCAGTTCGGCTAATTTCAACACTTTCTTGAATCTTTCTTCCGGAGAAGTATTTTTGTCTTTGATCTCGGCGATCAACTTGCCGCGAACGGCAGCAAACTTCTCGGCTTTCCGGATTCTTTTCAGGTTTCTGTAAATAGAACTCTTTTTTGCCATGGTAAAATCTCCGCTTAATTCTTAATCGGTAAGTTGAAACCGGTCAGAAGCGCTTTGGCTTCTTCGTCGGTTTTGGCAGAAGTGCAGATGACGATGTCCATTCCGCGCACGGCGTCAACCTTTTCATAGTTGATTTCAGGGAAAATGATCTGTTCCTTAATACCGAAGGCAAAGTTGCCGCGGCCGTCAAAGTTTTTACCCTGAATGCCGTGGAAGTCTCTGATTCGCGGCAAAGCCATATTAACCAGTCTTTCCAGGAATTCGTACATTCTTTCTCTTCTCAGAGTTACCTTGCAGCCGATCGGCATTTCTTCTCTTACCTTGAAGGTAGCGATAGACTTGCGGGCTTTGGTGATAACCGGCTTCTGGCCGGCAATCATGCCCATTTCCTCTGCGGCGTTGGTCAGCTTCTTCTTGTCCGTAACGGCGTCGCCGACACCCATGTTAAGGACGATCTTGGTCAGCTTCGGAATCTCGTGGCTATTGGTGTAACCGAACTTGTCCACGAGAGATTTCTTAATGACCTCGTTATACAATTTTTCAAAATTTGTCATCAATCTGATCCCTTATTTATCGATTACTTCACCGGACTTGCGGGCAAAACGAACCTTGCGGCCGTTTTCTTCCTTATATCCGACTTTAGTTGCCTTTCCGGACTGGGAATCAACCAAAGCCACATTGGAAACGTGAATCGGCGCTTCTTTAGTGATAATGCCGCCGGCAGACTGCTGGCTCGGCTTGGTGTGTCTTTTAACCAGGTTTACGCCCTGAACGACAACTTTGCCTTCTTTCGGCATGGCTTTCAAAACTTCACCGGTTTTGCCTTTGTCATCACCCGACAAAACAATAACCTGATCGCCTTTTTTTACTTTCAACTTAAGGTTCATTATAATACCTCCGGCGCTAATGAAATTATTTTCATAAATTTCTTTGCACGCAATTCTCTGGTCACGGGGCCGAAAATACGGGTACCGATCGGCTCGCCGTCCTTGTTGACCAGAACCGCGGCATTGCTGTCAAAACGGATGACGGATCCGTCTTTGCGGCGAATGTCGCTTGCAGTGCGAACGATAACGGCTTTGTGGATGTCGCCTTTCTTAACGCGTCCCTTCGGCAATGCGTCCTTAATCGATACCACGATTACGTCACCGACGGTCGCGTGCATTCTCTTAGAACCGCCAAGAACCTTTATGCACTGCACCTGACGTGCTCCCGAATTGTCTGCAACATCCAGGTTGGTTTGCATTTGTATCATTTTTCTCTTCCTTCTCTATTCGGCGTTATCAACTAACACGGTCCAAGTCTTGGTCTTAGAATAAGGCTTGGCCTCAATAATTCTAACTTCGTCACCAATTTTGAACTGGTTGTTTTCATCATGAGCGGCATACTTTTTGCTTTTCTTGATGAATTTCTTATAAACCGGATGCATAACCTGACGTTCAACTTTAACGACGACGGTTTTGTCCTGTTTATCACTTACAACAACACCTTGAAGAATTCTTTTAGGCATAGCTTTTTCTCCTAACTATTCTTCTTACGCTCGGTTAAAAGCGTGTTGATTTTTGCAATTTCGCGGCGTACTTTGCGGACATTTGCAGTATTCTGCAACTGGCCGGTAGACTGCTGGATCCGAAGATTAAACTGTTCTTTTTTGGCTTCAACCAGTTTTGCTTCCAGTTCATCAACAGTCATGCTGCGAAGATCTTTAATTTTTGCCATCTTATGCTACTCCTTGGTCAGAATTAAGACGTTTGACGAATTTTGTTTTAATCGGGAGTTTGGCAGCACCCAAGGCAAAAGCCGTACGGGCAGTTTCCTCGCTGACACCGTCGATTTCAAACATAATCCGACCGGGATGCACTCTGGCGCACCAGTATTCAATTGAACCTTTACCTTTACCCATACGGACCTCGGCAGGTTTGTCGGATACCGGCACATCCGGGAAAATTCGGATCCATACTCTTCCGGCTCTTTTCATTTCACGGGTAATCGCACGACGAGCCGCTTCAATCTGGCGGGCTGTAATACGATCCGGGGTCAGAGCTTTCAATCCATATGTACCGAAACTCAGTTCCGCGCCGCCCTTAGTCAGGCCGTGGATACGACCTTTGTGCTGCTTACGGAATTTTAATCTTTTTGGACTTAACATTTTACTTAAACCTCAATGTTTACTTTTGTTCAGCCAACTTCTTGTCTTGGGCCATCGGATCGTGAGCCATAATTTCGCCCTTATAGATCCAGACTTTAACACCGCAAGCACCATAAGTGGTATGAGCAGTTGAAGTTGCATAATCAATGTCAGCACGCAGGGTGTGCAAAGGAACCCGGCCTTCCCGATAATGTTCGGTTCTGGCAATTTCAGCACCGCCCAAACGGCCGGAGCAGCTTACCTTGATTCCTTCAGCTCCGAGACGCAGAGCCGACTGCATAACGCGTTTCATCGCACGGCGGAAAGCAACACGTCTTTCCAGCTGCTGGGCAACGCTGTCCGCAACCAACTGTGCATCCAGTTCCGGCTTTCTGACTTCCAGAATGTTCAGCTGAACTTCGGAAGCGGTCATGGACTGGATTTCTTTTCTCAAAGCTTCGATATCCTGCCCCTTTTTACCGATAACGACACCGGGTCTTGCCGAGTGAATGGTGACTCTGGCTTTTTTCGCAGGACGCTCGATGACGATTCTGCTAATACCGGCCTGAGCCAGTTTCTTTTTCAAGAATTCTTTAATTTTAACGTCTTCATGCAGGTAACCGGCATAGTTGTCGTCCGCATACCAGCGGGAATCCCAGGTACGGTTAACACCCAAACGAAGACTTGTAGGATTTGCTTTCTGTCCCATCAACTTACTCCTGACGCTCGGTTACTACGATGGTAATGTTGGAGAAGGGTTTCAAAACTCTTGCTCCTCTGCCGCGGCCTCTGGCGTGCATGCGTTTCATTACCAAACCTTTTCCGCAATAAGCTTCACTGACAAAAAGCTTATCGATATTTAACTGATGATTGTTTTCAGCATTTGCAATCGCCGATTGCAAAACTTTCAAAACCGACTTGGCAATTCTCTTCTTGGAGAAAGTAAGTTCAGCAACAGCCTTCTCAACAGCCAATCCACGGATCGATTCAGCAACCAGATTAAGCTTGCGGGGACTCGTGCGCAGCGCATTGCAAACGGCCTGAGCCTGATTTGCCTGCAGTCTTCTCGTATCTTTAGACTTTCCCATCACTAACTCCTCTTAGCTTTCTTGTCGGCTGCGTGACCGTAAAAGATGCGGGTCGGGGCAAATTCACCGAACTTGTGGCCGACCATATCTTCGGTAACGAGAACCGGGATAAACTTATGACCATTGTGAACACCAAATGTCAAACCGACGAACTGCGGCAGCATGGTGGATCTGCGCGACCAGATTTTGATTACTTCGTTTCTGCCCGAAGCTCTGGCGGCGTCTGCTTTCTTCAAGAGATATCCATCAACAAACGGTCCTTTCCAAACTGAACGTGTCATTAGCTTATCTCCTTACTATTTCTTGTTGTCGCGACGGGATCTCATGATAAAGCGATCCGTCTTCTTGTTGGAACGAGTTCTGCCGCCCTTGGTCGGTTTACCCCACGGCGTGGTCGGATGACGTCCGCCCGAAGTACGACCTTCACCACCACCCATCGGGTGATCGACAGGGTTCATGGCCACACCGCGGGAAACGGGACGCAGCCCCAGCCAACGGGTACGGCCGGCTTTGCCGAGAGATTTGTTCTGATTGTCCGGATTTGAAACGGCACCGACCGTCGCCAGACATTCTTCGCGAACGACTCTCAGTTCGCCCGAGCTCAACTTCAACTGAGCATAACCGGCATCTTTACCGACAACCTGAGCATAGCATCCGGCCGAACGAACCAACTGGCCGCCCTTGCCCGAACGGAGCTCGACGTTGTGAATAATGGTACCGACCGGCATGTTCTTAAGAGGCATGGCATTGCCCGGCTTAATATCGGCCTTGGCAGCCGAAATAACCTTATCGCCGGCTTTTAATCTCTGCGGAGCGAGAATATAGGACTTTTCGCCGTCTTCATAGCAGATCAGAGCAATGAAAGCGGAACGGTTCGGATCATATTCGATTCTCTCTACAGTTGCCTCAACATCAAACTTATTACGTCTAAAGTCGATAATTCTGAGCTTGCGTTTGTGTCCGCCGCCCTTTCTCCGACTTGTAACATGTCCGAAATTATCGCGCCCACCGGTCTTGGTAAGACCGATTGTCAAAGACTTCTCAGGAGCTCCTTTGTACAGCTCGGATCTGTCAACGATGACCAGCTGGCGAAGTCCGGGAGACGTGGGCTTATATGTTTTTAACACCATTTTTTAAATTCCTGTTGTAACATCAATATTTTGACCATCGGCAAGAGTAACCAAAGCTTTCTTGAAATCGGAACGGCGTCCCAGATTGTTTCTGAATCTTTTGGCCTTGCCAGCCTGACGAATGGTATTCACCTTGGTTACTTTAACGTTGAAGATAGCTTCAACCGCAGCCTTGATCTCGTCTTTGGAAGCTTCCAACGGAACGCGGAAAACGATTTTTCCGGCTTCGCTCGAGAGCATCGACTTTTCGGTGATTACCGGACGAACCAGCGTATCGTACATCTGCGCAGTTACATTGTTGGTTTTCTCATTCTTGCTCATTTCAATCTTTCCTCCAAGCAACTGACGGCATCTTTAGTCAATACCAGTTTGTCTTTTCTTAAGATGTCATATACATTGGCACCGATCGTCGGCAAGACGTCCACGCCGAGGATGTTACGGGAAGCCAATGCAAAATTAATATCGACCTCTTGTCCGTCGATGAACAGGCAGTTGTTCAGACCACAAACGTCCAACTTGGCTTGCAAGTCTTTGGTTTTTGGACTGGCCAGCTTGGCCTCATCGACGATAACGAGGTTGCCCTCTTTGGCTTTGGCCGAGAGAGCGGTTTTCAGACCAAGTTTTCTGAACTTCTTGGTCAAATCATGCGAGTGGTCGCGGACAACCGGACCAAACACAATTCCACCCTTTCTGAACTGGGTGCCCTTGCGGGAACCCTGACGGGCGTTGCCGCTGCCTTTCTGCTTGAACGGCTTGGCCGGAGTCAAGGCAACTTCGGAACGACCCTTGGTCTTGTGGGTGCCGGCTTGCATTCTGGCCAACTGCCATCTTACAACCCGTTGCAAAATATCTGCACGAACTTCCAAACCGAAAATCGATTCATTCAGTTCAATGGTGCCGACATTTTTATTTTCCAAACTTAAGATGTCCTGTTTCATAACTTTTATCCTTTATCTTTTAAGCATTATCAGCTGTTTCAGCTTTAACTGCAACAGGTTCATCAACTTTTTTCAAACCGGCGGGCATCGGCAGTTCGACATTACCGCTTTTCTTGACGGCATCGGTAATCCGAACCCAGGCGTTTTCACAACCCGGCACGCCGCCTTTTACCATAATCAGACCCTTTGCGGCGTCGACGGCAACCACCTTCAGATTCTGAACGGTTACGCGCTCGGCACCCATATGACCGGCCATTTTCTTACCCTTGAATACCTTACCGGGATCCTGTCTTTGTCCTGTAGAACCGTGAGAACGGTGAGAAATCGACACACCGTGAGTGGCTTCCAGACCGGCAAAGTTATGACGCTTCATAACACCGGCAAAGCCCTTGCCGATAGAAGTTGCACATACGTCAACATACTGACCGGGAACAAAATGTTCTACAGATAACTCAGCACCGACTTCAAGCAGGCAGTCTTCAGACACTCTGAACTCGCCCAGCTTTTTCTTCGGCTCAACATTTGCCTTGGCAAAATGTCCTTTCATCGCCTTCGACACATTTTTGACCTTTACAGCACCAGTGCCCAGCTGAACAGCGGCATAACCGTCACGTTCCATGGTTCTGACATCAACAACCTGAAGATTATCGACAGAAAGAACCGTAACCGGCACATGAGTTCCGTTAGCCTCAAAAATGCGGGACATTCCCAGCTTTTTTGCGATTAAACCAGTACGCATTATTTTATTTTCCTTTTCAATTGGTTGACTCCCCTTATTTTATGAAAGCCAACATTGCTTTATTTATTTACGGGTAATTATTTTCACTTAAAAACAATTACAGTTTGATTTCAACATTGACACCGGCAGCCAGATCAAGCTTCATCAGCGCGTCTACGGTTTGCGGCGTCGGATCGACGATGTCGAGAAGTCTTTTGTGAGTTCTGATTTCGAACTGCTCACGGGATTTCTTGTCTACGTGCGGAGAACGGTTGACCGTGAACTTCTCGATTCTTGTCGGCAGAGGGATCGGCCCTCTTACATTTGCCCCGGTTCTTTTGGCCGTATGAACGATTTCCTTGGTCGACAAATCGAGCAGACGATGATCAAAAGCCTTAAGGCGAATTCTTATGTTTTGTGTATCCATCATTTTTAATTACTTTTCCTATAACTAGACGGCAACGATTCGGTTGATGCCAAACTTGCCATCTAAAAAATTAACCTTGTGCAAAACCTTGAAATTCAAGGACTGCGGGATATTTCATATGACAACCGGCAGACAGATTCCTGCCTTAACACCGGTTAACGTGAGCGTTTTGTAACATAAGCGCGCCGACATTGCAAGTAAAAAATTACTTTTTTTTCAAATTTTTACAAACCTTGAATCGCTTATCCAGACTCTCGTTGAGTCAAATCCGAGCATTAACTTTCGACATAAAAAAATGACAAAATACTTTGCCTGTTTTTTCCTGCAGATGACTTTTCTTTTCCCTGCCTCCCCCCCCAAAAAAAAACACCCGTCGCTTTCCGACGGCCGCCCTCGCTTGCAAGCATCATCGGTCAGATAAAATAGCGGCTTTTCGAGCCCCAATGACCCGCCCCTGTCGGGATTTTCCGATTATAAAAAAGGAGCTCTGAGAGCTCCCTTTTTTAGCTGAATCAAAATCTTAATACCAGCGGTAGTTAAAACCAAGGCCAGCGGCAATATCGTCATAGTCACTGCCGGTCGTATAGTTGACGTAACCGTATAGACTCATTTTGCCGTCAAGCGCATAACGGCCGCCGAGTTCAATCCGCCCCAGCGTCTGGTCGTCAAGGGAATCCACTTTGCCAAGGTGAGTGATTTTTACTTCATTGCCGAAGTTAACCGTCTGAATAATACTCGGTTTGACATACACCTTGCTGTAGCCGTATACGTGCTCATAAGTCCTTTCCAGCTTGATGCCGAACTCGCCTTCAATCTGATTGAGCATCGAATATTCCGCACTCTTGCCGTACTTGTCCTTCATATCGTCATAATCAATACCGGTATAGAATATACCCAAACTCGGTTCCAGCGTCCAATTCTGCCCCGGAATGAAAGCATATCCCATCTCAAATCCCGCACCATACTGCATACCATCGGCATCAGCTTTCAGATGATCATCGGTTTCGATTTCCGCATGCTGGGTACCGGCATAAGCAGTGGCAAAAGTCCAGAAATTGTTGTAATCGTAACGATAGTACAAACCGAGCAGGAAACTTGAGATTTCTATTTCGCTGCCCATGTTGGCCTTGAAATATCCTTTCTCGCTTACATCATAGGTTCCGTAACGATAAGATCCGAACGCACCGAGTTTGTTGGAAGCGTCGCTTTGCAAATCAAGCCCCATGTCAAATCCGGCAATCGTCGCATCCCATTCCTGCGGCGCGCTTACCTGCACGTAACGGTAAACAGGATTGGCCCACAGATGGGAAACCGCTTTCGTCCGGTAACCGTCTTCATAAAGGAACCCGTAACGTTTAAGCAGAAACTTGTTGGCACCGACCGAATTGCGGACACTGGTCATAACCCCGCGGTTTTGTTCAATCGCCGCGCTGTGCAAAGCCAGAAACGAAGCAATTTCGGGCGCCATCGGACGAAAATCGGGGTTGGATTCGTCGGTCATAGACAGATACCAGCCGTTAACGGAACCGTCGCCGCTTCCTTCTCCGCCATCTCCACTGCCTCCGTCACCAGGCGCCGTTGCCCCGCCTTCTCCCGGAGTTGTATCTGCTCCGTCAGACGAAGAACCATCATCTTCCCCAGCGCCGCCTGAAGAGTCGTCGCCGGAACCGCCTGTTTCATCCCCTTCTCCCGTAAGGACAGAACCAACATGAGTAATTTTCCACATATAAGGACTGCCATAAACACGATAAACAACAAAATCAGCCTTCGTATTCGGATCATCATCCTGAGAAGAAACGAACAAAATAGACCGGTCGGAGGAAATAACCGTTTCCGACGTTACTTGAACCACGACTTTTGTCGTACCGACGACATCTCCCGACACTGTTATCTGAGAAGCCGTCAATTCATCGGGATTAACGGTTACGGTCAGAATTGAGTCGCCTTTGACCATATAATTCTGCACCGACAAATTGCCGGCCTGACCCAACGTGAGAAAAGAGTTATCCAGAACAAAGTTCTTAACGCCGCTCACCGAATTGTTGAACACTACTTCGTCATCGCCGCTGATGTTAAGATCAAAATCCTTGTTTACATTACTGATGGCATCGTCAAAAATGATTCGACCACCGTCAGTGACCAGATTAAGAACACCGCCTTCCATGGCGATGGCGTTGCTGATATTGTCATAAACAACCTCTTCTTCCTCTCCTTCTTCATCTTCCTCGCCCATCAGGCTGGCACCGTTTTTCTCGATCGAAGGAGTCAGCTGCGTTATCTGAGTATCGCCTTCACCACCTCCGCTACCACTGCCGGAACCGCCGCCATCACCGGTGTCTCCGCCTTCTCCGCCAGTATCACCGCCCTCTCCACCTTCTTCGACGGATGGTATCAGGACATGGTTTCCAGAAAAGACGACATCCTCACCGCGGGCGACAATATTCAAATTGCCGTTGGAGTAAATGGCACCGCCGGCAGCCAGGTAAGCACTACCCTCCTCTCCCCCTTCACCTTCCGGAACAGAAGCCATATATTGCGCAAAGTTGTCATAAAAGCTGGTGTTGATCAGCGTCAGCTCGTTGCCGCCGGTATTGGCTATTGCTCCGCCAAAGGCATTACCATCCTGAGCTACCGCCGAGTTTTCGCGAAAAACGGAATTGGAAATGGTACCAATCGTTCCGCTGTTTGCAATTGCGCCGCCTTTGGCATCAGAACCGCTGGTTTCAACAACGTTATTCGCAAAGATCATATGGTCAATGCTGCCGACAGTGCCGTTGTTGACGAGCGCCTGTTTCAAATCTTTGACGTTCAAATCGGTAAAATCCGCATTTACCCCGGCGCCGATGACAAAACCGCTGACGCTGGGAACCTCGCCTTCACCATCAACAGCTTCGACCAATTTTCCCGACAGCGTATGAGAATTGCCGTCGATCGTAAAATCGCCGGCAGCCGCCTCCGGCAGATTGCCAGTCAAAAGGATGTCCACGGTCAACGTCACATCGCTGCCGGTTTGCAAAGCACTTTTCAATTCCCCTTCACTTGCAACGTCGGCGGCAAAAACCGTACCGGTCAGGCAACATAAAGCAATTGCCGAAACACCGGTTTGCAACAAAGAATAAAGCTTATTCATTAGTGATCCCCCAATCGTTAATTTCTTAAATAATAGTTAATTTTAGCATCTTTTTTTTAAAAAGCTATCGAAAAAAAACGCTTTTTCTGTCGTCGAACCGTTTTAGGCAACAAAAAAGAGCCCGGAAACAGGCTCTTTCTACCGAAGCTTCAACCCCGGCTCCGCATAAAAATTTTGCGGTAAAACTCATACGTTAAACAGGAAATTCAGCAAATCGCCGTCCTGCACGACATAATCTTTGCCTTCCGAGCGCATTTTGCCGGCCTCTTTGCAGGCCTGTTCGCCGCCGTATTTGATGAAGTCGGCAAAAGCAATCGTTTCCGCACGGATAAAACCGCGCTCAAAATCCGAATGAATAATGCCGGCACACTGCGGCGCTTTCGAACCTTTCAGGAAAGTCCATGCCCGCACCTCCTTTGGTCCGGCGGTAAAGTACGTTTCCAGCCCCAAAAGCTTGTAACCGGCGCGGATAACCTTCGACAACCCGGTTTCCTCCAGCCCCAGACTGGCCAGAAACTCCTTCTGCTCCTCTTCGCTTTCCAACTGGGCAACTTCCGATTCGATTGCCGCCGAAATAACCACTGCCTGAGCATTTTCCGCCGCCGCTTTTTGAGCCACCGCTTCGGAATAGGCATTGCCTGCCGCTGCGGAATCTTCGTCCACGTTGCAAACATACAAAACCGGCTTTGCCGTCAGCAGCTGCAGCATCCGGTATTCCTTTAGCGCTTCTTTGTCACCGTCGTCCGGCGCCGCCGAACGGGCGGGCTTGCCTGCCTTCAGCGCAGCTATTACCGGTTCCATCACCGCCAGCCGGAGCTTGGCTTCTTTTTCGCCGCCGCGGGCTTTTTTGACTGTCTGATCCAACCGCTTTTCCAGCGATTCTAAATCGGCGATCATTAACTCCGTTTCTACGATTTCGGCATCACGAATCGGGGCGACCCCGCCCTCCACATGGGTAACGTTGTCATCGTCAAAACAACGCAGAACATGGATTATTGCGTCCACTTCGCGGATGTTGGCCAAAAACTGGTTGCCCAGACCCTCGCCTTTCGAAGCTCCTTTGACCAGACCGGCAATGTCGACAAACTCAAGCTGGGTCGGCGTCACCGTTTTCGGTTGAACGATTTCCGCCAGTTTTTGCAACCGCGCGTCCGGCACCGCCACCCGTCCGGTGTTCGGCTCAATGGTACAGAACGGAAAATTGGCGGCCTGTGCCGCAATCGTCCGCGTCAGCGCATTAAACAAAGTCGATTTGCCGACATTCGGCAAACCGACGATTCCGCAATTAAATCCCATAAAAAACTCCTTTAACTTGCCAGTCTTTGAAAACTGCTTTTTTTATAAACGGAAATCAGCCGCTTGGCAACATTGATTTGCGGCAAACGCACCCGAAAGCGCTGCTTTTTACCGACTTGTCTTCATACCGATCAGGTTGGAATAGGCGGCCATACCTTTTTCGAGCAGCACCGGCAGCGTATCCAGCGCCAGTTCGATCGCCGATTCGACGCTTCCCCGGTCGGCTTTGGAAAAACCGCCCAGCACATAATTGACCACTTCCGCGCCGCGGCCCTCCGGATGACCGACCCCGATGCGGATTCGGTTGTAGCCGGGCGTAACCGCCGCGTCAATCGACTTCAGTCCGTTATGTCCGCCGGCTCCGCCTCCGAGCTTGGCTTTCAGCCGCCCCGCCGGCAGATCCATGTCATCGTGAATGACCACAATGTGATCCGGCAAAATTTTATAAAAAGACGCCGCCTTCACCACCGAATTGCCGGACAAGTTCATATAGGTCTGGGGCTTCAGCAGATAAACCTTTTCGTTGCCGATTTTGCCTTCGGCAATCAGCCCGTCAAATTTGCTGCGAAAAGCACCGAAACCAAATGCCGAAGCAATCGCGTCCGCCGCGGCAAAACCGACATTGTGGCGGGTGCCGGCATATTCCGCGCCCGGATTTCCCAAACCGACGATCAAAAACATTTGTAACCCTTTAAACAGAAAAACGGGCCCGATCTCCGGCCGGCTGCCGCCGTTTGCGACCAAACGGACGGAAACCGCAGGAAACAGGCCCGCCGCAATTTTACTTTCTCAAAAAGTCAACGTGGATCGGACGATCGCTGACCGGATGGAACTGAACGTCCTGGCAGCTGACTTTGAACTTTTTGCCGTCGACCACAACTTCAATGTCGGCATCGTAAAAACCGACCATGTCAAGAGCCTTTTCCAGTTCGACCGGATGCAGGCTTATCATGACAGGTTCCTGCTTTCCTCCGTAAATGACGGCCGGAACGCGTCCTTCGCGACGACATGCCCGAGCTGCCCCCTTACCTGCTTTCTCGCGCTTTTCAGCATTAAAAGTAATATCTACCATTTTAAAATTCCTTATATAAAATTGACTGTAGTTTCCGCCGAACCTCCAGGGGTGTCCGCCGGATGCCTCATGCTTTTACAACTTTATTTCCGTTTTTTCAAGTGTTTTTAACAACAAAGCTCATCTTCCCGCGGCAGACGGCGTTTCGGCCAAAAACGGGAATCCAAACTTTCCCGGCCGGCGGCACAAAACGCTTCCCTCATTAAAATCCGTCCCGAACCGTCAGAGCCGGCAGTTCGGGCATGTTTGCCGGGGCACCGTTCCGGCATCCGTCGTTTTCCCCGCCGCAAGAACGGCAGCTTTTGTAAGGATGCGACAGACATCTCCGGGAATCTGTTTAAAACCGTGGCAGACTTTGCTATCCGGCATGAAACAGTGTTGTCTCGGCGCTAAAACATTCAGCCCCGGGCAAACCAGAGATTTGCCGTCAGACCCGCGACAAGCTTCCGCCGGCTCATGCAAGCGGCATCAGCCGTTCCGAACCTCAAACGCCCGGTCCAAAGCTACGCAAGCCTTACATCCGGACGGAATACCTGACTTACACAAACGTTCAAACCATAAAAAAAGGAACGGCCTTCCGGACATTCCTTTTCAGTTTTTGCTTTTCCGCCTTAAACCATCATGGTATCGAGCAGCTCCTTGCAATAAGCGCGCAGCTCCGGATTTTCCATCAGCGAGAGCTTCAGGTTGGCTTTGGCCAGGTCGGCATTGGTACCGCAGTCAAAACGCATGGCATCGCACAAAACGCCGGTCAGCTTCATGCCGCGTTCGGCCGCCAGCCCGGCCGCATCGGCCAGATTAATTTCGCCGTTGGTGCCTTTTTTGACTTCCGGCAGAATGTCCATGATTTCGTTCGGCAGGATATAGGGTCCCATGCTGGCATAGTTGGAAGGAACCTGATCCAAAGGCGGTTTTTCGATCTTGCCTTTGGCGCGGACGATTCTGCCGTCGCGCACGGCACCGATCAGAGCACCGTAACGAACCATTTGTTCGCGCGGAAATTCCATGATGTTTTCCACCATGCCGCCTTCTTCTTCGTAAACGTCCAGAAGCTGCCGGAGAATGCCTTTGCCGCCGTGAACGTTGATATAAACGTCATCGGGCCACATCACCACGAAGTCGCGTTTGCCGACAATGTCTTTGGCCATCAGCACCGCATGGCCGTTGCCTTTCGGTTCGCTCTGTTCGGCAAAATGGAAGTTCATTCCTTCCGGAATAATGCCGCGCACAGCTTTCAGCAGATCCGTTTTGCCCTTTTCCTCCAGATGCTTCTCCAGCCACGCGTTGGGTGAAAAATAAGTTTCGAACAAATGTTTGCAGGATTGGTCGCTGTAAACGAAAACGACGTCTTTAATGCCGATCTCCGCACAGGCGTTGATCGCATACTGAATGATCGGCAGGTTATTTAAAGTCAAAAAGCCTTTGTGTAAAACTTTGGTAGCAGGCAGATTGCGTGTTGACAATCCGGCCACGGGGAGGATACAAACCTCAGGTTTTCTATGCATTAAAATCTCCAAATAATAACTGTAACGTTAATATCCGGTACTATAAACGCAAAAAAACGATTCGACAAGCTCTATCTGTCACTGTTTCACAATTATTCCACCGCCTTGCAACAAACCGGAATCGGACGAGCGGCGGACGATTTCGCCGTCCGTCCCCTGCCTCCGTCCGTGCGCTCCCCGGCCGGGAACGGCAGCGCTCAGGCCGTCATCGGAAAAATCAAGCACCCGGACTTTTTGCCCTTTGACCGCCTCTTCCGCGCGCTGAATGTCGTCCAGATCGCGTTCAACCCGCACAGTTTTTCCGCCGGTTGAAATCTGCCCGGTATTTTCCTGCATTTTGCGTTTGATTTCCTGATCGTGCAACCGCTTGGCATAGGCCTTTTCTTCCGCCGCAACCTTTCCTTCCGTATAAGCGGCCATCTCGGCAGCGGCCTTTTCCATCGCCGCCAGCTGATCAACCGTATCTTGGCGGGCAGTGTCAAATTTGCGGTAAAAACGTTCCAGCTGATCGGTGTCTTTCATGTTTTGCAAAGTGACATTGTCCTTCGCAATATCGGAATTGATCTGGTCAATCATCAGCAGCCCGGCATCGATCTTCTTCTGCCAGTCGACGATGCTCGGATCCTTTTTCGGATAAAACGAAGTGTTGATCGCCGCCAACCGTTTTTCAAATCCGCCCAGCCTGTCGATTGAACCGGCGGACACTTTTTTGGAGGTGTTGTAATTTTCAAAAATAACGTTATAGCTCTCGTTGATCCGCAATTTGACGTCTTTCAGATGAATACGCTCAAGTTCTGTCCGGATCCGCCGCAGCTGCGCAACGCCTTTTTTGTTCTGCTCGTCAAGACGAGCCACGATTTCGTCGCCGATATTAACCATGTTGTCCTTAACAAAAATTTCCTCCAAAAGCGTGTTGAGAGCGTCAATCTCCTTCTTCAGCGCCTGATATTCGGCACGGGTTCCCTTGTCGCGCGCCATCTGACTGAACAATTTAAAATCAGGCAGAACCTCATCGTTCAGTTCGGTTTCCGCAATATGCGCCTTTTTCTGCTGCTCATCCATCAGCCGGCGGTATTTTTCGATCCGCGCCTGTTCTTCAGCCTCGGCTTCCGCCGCCAGTTTGGCCCAGTGGGCGTCAAACACGCTCGTCGCCCTGCCGACGTCAACCGACAGAACCGGCGTATTGATTGATCCGTCATAGGAAAAATCAAAGCCCGGAACTTTTGCCCCGTCAAACGTCACTTTCAGCGAAGCCTTGTTGGTCCAGTCTTTCAGACTGCCGTCCGCCTGCATGTCGATTGCCGCTCCGCTGCCGGCAAAATGCGCGTTGTCGATCGCGTAAACACCCTTGTTCAGGGTTACGCTGCCGGCAAAAGAGTCGAACTCGGTTTCGCCCTGCCCCAGAGCATCGCGGACAACCACCGCAAATCCGTCGGAAACGTCGCGTTTGTTCAGGTCGGCGTCGATTTTTTCAAAATTCCAGCCCTTGACCGTCGGCTTGGCAATGTCAAACTTGATCGTTCCGGACAAATCATTCAGCAGACTTTCGACCGAAACCGCGGAAGTATTGAAAACGATACTCGCGTTAAGCGTGCCTCCGGTCAATCCGTAAACGCTGCCGCTCCAGCCGTTCCTGCCGATAACAACGCCTTTGACGTCCGCCCGGCCGCTCAGTCCGGCTCCCTGCGGAATGCTCAGTTCGGCCTCGCCGCTGATCACGCCTTTGGCATGTTCGCCGACGAAATCGTTCAGTTTCAGCACCCCTTTGTTCAACGTCAGCCGGCCCGTCGCTTTGGTCACGGAAAAGTTGTTCAACAAAAGCGTGTCCGCCGTCAGGGAAGCGTTGACGTCCCAGTCTTTCAGCCAATCATAGCCGATATGCGTCTGGCTCAGACGAGGCTTGACGATGAAAGTCGCCGTCTCCGCCGAATTGCGGAAATTGTTTTTGTCGTCCTTCTGATTGACGTTATAGAAAAATTTCTCAAACTCGAAACGATTGAGCTTAAGGTCGGTTTTAACCTGATGGCGGCCGTCTTTCTTCTGATAGGCAAGACTGCCGGCAAAACTGTTGGCGCCGACGTTGACGTTCAACTGGTCAAACAACGCGACGCTGCCGCTGGTTTTGACGGCGGCGGACATTTTAAACAGCCCCAGCGGATAGTCCGGCGAATAGCCGACGGCAAAATTATTCAGCATTTTGACGAAGCTGGGTGCCCGCATTTCGGTTTTGCCGTTAAGATAATAGGTGTTGTTGCGATAGGAAACTTCCCCGTGATAGGCGGCGTCAATGTCCCCCAGACGCAAAACGCTCTTGGTCGCCGCGCGTTCCAAACCGCCGGTAACCACCCCGGAAGCGGAAAAACTGCTCAGTTCGTTGAAATTAACATTGGCAATTTTTATTCCGAACTTGCTCAAAAAAGCGATCGTATCGCGGATATCCGCCTGATACCTCAGGTTCTTGACCTGCGGCGCCTGACCGAAGCCGCTCACTTCGCCTTTAAAGGTAAAGTCGCCGCTGGCCACGCTCTTGACTGACAGGTCGTCAATCTTCATCACGCCGTCTTTGACCGTCGCTTCCATTGCCAGATCCTCGAACGGAATCTTCTCAAAAATTCCCGATTGCAGCGAAGTGCGGAACTGCAGGTCGGCGTCTTTTAAAAACGTCAGCTTGCCGAAACGGTAGCGCAAACGTTCGCGCCAGTCTTTTCCCGCCGTATCCGCCGGCAGCGCGGCGACATAATTGTCAAAGTTGACACTGTCGCCGTCGGCAATCACGAACCAGCGGGTTTTGTCGCCGCGGACGATGCCGATTTTGCCGTTGACCGCGCTCTTGTCAAGAATCAGGTCAAACGGCGCAATTTTGATCATCTCGGTGGTACCTTCCACGGTCGCCGACAGGCTTGCCTTCTTATACGTGCCCTGAGCAAACGGCTCCACCCCGAGTTTCAGCCATTTGGCAAACTTGCCGAAATCGCTCATGCTGGAAGTGAGGTTGAAGTTATAGGTCATCTTCTTTTCGACCCCGAACACTTCGCCGCTGATTTTGGCCGAGGCCTCACCCGGCATGGTGGCGCTCAGATTCTGGATTTTCAGCGTATTATTCATAAAGTCGACGCTTAAGTCGAAATCGCGGATCACCTGGCCGTTGTAAGTCGTTTTCAGTGCTTTCAGGTCGGCGATCACGTCAAAGTCGTACTCGGGCACGTAATTTTCCTTGCGATCATGTTTTTTGACAAAGTCGCGCACCAGCAAAATGGCCGGCTCCAACTCAAACTCGGTCATGTTGAACACTGCGTCGATCCGCCGGCGTTCCATGCCGTTGTCGCCAATTTTCTGCTCGGTTCTCGGAATCAAAATATTGCCGGCGCCGGCACTGCCGCCGTACTTGACAACGATATTGCCGAGGCTGATCTGCGACTTGTCGGTTTTAAGCTCCATCGACAGAGCCAACGGTTGTTCGTAATCCTCCGAAATTTTGACATTTTTAAAATTGGTGTTAAAAAAGTTGACCGGATTTTGCGATTCAAAAATCAGGTTGCCGTTAATCGCGTCGTTGTTCAGCAGCACGGTGCCGTCAAAGCGCACATAGCTTTCCGACTGCGGATGGCTGATCACCGCATTGACCGAGGTGGCAAAACTGTCGGAAAACTGACCGAGCGAAACGGCAAAGCCGCCGGGACTGTTGTCCTTGACGTAGCTGCCCTCGATCCGGTAAGGGCCGAACAAACTCTGGGCAATGATTTCGGCATTCATGTTGTCGAGCACCGAATTAATATTGTAATCGTTATTGACAAAGTGCATTTTGGCCTTCTCGATCGTCAGGCTGTTTAAGGAAATTTCCACGTTGTCGATTCGAAAATCCTGCTGGCTGCCGCTTGAAGACTGCCAGTTGAGCTTGCCGTCGGAATAGGCTTCGACGTAAATCTCCGGCTCGACCAGACTCATCCGCTCAACGTTGAAACTGCCGCTGATCAGCGAACGGATCGAGAGGGTGGAAACCAGTTTCTGTATTTTGGCCAGCAGCACCCTTTCGCCGGAAGCGGTACGGTTGTAGATGGAAATGTCCCCCGCTTCCAGATAGGGGGACGGGAACAGGCTGAAACGCACCGGACCGTCAAACACCACCTCCTTGCCGGTGGCCGCCGAGAACTGCTGGGAAATCTTGTCCTTGTGACGGTTCCAGTCGATATTGTTGAGATAAACCGTCACTCCGCCCACGGCGGCAAGGGCCAGGATAATGATCAGCAGCAAAACTTTTTTCCACATAGACGCTTCCTTTTTTTCAAAATGCAAAAGTCAAAAATAATCTTTGCTAAAACGGTAATCGTAGCATAATATACCCTATATTGATAAATAAAACATTTAAGGTCAAGCCCGAACATGAAAAATTATCGTCAACTTTTCACTTTTGCCCGGACGGCGCTGGAGAGGGCTTACGCGCCCTATTCGCACTTCAGGGTCGGCGCCGCGATTGAGGCCGATGACGGAAAGATTTACGCCGGCTGCAACGTCGAAAACGTTTCCTACCCCTGCGGCACCTGCGCTGAAGCCGGCGCCCTCGCCGCCATGGTCTGCGGCGGAAGCGCTAAAATCCGACGAATCCTCGTCACCTCCGACGGCACCGCGCTGATTGCCCCCTGCGGCGCCTGCCTGCAGCGGATTTTGGAATTTTCCCTGCCGGAAACGGAAATTCTGCTGGCCGATCGGGAAGGGATAAAGAAGACAATGACGATCAACGAGCTTTTGCCCAACGCTTTTAAGGAATTTTAGCATGATCAACACCGAACAATTCAAACGGCTGCTGGCGAAAAAACGACCGCAAACCGCTGTCATCCTCGGTTCCGGTCTCGGTGCCGTCGCCGATACCGTCGAAGCCCCTCTGACAATTGATTATGCGGCGGTTGAAGGCTTTCCCCGCACCACCGTTGCCGGACATTCCGGCAAAATGATCGTCGGCCGGCTGGGACAAAGCGAAGTTCTCTGCCTGCAAGGACGTTTCCATCTTTATGAAGGCCACCGTCCGCAGGTGATTGCGGAAGTCATCAACGCACTCAAAGCCGTCGGCATCAACCGGCTGATCGTTACCAACGCCGCCGGTTCGCTCAACCCGGAATTTACCCCGGGCAGTCTGATGCTGATCAAAGACCACATCAATTTTTCCGGTCAAAATCCGCTTGTCGGCGCCAACGACGAGAGCGTCGGCCCGCGTTTTCCCGACATGAGCAACGCCTATGACCGCGACATGCGCCGGCAGGCGAAAGAACTGGCCGCCAAACTCGGAATCAACCTGCCGGAAGGCGTTTACCTGATGGTACTCGGCCCGAATTTTGAAACCGCTGCCGAAATCCGTGCCTTCCGCACGCTCGGCGCCGACGCCGTCGGCATGTCCACGGTACCGGAAGTAATCGCCGCCGTCCATGCCGGCATCAAAGTGCTGGCCGTTTCCGCCGTTACCAACTTCGGCACCGGATTGCAGGAAACCCCGCTTTCCCACGAAGAAACCATCGCCGGCGCCGCCCGCGCAAGCAGCGCTCTCACCGCTCTGATCACCAACTACATCAAGGAGTTCTGCCATGAGTGACATCCAAAACGCTTTCCGCCTGATCGGCAGTCTGGACCTCACCTCGCTCAGCCATGACGATACGGAAGAAAAAATCGCCGCCCTGTGTGCCAAGGCGATCACCCCCTACGGAACAACAGCCGCCGTCTGCGTTTATCCGGAATGGGTGCCGCTGGCCCGCAAACTGCTGAAGAAAACGCCGGTCAAAGTCGCCACCGTGGTCAATTTTCCCGCCGGCGGCAGCGATTTCAAACTGATGAAAGACGAAATCAAAAAAGGCCTGGGCGGCGGTGCCGACGAAATCGACGCCGTTTTTCCCTACCGCGACTTTCTTGCCGGCAACCTTGATTGCTGCCGGCGCTTTCTCGACATCATCCAGCGCGAATGCAGCAAACACACCAGCAAAATCATTCTTGAAACCGGCGAACTCAACCACGTGTCGACAATTGCCGCGGCAGTAAAACTCTGCCTCGAATACGACATTGACTTCATCAAGACATCAACCGGTAAAACTCCCGTTTCCGCCACCGTCGGCGCGGCCAACATCATTTTGGAAACCATCCGCGACAGCGGCCGCGACGTCGGTTTTAAGGCCAGCGGCGGCATCAGGGAGTTTGAAGAAGCCCGCAAATATCTGATATTATCCGAAGTTATTCTGGGCGCCGACTGGTCCGACCCGGCACATTTCCGCATCGGCGCCAGTTCGCTTCTGGATGATCTGATCAGAGTTATCGAAAACCAAGACTGACAAACGGAGTTAACCATGCTGCCACAGGAAATTATCCGCAAAAAACGCGACAAACAAACCCTAAGCGCCGAAGAAATCGACTTTTTCGTCCGCGGCGTCACCGACGGCACCATCGCCGACTGCCAGATCGGCTCTTTTACCATGGCCGCCTTCTTAAACGGACTTGACGCCGGCGAAACCAAGAACCTGACTCTTGCCATGCGCGATTCCGGCGACGTTTTACAATGGCCGGAACTGGACGCTCCTGTTGTCGACAAACATTCCTCCGGCGGGGTCGGTGACAAAGTCAGTCTGATGCTGGCTCCGATGCTGGCGGCAGCAGGCGTCTATGTGCCGATGATTTCCGGCCGCGGCCTCGGGCACACCGGCGGCACACTCGACAAGTTTGACTCTATCCCCGGCTACCAAACTCATCCTGACAACGATCTTTTCCGCGCAACCGTCAAAGAAGTCGGCTGCGCCGTCATCGGCCAGACCGGCAGCCTGGCACCGGCCGACAAAAAAATCTACGCCGTCCGCGACGTTTCCGCCACGGTTGAATCGATTCCGCTGATTACCGCTTCAATCCTTTCCAAAAAACTGGCGGCCGGCCTCGACTGCCTGATCATGGACTTGAAATTCGGCAACGGCGCGTTTATGGAGAACATTGACGACGGCCGCGCTCTTGCCCGCTCGATCGTCAGCGTCGCCGGCAAGGCCGGCACCAAAACCAAGGCCCTCCTCACCGACATGAACCAGGTGCTGGGCACCACTGCCGGCAACGCGGTGGAAGTAAAAGAAGCGGTTGATTATTTAAAAGGTATTAATGTTGACCCGCGCCTGCACGAAATTACCCTCAGTCTGGCTGCCGAACTGCTGGTAACGGCAGGCTGTTTTGCCGACGCCGGCGAAGCGCGGAAACGGCTGTTGGCCGATCTTGATTCCGGCCGTTCGCCGGAAGTGTTCGCCCGCATGGTCAAAAAGCTCGGCGGCCCCGCCGACTTTGTCGAACATCCGGAAAAATACCTACCCCGGGCAGCCATCGTCAAACCCGTTTTTCCGCTTTGCTCCGGTTACGTTGAAAGCATAAATACCCGCAACATCGGTCTCAGCATCATCGGTCTGAAAGGCGGCCGCACTTCGCCGGAACAAAAACTGGACTATGCCACCGGCTACACCGGCTTCTGTCAGATTGGCGACTACGTCGACGAACAAAACCCGCTGGCGTTTGTCCATGCAGAAAGCGAAGAGGATTACAACTTTGCCGCCGACGAACTGCAGCGCAATATTGTCACCGCCAACGAAAAACCGCAGATTAATCCGGCTGTGGCCGAAACCGTGGAATAAAACAATGCTTGAAAATATGGTCAATTTTTACCTCGCACCCAACCTGCCGGCGGACAGGCATGCCTTTTTCGGCAGGAACGGCGGCGTTTCCGAGGGCATTTACGCCAGTTTCAACTTCAACCGCAAAAGCCGCGACAAGGCGGAAAACATAGAAAAAAACCTTGAACTGGTCGGCAGGTTCTACGGCCTCCCCGGCAACGCGGTGATGCGTCCCTGTCAGGGGCATACCGACAAAGCCGTTTATGTCGACCGCCCCTCGCGGTACGAAATCGAGGCCGACGGCGTGGTCACCGACCGCCCCGGCATCATTTTGGGCATTACCACCGCCGACTGCATGCCGGTCTTGCTGGCTGACGAAAAACACGGCGTTATCGGCGCCGCCCATGCCGGCTGGCGGGGCGCGCTGGCCGGCGTTGTTGAAAACACGGTCAAAATCATGCTTGAAAAGGGCGCCAGAGCCGAAGACATTGCCGCCGCGGCCGGTCCCTGCCTGCAAAAGGAATCCTTTGAAGTGCAAAACGACATGCGTGACCTTTTCCTCGCCCGTGACAAAGACAACGAACGTTTCTTCACGCCCTGCGCCGGAGGACGCTGGCTCTGCGACCTGGAAGCCTTTGTCCGGCACCGTCTTGATCTTATCGGCATTAAAAACGTTTCGTTCTCCGGCATTGACACCTATGCCAACCCGGAACTTTATTTCAGTTACCGCCGCTGCCGTCATCCGGGACAGATTGCGGACAAAGACGATTTTCCGATAGAACTGTCAACCATCAGACTGTGAGGGCCGCCATGATCACATACCGCCCGCTTCCTTTTTTTAACGAACGCAAACTCCCGATCAGCATGCTGGTCATCCACTCCATGGCTCACAATGCCGAGGAAGGGATTGCGCAGCTGGAAAAACTGCAGCTTTCCGCCCATTACGTCGTTGATTACGACGGCACCGTTTATCAGTGCGTCAGCGAAGACAAACGCGCCTGGCATGCCGGCGTTTCCTTCTGGCGCGGCATCACCGACGTCAATTCGGCCGCCGTCGGCATCGAGGTCTGCCACCGCTCGCTCGGCCAGAGCCGTTTCAACCGGAAACAGATTGCCGCGCTGACGGAGCTTTGCCGCGACATCATCGCCCGCCGGCGGATTGCCCCGACCATGATCGTCGGCCACTCCGACGTCGCGCCGCAGCGCAAACCCGATCCGGGCAAAGGCTTTCCCTGGCGGGAACTGGCCGCCGCCGACGTCGGCATCTGGTACGGCAGCCGCTTTTCGGCGGAAACAGACATTGCCAAAATGCTTTCCGAAATCGGTTACGGCATTGCCGGCGAAAAGGGACTGCAAGCAGCGGCCTATGCCTTCTGCCGGCGCTTTCTGCCGAAAAAAATCAGCAAACTACCGGTCAAAAAACTGGTGGAAATACCCTTTCCCGCCGACAGCGGAGAGCTTTTAAACGACGGTGAATTTCTCAACACTCTGCAAAACATCCACTGCCAGTATCAGATTTACGGCAAAAGCAGTCTGTAAACCGTCCCCCACACGGCGGCAGGTGCATTTTCAGCCGCAAAAAAACTCCCGGGAACCCCGGGAGTTTTTTGTTTTCGGAACTTTTCCATCATTCTTCAATCATCGGGAACAACGGATCGCCGACCTTGATTTCCGTTCCTTCCGGCAGCGCGAAAGGTTTGAAATCGGCTTTAAAACTTTCCGGTTCAACCCCGAGAGAAGCTTCAATTTTACGTGCGGTGGCAGGCGTCAGCGGATACATGGCCAGCCCGATCAGACGCAGACATTCGAGCGTGGTGTAAACCACCGCCTCGAAACAGGCGCGCTCAGCCGGATTCTTGGCCAGCACCCACGGCGTGTTGGCGGCAAAATAAGCATTGACCGCATCCCCGGCCTTAACCACGCTTTCGGCCAGCTCACTGACCGTTTCAAGCGACATTTCCTGACGGAAAATTCTATCAAAACGGCCGGCAATATCGTTGACCAGTGCTTTGTCCTCTTCATTCAAAGCGGCCGGAGAAGGCACTTTGCCTTCAAGGCTTTTCTGCACCATTTTCAACACCCGCATCTGCAAATTGCCGATATTGTTGGCCAGCATTTTATACCCCTGTTTCAACATCGCCACGCTGATCTGGGAATCTCCGCCGAGAGTCATGTTATTGATCAGATAGAAACGCAGCGCGTCAACGCCGAGCAGATTGACCACTTCTACCGGGTCAACCACGTTGCCGAGAGACTTTGACATCTTGACTCCGCCTTCGCCGATCCAGTAACCATGGATAAAATAGTGTTCAACCGGTGCAACGCCCAACGCATGCAGCATAATCGGCCAATAAATGCAGTGGGGTTTGAGAATGTCCTTGGCAATCAGATGGTGGGAATGAGCCCAGACCGTTTCGAAATCTGGATTGTGTCCGTAATTCAAAGTGGAAATGTAATTGACCAGCGCGTCAAACCAGATGTAGGTAACATAGTCATGATCAAACGGAAGTTCGACGCCCAGCCATACCCGCGACTTCGGACGAGAAATACAAAGATCCTCAAGCGGTTCCCTCAGCATGCCCAGAACCTCGTTGGCGTATTTGGCCGGCTGTATCCAGTCCGGATGACTTTTAATATGATCGATCAGCCATTGACGGTATGGTTCCAGACGGAAGAAATAGTTTTCCTCGCTGATGGCTTTCGGTGCCGTCTTATGATCAGGGCAGCAACCGTTCTCATCAAGATCGCTTTTCTTTTTGAATTGCTCGCAGCCTTCGCAGTAAAGTCCCTCGTACGACTTTTTGACAATCAGCCCCTTGTCATAAATATTTTGCAGAATCTCCTGCACGATTTTCTTGTGTTCAGGGCGCGAAGTGCGGACAAAATAGTCAAAGTCAATGCCGAGCTCGACGAACAGATTTCGAAAGTTGTCGCTCTGCCTGGTCAGAAACTCATCGGCCGCAAGGCCGCTTGCTTCAATGCTGTGCTGGTTCTTCTGCCCGTGTTCGTCGGTGCCGGTGGTATAGTACACGCCATTGCCCCGCATCTGTTCAAACTTTTTCATCACATCGCCCAGAATGGACGTATAGGCATGTCCGATATGCGGCAGCCCGTTCAGATAATAAATCGGGGTGGTAATATATTTTTGCATCGACGCTTTCTCCAAGTTAAATCAAAACCTGCCCGGCAGAGTATAACAACTCGCCGCTAAAATCAACGCCTTTTTAGGCCATTATCGACAGTCTTCGGCAGTTTCTCCGGGTATAAGGAACGCGTTTTTCCGCAACAACGGCAAAAAAATGCTTTATTTTTTCAAAAATTATGTTATATAAAGAATATTCTTTCATAAAAGTTAATTGAAAGTGGGGCCGAAAGCCCCGCTTTTTTGTTAATAAAAAGGAGTCTAAATGCAAAAGAAACACCCGCTGCAGGAAATGCTGAAACCGCTTATCGACGAGATGGGCTTCGATCTGGTACGCATCATCACCATCGGCAACGTCAACCCCACCTTGCAGATCATGATCGAACGCAAGGACCGGGAAAACATCGTCGTCGACGACTGCGCCGCCGTCAGCCGCGCCGTTTCCGCCCTGCTGGACGAAAAGGATCCGATCGCCGGCCGTTATACTCTGGAAGTCAGCTCGCCGGGGCTCGACCGCCCGCTAACCGCGCTTGAAAATTTTGTCCGATTCGCCGGATTTGAGGCCAAGATAGAAACCGACGTCGAAATCGAAAAACGCAAACGTTTCAAAGGCCGCATTGTCCGGGTAGACGAAAACGACAACATCGTTTTTGCCATGGACGGGGAAGAATATCTCATTCCCTACGAGGCCGTTTTCAAAGCCAAGCTGCTTCTGACCGACGAACTGCTGGCCGCCGCCGCAAATGAGGCCGGCGAAGAAGAAACCGAAATTGAAGAATAAACCTAACTGCAATATTTTAACGAGGGAAAAAATGCCAAATATCGAAAATATGCCGAGACCCGAAATCATTCTGGTTGCCGACACCGTTGCCCGCGAAAAAAACATCGACAAGGAAGACGTTTTCGTCGCCATGGAAGTTGCCATTCAGAAAGCAGCCCGCTCCCGCTACGGCTTTGAACACGACATCCGCGCGCAGATCGACCGCAAAACCGGCGCCATCACGCTGGAGCGCTACCGCGAAGTGGTCGACGAAGTGGAAAACGAAGTAACCCAGCTGACGGTCGAAGACGCTCAGGCATATAAAAAGGGCGCTGTTGCCGGCGATTTCATCATTGATACCCTGCCGCCGATCGACTTCGGCCGGGTTGCCGCCCAAACCGCCAAACAGGTGATCGTGCAGAAAGTGCGCGATGCCGAACGCAACCGCCAGTATGAAGAATATAAGGAAAAAATGGGCACCATCGTCAACGGCACCGTCAAACGGATCGAGTTCGGAAACGTTGTGCTCGATATTGGCAAAACCGAAGCGGTGCTGCGCCGCGACGAAATCATTCCGCGGGAAAAATTCAAAAACGGCGACCGCGTCCGCGCCTATGTGCTCGACGTCCGCCGCGAAGTTAAAGGCCCGCAGATTTTCCTTTCCCGCACCTGTCCGGAATTTCTGGCCGCCCTGTTCACTCAGGAAGTGCCGGAAATTTATGACGGCATTGTCAAGATCATGGGCGTTGCCCGAGATCCCGGCTCCAAAGCCAAACTGGCGGTAAAAGCAGAAGACGTTACCATTGACCCGGTCGGCGCCTGCGTCGGCCTGAGAGGTATCCGCGTTCAAGCGGTGGTTACTGAACTGCAGGGCGAAAAAATTGATATCATTCCCTATTCCGAGGACCGTGCCCAGTATATGGTCAGCGCGCTGGCGCCGGCAGAAGTCAGCAAAGTGGTCATCGACGAGGAAAACAACCGCATCGAAGCGGTGGTTCCCAAGGAACAGTTTTCGATTGCCATCGGCCGCCGCGGACAAAACGTCAAACTGGCTTCCCAGCTTTTGAACTGCGACATCGACGTTCTGACCGAAGAGCAGGAAGCCGAACGCCGCTCCAACGAAAACAAAGTCCGTTCCCAGCGCTTTATGGAAGCTCTTGACGTTGACGAAATGATCGCCCACCTGCTGATTGCCGAAGGCTTCTCCACGGTTGACGAAGTGGCTCTGGTACCGCTGCACGAACTGGCCGAAATCGAAGGCTTTGACGAAGACATTGCCACCGAGCTGCAGGACCGTGCCAAAGAGTTCGTAGCCAAACGCGACGCCGAATTTGCCGAAAAGAGCAAAACCCTCGGCATCGACGATACCTTAAAAACGGTAACCGGGCTTGACCAGGAAATGATCCTGACCCTGGCCGAAAAAGGCGTCAAAACCTTAGACGACCTGGCCGACCTGGCAGCCGACGAGCTGATCGAAATGCTCGGCGAAAACACGCTGTCGCAGACGGAGGCCAACAAGGTCATTATGGCCGCCCGCGAACACTGGTTTGAAAACGAAGGACAAGAAGACGGGGATGAAAGAAAATAATTCAAACCGCACCTGTCTGGTCACGGGGGAAGAAAAAAACAAGGAAGAACTCCTGCGTTTTACCCTCACCCCCGACCGTCAGGTCATACCCGATTTTAAGAAAAAACTGCCGGGAAAAGGTTTTTACATTACCAATTCCCGCGCGGTTTTGGCACAGGCCGTAAGCAAAAACGTCTTCAAAAAATTCGGCAAAAACACCAAAGTTGACCCGAATTTGGGGGAAACGGTCGAAAATATCTTGAAAAATCGGGCACTTGACGCTATAAATCTGGCCAAGAAGGCCGGCGCGCTGATTACCGGATTTGAAAAAGTCCGGGAAAACCTGCAAAAAGGTCGGGTCGCTTTTATCATCGAAGCGGCCGACGCCGGCAGCGACGGCAATGCAAAAATCAGAGCCGCCGCCGGGAATACGGAAATTTTGACATTGTTTGAAGTTGAGGAGTTGGACAAGGCATTAAACAGAACAAACACGGTACACGCCGCCGTGCTGAAAGGCGGGATGGCGGAAATGGTCCGCAGCCAGTTGCGAAAATGGCAGAATTTCAATTCCTAAAAAAATGATAAGATGGAGATAATTTGAGTATGACAGAAGATAATGCAAAATCGAAGTTAACATTATCGGGAAAAAAAACGCTCACCCTTAAGAACCTGAGCGACGCCAGACCCGCCGGCGACGGCAAAAAAATGGTGCAGGTCGAAGTGCGCAAAAAACGGGTGATCAACCCGGCGGCGAACGCGGCCAAAGAAGTCAAAATCGACGAGGCCACTGCCGCCAAGCTGAAACTGATCGCCGAAGCCAAGGAACACGAAGCGCGCCGCCAGCAGGAAGAAGAGGAAAAGGCGGCTCTGCGGCAGAAGCAGAAAGAGGAAGAAGCCCGCTTAAAAGAGCAGGAAGAACAAAAACGCCGCGAGGAAGAAGAGCGCCTGGAAAAAGAAAAGGCGGAAAAGGCGCGTCAGGCAACGGAAAAAGAAAAAGGCCGACCGGAAAAGGCAGAAGACGAACGCGACTTCAAGAACAAGGAAAAGGAACGCCGGGGCAAAGACTTTGACGACGAGGACGACGAAGACGACCGCGCCAAAAAGGCCCGTCCGACGACGGAAAAAGGCAAAAGCAAAGCAGAAGTCTTTGAGCAGGAACGCAAAAAAATCACCAAACGCAGCTTTGAACCGCAGCGCCGCAACCCGAAAGTAAACATCCACACCTTCGGCGGCAGCGACGATGACGACGACGATTACGGCTATGCCGCGCCCCGTCGCCGTTTCAAGAAAAAACAGCCGAAACCGGCACCGGTCGTCCAGCCGCAGGAAAAGATCATCAAGGAAGTGATCATTCCCGAGGTTATTACCGTACAGGAACTGGCCAACCGGATGGCGGAAAAAGGTGCCGAGGTCATCAAAAAACTGATGTCTCTCGGAGTGATGGCCACCATCAACCAGCCGATTGACGCCGACACCGCACAGATCATCGTCGAAGAAATGGGTCACAAATGGAAACGGGTGGCCGACAGCGACGTCGAAATGGTCTTAAACGAAGAACAGAGCAAGCCCGAAAATATGCTGCCCCGCGCACCGGTGGTTACCGTCATGGGTCACGTCGACCACGGCAAGACCTCGCTTTTGGACGCCTTGCGCGAATCCAACGTTGCTGCCAAGGAAGCCGGCGGCATCACCCAGCATATCGGCGCTTATCAGATCACGCTCGGTGACGGACAGAAGATCACTTTCATCGATACACCGGGACATGAGGCGTTTTCCGAAATGCGTGCCCGCGGCGCCAAGGTAACCGACATCGTAGTGCTGGTAGTGGCCGCCAACGACGGCATTATGCCGCAGACGGTGGAAGCCATTCGCCACGCCCAGGCGGCGGAAGTGCCGATCGTGGTCGCCATCAACAAAATCGACCTGCCCGGCGCCGATCCGCTGAAAGTTAAGACCGCGCTTTTACAGCACGGCATCGCGGTTGAAGAAATGGGCGGCGAATGCCTGTGCGCCGAAGTTTCCGCCAAAAAGCGGATCAACATCGACAAACTGGTGGAAGCGATCCTGCTGCAGGCGGAAATTCTTGACCTCAAAGCCGATCCGACCAGCAAAGCCAGCGGCACCGTCATCGAGGCCAAAATGGAAAAGGGCCGCGGCTCGGTTGCCACCCTGCTGGTACAAAAAGGCACATTGAAAGTCGGCGACATCATCATTGCCGGCAAAGAATGGGGACACGTCCGCGCCATGTTCAACGAACACGGACACAAGATTTTCGAATCCGGACCGGCCACCCCGGTCGAAGTCATCGGTTTACAGGGCACCCCTGCCGCCGGCGACAACTTCAACATGGTGGAAAGCGAATCCCAGGCCAAGGAAATCACCAACTACCGCATTCAGAAAGAACGCGACGCCAAGTTGGTCAAGAGCGCCAAATCGGCGATGGAACAGATGCTCGACAAGATTAAATCGGGCGAATCCAAACACCTGCCGGTCATCATCAAGGCCGACGTCCAGGGTTCGATCGAAGCCATTGAGGGTACATTGAACAAACTATCGAACAACGAAGTCAGCGTCCAGATCCTGCATTCGGCGGTCGGCCCGATTTCAGAATCCGACATCACGCTGGCCAAAGCCTCCAACGCGTTGATCATCGGCTTTAACGTCCGCGCGATTCCGCAGGCTCGCGACATGGCTCGCCGCGACGGTGTTGACATCCGTTATTATTCGATTATCTACGATGTGGCCGACGACGTTAAGAAAGGTCTGGAAGGTCTGCTTTCACCCGAACTGCGCGAAAAACTTCTCGGCTATGCGGAAATCCGCAACGTCTTCAACATCACCGGCGTCGGCAAGGTGGCTGGCTGCATGGTTACCGAAGGTCTGGTCAAACGCGGCGCCAAAGTCCGCCTGTTGCGCGACAACGTGGTCATCCACGACGGCAGCCTCGGCCAGCTGAAACGCTTTAAGGACGACGTCAAGGAAGTCAAGGAAGGCTATGAATGCGGCATGAGTTTTGAAAACTACAACGACATTCAGGTCGGCGACTTCATCGAATGTTACGAAATCGAAACCATCGCCGCCAAACTGGCGTAGGAGATTAACTTCGGAGCAGACCGGAAATCCGGCATCGCCGGACTTTCGGTCTGTTGCGCATAAAAAAAAAGAGGAACAATAAATGGCAATCAAAGAACAATCCCAGCGGCAGCTTCGCGTCGGCCAGGAAATCAAACGGATCATTGCGGCCGAAATAAACCAAGGCCGGGTTCGCAATCTGGAAGGAATCAACACTCTGGTCACCGTTATGGAAGCTCAGGTATCCCCCGACTTAAAATATGCAGACATCTATTTCATCACCTCCAACCCGGAAACCGACAAGGAAGTTCTCGAAGGGCTGCAGTTGGCGGCCAACCACTTCCGCAAAGTCGTCGGCACCAAAACGGCGCTGCGCTTTGTTCCGGAAATCCGCTTCAAGATCGACGACAGCTTTGCTGAGGTTGATAAGATTGAAAAACTGCTGCATGATCCCAAAGTCGCCCGGGATTTAAGCGAAAACTAATCCGTTTCCCGGCAAAGTCCGGGATTTTTTTTCACGTTCCGCGGAAAACTTTCCGCCGGCAGCCAAGGAGAAACATCCGATGAAACACCGCAAAGGAGACCCCGTCAACGGCTGGCTCGTCATCGACAAGCCGGAAGGCATGGGTTCGACCGAAGTCGTCAACCTTACCCGCCGGCTGCTCAACGCGCAGAAAAACGGTCACACCGGCACGTTGGATCCTTTTGCCAGCGGAATTTTGCCGATTGCGTTCGGAGAAACCACCAAACTGATAGATTTTCTCGGCGACGAAACCAAAGAGTACGAATTCACCGTTCAATGGGGTACGGAAACCGACAGCGCCGACAGCGACGGCAGCATAACCGCCGACAACGGAAGAATTCCGGCAGATGAGGAAATTCTGGCCTTATTGCCGCAGTTTTGCGGCGAGATCACACAGACACCGCCGGCCTTTTGCGCCGTTAAAATCAACGGCCGCCGCGCCTACGAGCTGGCCCGTAAAGGCGAGGAAGTGAACATTCCCGAGCGTCAGATTACCGTTTACGAACTGGAATTTACGGGCAGCCTGCCCGGCGGCCGCAGCAGCTTCAAAGTCCGCTGTTCCAAAGGCACTTACGTGCGCAGCCTCGGCCGCGACATCGCCCGCCGGCTGGGCACCTTCGGCCACCTCTGCCGCCTGCGCCGAACCCGTTCGGGAATTTTTGACGAGTCGGCAAAAATTTTGCTGGAAACTTTGCAAAATGTAGTGTATGTTGACGAACGTAAACGATTTTTGCTTCCGTCAGAAACCTCTCTGCGCGACATCGCGGTCATGGCTGTTTCGGAAGCGGAAGCCGCCAAACTCCTTCACGGACAGGCATTGTCACCCAAATCGCGGGAACATTCGTTTTCCGTCGGGCAGACGGTTGCCGCCGTTTGCGAAGGCCGGCTGGCGGCAATGGTGCGGATCGAAGAAACCAGGTTTTCGCCGGTTCGCGTATTTAATTTTAACCAGGAAAAAAAGGAAAAATAAAGATGTCGATTAGCAAAGAAATTAAGAACGAATTGGCCAAAACTTACGGCCTGGCCGAAGGCGACACCGGTTCGCCGGAAGTTCAGATTGCGATCTGGACGACCCGCATCAACAACCTGATCGAGCACTTCAACGTTCACCGCAAAGACCTGCACTCCCGTCTGGGTCTGATGAAGATGGTCAGCAAACGCCGCCACCTTCTCGACTACCTGAAGAAAAAAGACGAAAAGAGATATCAGGAAATCATTAAAAAGCTTAACATTCGTCGTTAAGGTTTTGCAAGTATTGCGGAACATCAAACGGGTTCCGCAATACTTTTATCAAAATCCTGTCCTCATCCGGACAGGTGATGTTTAAAGATGTAAGATGAAAAGAAAGGTAAGACAATATGAATAACTTAAAAGTATCCACCCGCGAAATGGAATGGGGCGGACGCAAGCTGGTGTTGGAAACCGGCAAAGTCGCCAAGCAGGCGACCGGCGCGGTTGTCGTCACTTACGGCGAAACCAAGGTGCTGGCCACCGTTTGCGCGGCCAAGGAGGCAAAAGCCGATCAGGACTTTTTCCCCTTAACCGTCAACTATCAGGAAAAATATTATGCCACCGGCAAAGTGCCCGGCGGCTTCATGAAAAGAGAAGGCAAGCCTTCCGAACACGAGGTGCTGGTCTCCCGCCTGATCGACCGTCCGATTCGCCCGTTGTTCCCGGATGCTTTTAAGAACGAAGTGCAAATCATCTGCACCACGCTCTGCCACGACCAGAAAACCACTTCCGACGTGGTGGCGATGATCGCCGCTTCCGCCGCGCTGGCCGTTTCCGGCATTCCGTTCATGGGACCGATCGGCGCCGCCAAAGTCGGTTACAAAAACGGTGAATTTATCTTAAACCCGACCATTGACGAACAAAAGGAATCCGAACTTGAACTAACCGTCGCCGGCACCAAAGAAGGCGTGCTGATGGTGGAATCCGAAGCAAACGAGCTCTCGGAAGAAACCATGCTGAACGCGGTCATGTTCGGTTTTGACAGCTTCCAGCCGGTGATCGACATGATCTGCGAGCTGGCTAAAGAAGCCGGCAAAGAACCTTGGGAAACTCCCGTATTCCCGAAAGAGTTCGACGAAATGTACGAACGTATCGCCAAGGCTTTCCGCAGCCGTTACGAAGAAGCTTTCACCGAAACCGACAAGCTCAAACGCGGCACCCTGATCGGCCAGCTGGACGAAGAAGTCAAAGCCGGCATCGATCCCGAAAACGAAATCGAGAACAAATATCTGCTCGACGTTTTGGAAAAATTAAAACATGTTGTCGTCCGCGAAAAGGTTCTTTCAACCGGCAAGCGTATTGACGGCCGCGACACCAAAACCGTCCGCCCGATCTGGTGCGAAGTCGACGTTTTGCCGACCGCCCACGGTTCCGCCATTTTCACCCGCGGCGAAACCCAGGCGCTGGTGGTTACCACCCTCGGCACCGGCGAAGACGCGCAAATTGTCGACGGTTTGATGAGCGAATACAAAGAAGACTTTATGCTCAACTACAACTTCCCGCCGTTTTCGGTCGGCGAATGCGGCCGTCTGGGCAGCCCGGGACGCCGCGAAATCGGCCACGGCAAACTGGCCTGGCGCGCCATCCATCCGATGATGCCCAAAGACAAAGACGCTTTCCCCTACACCATCCGGGTCGTATCCGAAATTTTGGAATCGAACGGTTCTTCTTCGATGGCCACCGTTTGCGGCACCACCATGTCGCTGATGGCTGCCGGCGTGCCGATGGCCAAACCGGTTGCCGGTATTGCCATGGGCTTGATCAAAGAAGACGACGGCCGGGTTGCCATCCTCACCGACATTTTGGGTGACGAAGACCACCTGGGCGACATGGACTTCAAGGTTGCCGGAACCAAGGACGGCGTAACCGCTTTGCAGATGGACATCAAAATTACCTCCATCACCAAGGAAATCATGAAAAACGCGCTGGCTCAGGCGCATGAAGGCCGCATCCACATCTTGGGCGAAATGGCCAAGACCATTGCCGAACCGCGGCCGCACGTAGCCGAACATGCGCCCCGCATCATCGCTTTGAAGATCCCGGTTGACAAGATCCGCGAAGTCATCGGTTCGGGCGGCAAGGTCATTCGCGAAATCACCGAAAAGACCAACTCCAAGATCGACATCAGCGACGACGGCGTCATCCGCATTGCCACCGTCAACAGCGCTGACGGTCAGGCCGCTCTCGACTGGATCATGGGCATTGTTGCCGAACCGGAAGAAGGCAAAATCTACAAAGGCGTCATCACCAAGATCATGGATTTCGGCGCGTTTGTAAAATTCATCGGTTCGACCGAAGGGCTGGTTCACATCTCCGAAGTGAAAAACGAACGAATTGCCTCTGTTTCCGACTTTTACAAGGAAGGCGACAGCATCTGGGTCAAATGCCTGGGCATGGACAACCGCGGCAAGTTCAAACTCTCTGCCAAACGGGTCAATCAGGAAACCGGCGAAGATTTGGAAAACGCCAAATAATCATCCGCACGGATACCTCAAAAAAAAGCCGGCTGAAGTTCAGACGGCTTTTTTAGTATCCATACCATACGATTCAATTTATTTTTATCTCGCAGACGACACCGTCAGATAAAACGGTTATTTACGAATTTTCGTCTTCAAGCTTATAATCTTCACGGGATTCCAGGTAACTAAGCTTCATCTCATCTCCGTAAATATAGATAACGAGTGCCGTATAAGCCAAAAGAAAAACCCATGTGCCGATTGATACTTTAAACTCGTTATAGCCTTTCACGTACCACTCCCAATAACTATCCGGCACAAAACCTTCATAAAACGCTATAATAAGCCACAACGCGGCGTATATGACCATCCCCAACGACGGCATAATGAACAGAAAGGGAATTATGAAAAGCATTGTAAAAACACACAACAATTCCAAACAGCACACGACAATCCTCAGTAAAATTTTAATAACTTCGGTTTTCGTAAGCGATAAAAATTTCATGCCTCTTTTTCTTTCCTTACCACTGATAAAAAATGTTATTTGCCGTCAAACAGTTTGTCAATAGTTTTATCGACAAACGCCCCTACCGTCTCACCAATCACAGGATTCAAAATTTCCCTCATCACCGGTGCCCAGCTACACCAAAAAGTTTTCTGTTAATTTCTTTACCTACTACGCCTCCGGCAATATTACTCAGCACATTTTTAACATAATCACCGCCGCGATTTTCACTGCTGCCCACGCCATAAACTATGCCTGAAACTATAGTGCGGATATCTTCATTGCTAGTTTTAATGTGTAACGGCGCCGTTCGAGCCGGTTGTTTGATTAAATTCAGAGGACTTGCACGAGCTCCGACGATCTCAGCTATACCGGTCAGATAAGGCGACTCTCCATACCCGTCCTGCAGATTCTGCCGTCGTTGATTGCGTATGCGATGGTATCCGCGCTGAAATGCATTCCATCCTGAAGCATCCTGATGGGTAGACAAGGGCGAATAATGCGCCAGGGCATAAAACAAACCATGGATCAATCCCTCTGCTTCATCAGACCAACCAAAAGATAAACCCTGTATACCCGCGTTTGCCATATATTCACCGTTGCGCATAACGTCCTGCTATAGATTTGTCTGTTCTTCCCTGTTTTGATCTTGCATCGGATGAATACGAACGTCCCCATTATTTGTATGAGCATAAATTGCGGAAGAGGAATTGGGATATTGACTCTTCTGCTCCCGATTACCGTGATCCTCTTGATGAGCAAAAACGGATGACGACGAGCGCGCATCATCCGGAACGTCAATTATCCCAAAATCAGAGATCGTACTGTAATCGTCCGTATGAAACGGATTCAAATAATAATAAGAACTTTCGCCCGGCCGCGGCATATGCCGCCTGATCAACATTTTCCCGTTAAATATTTTATCTAAAATTTCTCTTGTATCTGACATGACGGTTACTTTTGCAAACAATTCCATATTACATTATAGGTATAACATAAAATGTATTTAAAGTCAATGCCAAATAACAGTCCGCAAAAAAGTGCCGTCCGGGATCGTTAAAAACACGAACGCAAAAAGCGTCCCGTTTTCTTCCGGGAAAAAACTACATAACCAGCAGTGCTGCAAGCGAGCAAACAATGACGACATAACAAAACAGCTTCCAATACCGGCCGTCCTTATAACCAACCAAATAAACGTCAAGCACGGGGAGTATGACGTAAAAGGAAATGTCCCACCAAAAACCGTTATATTCCGGCATAAAGAAAATGATGCGGACGAGAGCCACCGTCAGCAAAACCGCCGCGGCCGCGCCCAGAAAAGGCAGTTTTTCCCAACTCAAAGCTTTTCTCCTTTCCTTAAAGTCAGTCAACGGGATACAACAGAATTAACGTTTCAATTTCCGACGAAAAAACATATGTCAGCAACAGAAGAAGCAAACAAACACCGCTGAAAACCGCCGTCATCTTTGGATAATCGGGAGAAGTCAAATTAAACTGGAGCCATTTAAGCATAAAAATCAAAGGAACAAATACCCCCGACTTCCCCCGCCTCGGTCGGTGAGCCATGCCGAATTCAAACATCCATTTGAGAATGACCCATAATGCCAAAACGGCAAAAATGACAGCCGGACGCCGGCTGCTATCCTGTTCTGTATCGCTTTCCATAATGCTTTGATAACACACTCCCGTTGAAAAATCCACCACAAACGACAATCTGCATACACAACCGGCCGGGCGCAAAAAGGCATTATTTGTGCTTGCAATAATGAAAGAGAAGTTATAGGTTGATTGCATTAAATTAATTAACCTAATTTTATGTAAGGATAATATGATGAAATTTTTCAAGAAGTACAGCTGGATTGCCGCGACAATCACGCTGTTTTTGTGTCTTTTTTCCCAAACGGCGCGGGCTTCCGAAATTGACTTGAAAATCCCGCTGCTTGACGTGGAATACAATTTCTGGGGCTATGCCGTCACCGGTTCGCAGATCCTGCTTTACGGCCTGATCGTCTGCGCCCTGGGAATGCTCTTCGGCTTTTACGAATTTTGCAAAATCAAAAAGATGCCTGCTCACAAATCAATGCTGAACATGGCATCTTTAATTTATGAAACCTGCAAAACCTATATGAAGCAGCAGGCGGTTCTGCTGGTGATTCTGGAAGCCTTCATTGCCGTCTGCATTTTCTACTATTTCTTTTTCTTAAACCAGACCCCGCTGCCGATGGTCATGAACATTCTGCTGTGGTCGGTTCTGGGCATTCTCGGCTCGTTTTCGGTCGCCTGGTTCGGCATGCGCATCAACACCTATGCCAACGCCCGCACCGCTTTTGCCTCGCTTAAGGGCAAAGCCTTTCCGGTCATGAGCCTGCCGCTTCGCTCCGGCATGTCGATCGGCGTTCTTCTGATCTGTGTCGAACTGGTAATGATGATCATCATTCTGCTGCTCATCCCGCGGGAAAACGCCGGCGCCTGCTTTATCGGCTTTGCCATCGGCGAATCCCTCGGCGCTTCGGCCCTGCGCATCTGCGGCGGCATTTTCACCAAAATCGCCGACATCGGAGCCGACCTGATGAAAATCATTTTCAAAATTGACGAAGACGACGCGCGCAACCCGGGCGTGATTGCCGACTGCACCGGCGACAACGCCGGCGATTCCGTCGGTCCCACCGCCGACGGCTTTGAAACCTACGGCGTTACCGGCGTTGCCCTCATCAGCTTTATCGTGCTGGCCGCCGGCATGAGCTACACCGACAACGGCAGCCTGGCGCTGATGGCCGACGGCATTGACATTCAGGCCCGTCTAATCGTCTGGATCTTTACCATGCGTCTGCTGATGATCATAACTTCGGTCGTATCCTACATGATCAACAACTGGTTTTCCAAACTCCGTTTCGGCAACAAACAGGACTTTGATTTCGAAGTGCCGCTGACTTCGCTCGTCTGGATCACTTCCCTGCTCTCAATCGCGGTTACTTTCGGCGTTTCCTACGTCATGATCGGCGGCATGGGCGAAGACCTGTGGTGGAAGCTCTCGGTCATCATCAGTTGCGGCACCCTGGCGGCGGCGCTGATCCCCGAATTTACCAAAATTTTCACTTCGTCGAAATCCAAACACGTGCAGGAAATCGTTGACGCCAGCCGCGAAGCCGGCGCCTCGCTCAACATCATTTCCGGCATCGTAGCCGGCAACTTCTCCGCTTTCTGGAAAGGGCTGGTCATGATCGGCTTGATGACGGTCGCTTATTTTGCCGCCGCCGAAGGGCTTGACAACTACATGGTCTATCCGACGGTGTTTGCCTTCGGCCTGGTTGCCTTCGGCATGCTCGGCATGGGACCGGTTACGATTGCGGTCGACAGCTACGGCCCGGTCACCGACAACGCGCAGTCGGTGTTTGAACTTTCCCAGATCGAACAGATCAAGAACATCGACAAGGAAATCGAAAAAGACTACGGCTTCAAACCCGATTTTGAAACCGGCAAGGAACTGCTGGAGAAAAACGATTCCGCCGGCAACACCTTCAAGGCGACGGCCAAGCCGGTTCTGATCGGCACCGCCGTCATCGGCGCCACCACCATGATCTTTTCGATTATCCTGCTCTTAAACCTTGAGCTGAACCTGATGAACCCGATGGTCTTGTTCGGCCTGCTTCTGGGCGGCGCCGTCATCTACTGGTTCTCGGGCGCTTCGATGCAGGCGGTTTCGACCGGCGCTTACCGCGCGGTCGCCTACATCAAGGAGCACATCAAACTTGACACCAACCAGGCGGCTTCGATCGAAGATTCTAAAAAAGTGGTCAGAATCTGCACCATCTACGCGCAAAAAGGCATGTTCAACATCTTTATGGTAATTTTCTGCTTCACCATTGCCTTTGCCTGTTTTGATGCCGACCTGTTTGCCAGCTATCTGATCTCGATCGCCGCTTTCGGTCTGTTTCAGGCTCTTTATATGGCTAACGCCGGCGGCGCCTGGGACAACGCCAAGAAAGTAGTGGAAGTTGATCTGAAGGAAAAAGGCACCCCGCTGCACGATGCTGCGGTAGTCGGCGACACCGTCGGCGATCCTTACAAGGACACCTCGTCGGTTGCCTTAAACCCGATCATCAAATTCACCACCCTGTTCGGGCTTCTGGCGGTCGAGATGGCGGTTGCCGCCCCCCGCTGCCTATCGCTCGGTCTCGGCGTCAGCTTTTTCCTGATCGGCCTGATCTTCGTATGGCGGTCGTTCTACCGCATGCGCATCAGCTCGCAGAAATAAGCTGCCGCTCAAACGGAAACTGCAATAAAAATCCTCAAAATTGCTCACAATTTTGAGGATTTTATTGCATATTCGTTTTATATCTTATAGTATCGCCTAAAATGAAAAAATTAAACATTTACATTTCCCGCCAGATATTCGTCGGGTTTCTTCTGGTCACCTTTTCGCTGATGTCGATTTTGTGGCTTACTCAGTCTTTGCGTTTTGTCGAACTGGTCACCAACAAGGGACTGCCGCTCAGTCTGTTCATCAAAATGACCTCCTGCCTGATGCCCCGGCTGTTTTCCCTGCTGTCGCCGATTTCCGTATTCGTGGCGGTTCTGTTCGTTTACAACCGGATGCTTTCCGACCGCGAACTGGTGGTCATGCAGTCGGCCGGCATCAGCCCCTGGCAAAACGCCCGACCGGCTCTTTATTTCGGCCTGGCGATGTCGTTTTTCGGCCTCTACGTCAACAACTTCGCCATTCCCGATGCGGAAAAGGCCTTTGCCGACCTCGAATGGCAGGTTAAAAACGATGTTTCGCACCTGATGTTCCGGGAAGGGGAATTCACCACCCTGCAAAACGGCCTCACCGTTTTCATTACCGCCCATGAAAAAGACGGTTCGGTGCAGGGCGTTCTGATCAACGACGAGCGCGACCCCAAAGCCAAAGTGACGGTTTCGGCCGAACACGGCGTCATCATTTATACCGAAAAAGGCCCCCGTCTGATCATGATCAACGGCGTCCGTCAGGAAATCGACAATAAAAGCGGACAGTTTTCCTCGCTTTCGTTTGACCGCTATTCAATCGACTTCGGCACCACCTCATCGGGCAAAAAGCGCGACGATTCGGCCCGTTCAAAAACGCTAACCGAACTGTTTGACGCCGCGTCCAACCCCGAACTGACGCCGCAGGAAGCCAACCGCTACATTCTGGAAGGCCACCGCCGGCTGATGAATCCTTTTTACAATCTGGTGATGGCGCTTCTGGCCTGCACCGGACTTCTGGTCGGCAACTTCAACCGCCGCGGCCAGGGAAAAATCATCTCCTGCTCGATCGCGGCAATGGTTCTGATCGAAGCCGGCGACCTCGCCTTCGGCAATCTCTGCGGCAAAAGCCTCTATTTTCTCACCTTGCTTTACGCCAACCTGATTGTGCCTTTCATCGTCTGCCTGTACCTGTTGTTCTTTTACAATCCGGCCTGGTTCACCCGCCGGAATTCAAACCGGAGCGCAAGATAATGTCATTCAAACCGTTCAAATACGCCTTGCTGGCGGCAGGCTTCGGAAGCGCCGCGCTGCTGCCGTTCTGGTCGTTTGCCGAAAGCGCGCCGGCGCCAAAGCGCGAACGCACGGAAATTCACTTCAGCGCTGATCAGGTGGAAGAAAACTCCGAAACCAAATTGATTACCGCCACCGGCAATGTTAACATCGTCCGCGAGGGCACCACCCTTAAAGCCGACAAAATCACGTATGACCGTAAAAACGACAAAATCACCGCCGACGGCCACGTCAATATCATTCAGCCGGACGGCACCACCGTCTTTGCCGACAGCGCCGAACTGGAAGACAAAATGTCAAAAGGTGCCATTCACGAAGTGAAAATGATTCTCGCCGACGAAAGCCGGGTCGCCGCCCGCCGCATCAAACAGTCGGAAAACAAAAACAAATATTTCTTTTACGGCGTTTATTCGCCCTGCGACGTCTGCGAAGACAACCCGTCCCCCCTGTGGCAGATAAAAGCGCGCAAAATCACTCACGACGCTGCCAACAAAGACGTTTATTATCAGGATGCGTTTATCCAGATCAAAGACATACCGGTATTTTATACCCCGTTCATGTCGCACCCCGACCCGACGGTCAAACGGCGTTCCGGCTTTCTGCCGCCGTCGATGCGTTCCACATCTTACCTCGGCAGTTCGCTCGAACTTCGCTATTTCTGGAACATCTCCGACCATGAAGACCTGCTGTTTTCACCGCTTTTGAGCGCCGATCAGGGTGTGGTCTGGGGCGGCAGATACCGCAAAATGCTCTATAACGGCGAACTGAACCTGTCCGGTTCCTACATGAAAGACAAAGACACCGACGAAAACCGCTACGGCATTTTCGCCAACGGACGTTATGAGATTAACGACCTCTGGCTGGGAAGTTTTGACATCAACTACGCTTCCGACAGTTCCTATTTAAAAGACCTCTCACTGCCTGGCAAAACCGAAACCTGGCTGACTTCGCACGCCGCGCTCGAACGTTTCGAAAACCGCGATTATGCCGCCATTGAGGCCTATTCCTACAAGCTGGTCAGCTATTCCCTCAAAGAGTATCACGCTTCCGAATTTGAAAAACGCGATTACAGCAAACCTTATATCCTGCCGCTTATCACCTATGAACACATCGGCGAAACCAACAGCTACGGCGCCTATTTCAAAAACACCGTCAGCACCGCCTCCGTATACCGCGAACGCGACGAAACCAAAACCCAGCGGGCGACCATGATCAATTCCTGGAACCTGCCTTATACCAGTCCTTACGGCGAAAAATACAAGTTCGTAGCTTCGGTCAAATCGGATGTCTATTACATTGACAAATACGTCAACAGCTATGACAGCAGCTATACCGGCGCCGTCGGCCGGGTATTTCCGCAGGCGGGGTTGGAATGGCGGCTGCCGTTCGTCAAAGCGACGGAAAGCTCGCGCCAGATCATCGAACCGATCATCGTCGCCGTGGCGGCACCGAACGGAGGCAACAAAATCAACAAAATTCCCAACGAAGACAGCCTTAACGCCCAGCTGGACGACACCAACATCTTAAACCTGGACCGCTACAACGGCTATGACCGGAACGATACCGGCAGCCGCATCAGTTACGGTTTCAACTGGAGCTCTTACGGCAACATTATCGGCCGCACCTCCATGTTCATCGCCCAGAGTTACTACTTTAACGAAGACGAAAGCTTTTCACAAAGCCTTGGCGACAACAGTCATTTCAGCGACTATGTCGGCCGCGTTTACGCCTCGCCGGCCTCATACCTCGACTTCAACTACCGGTTCCGCATCGACCGTACCGACCATTCGCTGAAATACAACGAAATCAACGCCAAAATCGGCCCCGACGTCCTGTCGGCCTACATTGCCTTCACCTCAATCAAAGGGCGCAAGGACAATCGGGCGGACAGCGGGCTTTATTTCTTCGACGACTACCGGGAAAGAAAGGAACTCTACACGTCAATCCAGGCCAAAATTTCCCGCGACTGGAGAATCACCGCCTATAACCGTCAGGATCTGACCAAAGGATCGGTCGGATCGCTTGAACACGGCGGCAAGATAATTTATGAAGACGAATGCTTTAAATTAGTCTTTGACATTCATAAATACAACTCGACCGACCCCGACTACGAAGACGGCTACGAATATTCCGCCACGTTTCTCTTGAAAACGCTCGGCGGTATCGGTTCAAACTAACCAAGGAGTTACTTATGATCAAGAAAATGCTGCTGGCCTTGTGCCTGATGTTTTCCGCCGAAGCCCGGGCTCAGTTTGCCGCCGGCTATGTGCCCGTCCGGCCGGAAGCCGCCCCTGCGGAAGAAGAACGGCAATCGGTGTTGTTCCGTCAGGCCCCCGCACCGGCGGAAGCCGCGCCCCGTCCCGCGGAGCCCGAAAACATCCGCAAACCGACACCCTACGCCGGCTCCATCCGCATTCTGGCGCAGGTCAACGGCGACATCATCACCACCGAAGACATCAACCATCGGGTGCGCGCCTTCTGCATGACCACCGGCATCCCCTACAACCGGCAGACAAAACTGCTGATCATCAACAAAGTCATGCAAAACACCATCGACGAAAAGCTGAAGGCTCAGGAAGCCGCCCGCAGCCAGATCGAAATCGGCGACAAGGAAATTGACAACGCCGTCGGCGTTTTCTGCCAAAACAACGGCATCAGCCGCAGCCGGCTCAGCCAAATGCTGAAAGATTCCGGCGTCAGTCCGGAGGTTTTCCGCGAACAGCTGAAAACCGATCTTGCCTGGATCCGTGTCGTCCACCGCGGCACCATGGGAGAAACTATCACTCAGCCGGAAATCGAGGAAGCCCTCGCCATCGCCAAACGCGATATGAGCAAACCCAAATTCATGCTTTCCGAAATCGTAATTTCCGCCAAAGACGCCAAACACATTTCCCAGCTGGCTGAAAATCTCCGTCAGGATCCCCGTTTTGAACTTTACGCCGCACAGTTCTCGCAAAGCCCGAGTTCGTCTTCGGGCGGCAAACTCGGCTGGGTTACGGAAGGCCAACTGCCGCCGGAACTGGAAAAGCATATAAAAAACCTTTCTTCCGGAGAAGTCAGCGATCCGATCCTGTACAACGGCGACTATTACATTTTCAAAGTCGAGAAAAAATTCGACCCGGACAAAGACCGGATGCCGCTGCCCTCAAATGAGGAAGTGAAAAACATGCTGCAAAACCAAAAGAACGAACGCTATGCCGAAGAGCGCATGCAGGAACTGCGCCAGCGGGCGGTTATCGAACTGAAAGAATAAAAATGCTGCCCGGTCTTCGCGAAACGGTCGAAAAACACGGCTTGCTGGCGTCTAAAGCGCTGGGGCAGAACTTTCTGCTCGACCGCAACATTACCGACAAAATCATCCGCCTCAGCTTAAACCGGCAGGGGTTGTCTTCTTTTGCCGGCTGCAACATCTGCGAAATCGGTCCCGGACCGGGCGGATTGACGCAGGCGGTGCTGGAAGCCGCCCCGGCTTCGCTGACGGTTATCGAGATGGATCCCCGCTGCATTGCGATCATGGAAGAACTGAAAGCGGAAACAACAATTCCTTTCCGCATCGTCAACGGCGATGCCCTTGCTTTCGACCTTTCCCGGGAAATCGAGGCGCCCCGCCAGCTTGTCAGCAACCTGCCCTACAACGTTTCGGTGCCGCTTTTGACCGGCTGGCTGAAACAGGCCGGCAGCTACCGGGCAATGACGCTTATGTTCCAGAAAGAAGTGGCGGAAAGGATTACCGCTCCCACCCGCTGCAAAGACTACGGCCGGCTTTCGGTGCTGGCACAGCTGACCTGCGGCGTCGCAAAGCTTCTGGAACTGCCGCCGGAATGCTTTACCCCGGCGCCGAAAATCCGTTCGACGGTTTTGCTGTTTACTCCGAAAACCGAAATTCCCGCTGCCGAAACGCTGGCAAAAGTCGAAAAAATCACCTCGCTCGCCTTTGGCCAGCGGCGCAAAATGCTGCGCCAGAGCTTGAAAACAATGCCCGACCTGCTTGACAAATGCAGGCATCTCGGCATTGAGCCGACCGCCCGCGCCGAAGAACTGCCGCCGGAAGCTTTTCTGCAACTGGCCGAAAACTGACGACAGCGGCCGCCCAAACGACGGATCTGCGTGCTGCCGGCAATTTCCGGCGCGACTTTAAACAGCGGTCGCCCGCTTTCGACAACCGCATCCCCGCGTCGTCCTTCCCCGTCCGGCGGCAGTTATTCCCGAAAGCGGCATATTTTCGGCACGACGCCTTTTTTCAGACAGAAAATAAAATTTTGTCAATTTTTGGCTTGAAAAATTCGAACGATTGTGGTATCCGTAGTTTTAGTCAATCATTATTAATAAAATTAAAAACCGACTATATGAAAAGAAAAGATGTTTTTAGTGCTTTTGCCCGCAAGCTCGGCATCAGCAGACAAAATCTGGAAAATTACCGGATTAACGACGGCAGGATTTATCTTCCGTATTTGCAGAGCATTTTTACCGACATCAAAAAACAGCTCCAAAGCGACCGGAAAAACTACAATCTCGTCGACGAATTCAGCGCCAGATCCGCCAACCCGTGGGCCTATCTCCGAACGGACGCCGGCCTTCTCACTCTGGTGCGGCTGCTTACCCTGCACACCGGACGAACATCTGCCAAAGTCAGGGCGGAATGCACCCGACCTCGGATCACGCCTTCCTTGTTGTGGGAATTTCTGGCGGTACAGATGGAAACCTCTGTCGACAAACTGGACAGGGAAATGTCTGTCAGGGACATCAAACTGCCGCTGGCCGGCAATGAAAACCATTCCTGGCTGACGTTCGTCATCTGGGGCGACAACATTTTCGGCGACGGCACTCTGAGCGAACGCGCCGATGAAATCGCCGGAATGAAAGTCAGCGAACTGTTTTCTTTCTGGACTCATCCGTAAAGCGGACTTCACGTCTAAAAAAGAGAAGCCTTGAAAGCGGCTTCTCTTTTTTTGTGCTTCAAACATCTGCATAAACAGGCCGATACGAACATGCCGCCCGGCCGCAAAGCTTGCGAAGCTTTACAGCTTTATATTCGAGGACAGCACTGGTTAACACCGTTCGCATCCCCGCTTTGTCCGGCGGAAACTTATGCCGGGAAAGCCCGCCTCAAACGCGGGCGTCCTTTTTTTGCCCATTTTGTCTCACACGCCGTCCGTTTCCGCGAGCACCCTCTGCATTTCCGCTTTAGCCAGCGGATGATTTTTATTAACCGTGTCAACCAACTGCTCGGAAATAACATGAGTATATATTTCGGTGGTGGATATGTCTTCATGTCCCAGCAATTTTTGCACACTGCGCAAATCCACGCGGCGGTTCAAAAGATGGGTGGCAAAAGAATGGCGGAGAACGTGCGGAGAAACCCGGGTCGGCGAAATGCCGGCCTTAACCGCCAGATTTTTCAGATTCTTAAAGAAATTATCACGGGTCACATGTCCGGAAACCGCGGTTTTGGAAGGAAACAGCCACGGCGATTTGCGCCCGTCAAGATACCGTTCGCGCCGCACCGCATATTCCTCAATTGCCGCAAGCGCCGCCGGCGCCGCCGGTACCAGTCTTTCCTTAGCGCCTTTGCCGAAAACCAGAATCTGCCTTTTTTCAAAATTGATGCAATTTACCGGCAGCGCCACCAGTTCCGACACCCGCAGACCGCAGGCATACATCAGTGCTAACATCGCTTTCAATCGGCAGTGAGCAAAATCCGTTTCCTCTTCCGCTGCCAGCAGCAGCCGTTTTATTTCCCCCGCGCTCAAAAACTTCGGCAGCGGCTTTTCCTGCCGGGGCGACAAAACGCCCGCCGCCGGATTCGTTTTGATTTCATCTTCCGAATAGAGAAACTTGTAAAATTCTTTCACCGCCGAAAGCTTGCGTGCCATGCTGCGCGGTGCAAACCCCCGGCTGCCGAGGTCACGGACAAAGGCGGCAACGTCGTCTTCTTCGACCAGCGCACAGTCCCTGCCGAAAAAAGCCAGAAACTGCAACACGTCGCGCCGGTAGGCGGCAACCGTATTCGGTGCAGCCCCCTTTTCGGCCGCAATCATGTCGAGAAAATCTTTCAGCCGCCGGTCCGTCATCTTCCTCTACCGGGCAAAAGTGTTTTCGATCGGCTGTTCGACTGTTTCCGGCGTAAAAGGAATCTCGCGGGAAATTACCCACAGCACCAATGCCGCAACAACCGCGGCCGCCGCGTAAAACCAAATTTTTCCGTTGCCTTTCTGACGCATATTTTCACCTTCCGCAAAAAAACATTGATAAAATTTAAACTGTTTATATTATGACAGCAAATATTTGAAATAAAGATTAACAAACCATGGAAAACAACAAAATAATTTTGCTGGTCGGCCTCATGGGCAGCGGCAAAACCAGCGTCGGCAAGCGTCTGGCCAAAAGGCTCGGGCTGCCTTTTGTCGACGGCGATCAGGAGATAGAAAAGGCGGCCGGACTGCCGCTGGTTGACGTTTTAAAATGTTTCGGCGAAGAAGAGTACCGCGCCGGCGAAGCCCGGGTCATGAAACGACTGCTTCAGGGCGAACCCTGCGTACTGGCTTCGGGCGGCGGCTCTTTCGTGCCCGCCCAGACCCGCGAACTGGCGCGGCAGCACGCCGTCACCATCTGGCTCAAAGCCGACGTCGACGTCCTCTACCACCGCACCGCCGGCCGGCGCCATCGTCCGTTTATCGAAGGCAACGACGAACACCTGAAAAACAAGCTGGAAAAATATATCAGGGAAGAATACCCCTATTATTCCGAAGCGGACATCGTGGTCGAAACCCGGGAAGAAATGGTCGACAACACGGTCGAACGCGTAATTGAGGCTATCCGGAAGTTTACGCAAAAATAATCGTTCCCCGGCCAAATTTTTTACTTGCAAAATAAGCAAAGTATGTGTAAAAAGACAGCGAATATCAACCATTTGATATTCGCTTGTTTTAACAATTCACACGCAGGCGCGGCGGAAGCTTCTTGCTGTTTTCAAAGAAGAGTTCGCTCCGGTGCCCGGGCAGACCGGGCCGAAAGTCTGCGGAGGTTTAACCGGAAAAAAGGATATATATAAATGTCACTTCCTAAATTTACGATTCGCCAGATGATTGAAAACGGCGTTCATTTCGGCCACCACGCCCGTCGCTGGAACCCGAAAATGGCCGGCTATATCTACGGCAAAAAAGACAACGTTCACATCATTGACCTGCAGCAGACCTACCCGATGCTTTACACGGCCTTGAATGCCGCGAAAGAAATTGCAGCCAACGGCGGCAAGGTTCTCTTCGTCGGCACTAAAAGACAGGCTCAGGACATCATCAGGGAAAACGCTGAAAGATGCGGACAGTATTATGTCAACTACCGCTGGCTCGGCGGCATGCTGACCAACTGGAAAACCGTTTACAAATCAATTTCCCGTTTGGTTAAGCTCAACGAGATGTTCGACAACAACGCCACCGAAGGCTACACCAAGAAGGAACTGCTCAACCTGCGCAAAGAACAGGAAAAGCTGGCCAAAGAATTGAGCGGTGTTATGAACATGGGCGGACAGCCGGATCTGCTGTTTGTCGTTGACATGCCGAAAGAAGACCTGGCGATCAAAGAAGCCAAAAAACTCGGCATTCCGGTCATCGCCATTGCCGATACCAACGCCGACCCGACTTTGGTCGACTTCCCGGTTCCGGGCAACGACGACGCCATCCGCGCCATTCAGTTCTACTGCGAGCTGGTATCTTCCGCCGTTTTGGACGGTATCCAGGCCGAAATCGCCGCTCAGGGCGTTAAGGTAGAAGAAATCATGGCCGAAAACGACGCCAAACCGGCCAGAAAGAAAGCCGCCAAGGCTGCTGCGGAAGGCGAAGAAGAAGCCAAGGCCGGCAAGAAGGCCAAAGCTGCCGAATAGTTCTTCCGCTGAAAAATCAGCGCTTGCAACTTAAACAATGGCGGTATTTTACCAACTAAAATATCGCCATTTTTATTCAAAACATCAGAATTGGGGAATTACGAAAAATGACCGAAATTACTGCCGCAAAGGTAAAAGAATTAAGAGAATCGACCGGCGCCGGAATGCTTGACTGCAAAAAAGCTCTGGTTGAAGCAGACGGCGACATGGAAAAGGCCGTCGACTGGCTGCGCAAAAAAGGCCTGGCCTCGGCCGCCAAGAAAGCCAGCCGCGTTGCCGCCGAAGGTCTGGTCGCGGTTGCCGTGGAAGGCAACAAAGGCGCCGTGGTCGAGGTTAACTCCGAAACCGACTTCGTTGCCAAAAACGAAATTTTCCAGGAATATGTCGAAGACGCCGCTCTGGTTGCCCTGATGAACAACGGCGAACTCTGCGATATGAAAAACTTCCAGTGCCCGAAAGTTCACAAATCTTTTGAAGAACGTCTGACCGACATGATTGCCAAAATCGGCGAAAACATGAATCTGCGCCGCGCCAAAGTGGTCGAAGTCAGCGAAGGTGTTGTTGCTCCCTACGTTCATAACGTTACCCGCAACAGCCTCGGAAAAATCGGCGTTTTGGTCGCTTTGGAATCCAAAGCGGACAAAGCCAAGCTGGCCGAACTCGGCAAACACATTGCCATGCACGTCGCCGCTTCCCAGCCGTTGTTCCTGACCATTGCCGACGTCGATCCGGCCGCGGTCGAACACGAAAAGTCGATCTTTGCCGAACAGGCCAAAGCTTCCGGCAAACCGGCCAACATCATTGAAAAAATGGTCGAAGGCCGCATTCGCAAGTACTACGATGAAGTCGTACTTGAAGAACAGGCTTACATCATGGATCCCGACAAAAAGGTTAAGCAGGTTATTGCCGACGCCGCCAAGGAATTGGGCGCCGACATAAAAATCAAGGATTTCGCCTGCTTTAAATTGGGCGAAGGCATCCAGAAAAAAGAAGAAGACTTTGCCGCTGAAGTTGCTGCTCAGCTGAACAAATAGTTCTTCTTTTCAAGAAGCAAAAACAACCCAAAACGCTCCGGAAACGGGGCGTTTTTTGTGCCCCGCCTCTGCATCGATCTCGAAGTTCTTAAAAATTTATAACAATTCCCCAACAACCCTCTCTGTTAGAATGTAATTCCTGACAATTATAAAAGCTTATGAACAAAGGGGATATAAAATAAACACACACAAGTTAGTCCCTGAAAATAGAATGTTGTTCTCACCCCAAAATATCGCAGGAAGGCACTCTCGGAACTTATCACCAAAAATAGATTCAATATAAAGCAGACAATTTTGGTATAAAGAATGCGACATTGATATAACAGGAAAGCCCACCGGAAGATAACCGAACATATACGGAAGCGGTTAAAAGAATCCGTAGAGTAAAGCCGGCTCACAACGAATTTTGGCCAGTTTGCCGGTAGCAAGTAATCTTGCCGGACGGAATTAAATTTATCATCCAAGCAAGACTGTTAAAATGAGACTTATTTGTCATATGAAAACAATCGTACATATTTGTGGCACCTCAGACATTCCTTTTTCACTCCGGAAACATAACGATTGCTTAAAAGAAAAAGCGCTTTTCTTGCCGTCTGTCCTCCTCCTGCCTTTAGGCTTAATTGCATTTTTTGGATTTAATTATTCGATTCAGCCGATACGCATCTACCTTTTTGAATACCGTTTTTAATTTGATTTTTTCAAATCATGGTTTTCCGCCTTTTATTTTTTTCTGCATCTCGGCCAGTCTGTAGCAAACTTTTCCTCCGGGGAAATCAGCAGAAGCGTACAAGGCTTTATAAATAAACATGCCTCTAAGATTTCAGAACGTTTGCCGACACCGACAAACTAATAATACAGGCCGTCTTCCGCCGCCCCTCGCATCGCCGCACGTTGTTTTCTCGCCTTTCCGATCCTGTTCACCGCTCCCTTGCCTGACGTTTTCGTATCATCATTTTAAAAGTTCGCCTTCTCCCTCTCCTCGCAGTTCTATTTTGAATTCATCTTAACGTTCCGAAGAAAAACAAAGGAGAAGAGAAAAAGGCGTACAAAATCAATCGGGAACAGCATAAACACAATAAAAACTTAATACGGCAAAAACCGGTCTTCTCCTGCCGGCGGAAAAACGCCGCTCCCAAACCCCGGCACAACAAAGGGGAAACGACGAAACAAAAAGTATTTTAACCCCCAATAGACTGTGGTCCTATAGAAAAGGCACCTTTTGGTTCCTTTTCCTTACCGCTGCAAAAGGAGCTGACCTAAATCTATCGTCCCTGCAATGCTGTATAATGTTTAATTTTTTCTTCATCTAAACCAACGCTGCTGATGGAGTATCCCCGCAACCAAAATACATTTTCTTCAAAATATACTTTGCTGAAGCCAAGTAAACTTGGCTCTTATTTGTAGAATATTGGCTTTTCAATGGTGCCATAACATCTGCTATTACATATCTTGGCGCTATTGTCATAACAAAATAAGCATGGAGCCGATCTTCTCTGTCTTACATTCGTTCTTGACAGCTTTAGCAGCCCTCTCCCCATCGGGAATGCTTCCCGTCAGCTTTAGCAGTCCAAGCAATAATTTCCTGATATAATCCACGATACCAGTAACGATACTTATACGCCTACAAGACACGATAACTCAAACGGTAAACTTTGGTTGACCTCGTGCGACTGCTATAATTCTTTATAGCACTGTCGTCCTGAGCATTAAACCACCATTAAAATGGATGGATAGCATCAAAACAATATGAAAAAAGAGAAAAAAGTATTTTTAAAACAACAACAGCCGGCCGGAAAACCGGCAGGCTGTTGTCATAATAAGAAAGCACAAACGCTAATTGAGCAAACCGCCGCTTCTTTCCAACGAGCGGCGCATAATCTCATTGTTGACGTAAGCAAGCATTTCGGCATCCTTTTCGTTCTTTGCGGAAGTTTCCTTCAACGCATCCGCCCAGTCGAGCAAAGCGTTGAAATCCATATCGACCAAAGCTTCGGCAATTTCTTCGGGGTCAGCTTCCGTCAATTCGGCGCTGTCGACAACCCGGTAACCGCGTTGCTCCATCTCGCGAGCCGTCAAAGCGTCGAACCTGCGAATGATTTCAATCGTCTGCCGTTGGTTTTCCGTCAGATTTTCCTGTTGAGACATCACAATCAGTGCCATCCGCAACTTTAACCCCAAACAACACAAAGCATTGTCGTCCAATGCGGTAATCGTTACGCTTTCCAGCTCTTTTAACAGCTGATCAACGTTAATGTTCATGTGCAGCATTTCCATAATATCAAAATTTAAAACGTTTTTAATATGCTTAAATATCCAAACTTTGATCGGAAAACCGGCCGTCCGCAACGGAAAAGCAGGTTTCCCGTTCAATCAGGCCATACCGCCGCTGCCGCCGCGCCGGGCAATTTCCTCATAAACCAGCCTTTTCAAAACCTGAAAAGGATCGTGTTTATGCAAGGATTTGGTCATTTCTTCCAACTCGTCTACCAATCGCACCAGATATTGTAGAGAAAATTCTTTCAAAACTTCCACAATATCGGCCTCATGACCAACGATCAGTTCACTTGCATCTACAATAAGAATACCGCGTTTTTTCAGCTCGCACTCTATCTTTTCCAAATAATGGACAAAACCGTTAACCATTGTTCTTTCAAACGGAAGCAGTCGCTCCTGCTTGTCATAAACAGAAACAATAACTTTTGTGTAAATCGCCAGCGTTATCAACTCACCGTCATAACACTTTACAAAGTCTTTTGTTGTCAATTCCTGCAAAAATTTAGGAACAGCCAGTCTTTCTTCTTTTTCCATATAAATAAGATTAATAATTATTTTACATAGCGGTCATTATGCCAAATACTGGACAAAAATCAATATTTTTTTACAAACTAAGCGGCAAAAAGATCCTTGATCTTTTCAAAAAAGCTCTTTTCCGCCGGCTGACAGCCATCGTCGCCGCTGATGCTGCGGAACTCTTCCAGCAGTTCCTTTTGCCGCGGATTGAGGTTGACCGGCGTTTCCACCTTAAATTCCACCCACAGGTCGCCTTTGTCGACCGAACGAATCTTCGGCATTCCCTCGCCTTTAATCTTCAAACGCTGGCCGCTTTGGGTACCGGCAGCAACCTTAACTTCTATCTTGTGTCCGTCAATGCCCGGAATTTCTATCGAACCGCCGAGCGCGGCACAGGCCATCGACACCGGAATCTGCACGAACAAATCCGCCCCCTGCCGGCTGTAAAGCTTGTGTTCGCGAACGGTGACGAAAATATACAGGTCGCCGTTCGTACCGCCGCCGACACCGGGCATGCCTTCGCCGGCCAGCCGGATTCGGGTACCGTCGTCAATACCGGCAGGCACCTTGATTTTCAGTTCCTTGGTATAAGGCACGGTTCCCGCGCCTTTGCACTCCGGACAGGCGTCTTTTACCTTACGGCCGCGGCCGCCGCAGTCGGGGCATACCGTTTCCATAATCATAAACCCGTGCTGACGATGAACGCGCCCGCTGCCGCGACAGGTCGGACAAACCGGCGGTTCCTTGCCGTCCTTGGTTCCGAACCCGTTACATTTGTCGCAAACCTTTTCCGTCGGAAAAGAAATTTCCTTTTCCAGTCCGTTAAAGGCGTCTTCCAGCGAAATCTCCAGATCATAGCGCAAATCCTCGCCGTCGCTTCCGGCAGAAGCCCGGTTTGAGCGGCGCCCACCGCCCATAAAATCGGAAAAGACCTCGGAAAAAATATCGCCGAAACCGCTGCCGAAATTAAAGTCAAACGGATTGGCACCGCCACCTTGTTCAAACGCCGCATGGCCGTAACGGTCATAGGCCGCACGCTTCTGATCGTCTTTTAAAATCTCGTAGGCTTCGTTGATTTCCTTAAATTTCGCTTCCGCTTCGGCATTTCCCTGATTGCGGTCGGGATGGTATTTCATTGCCAGCCGGCGGTATGACTTTTTGATCTCCTCAACGGTTGCCCCTTTCGCAACCTCCAGAGTTTCATAGTAGTCCTGTTTGCTCATAACTTTTGCGCTTTCTTTAAAAATGACTTGTTTTGATTGAATATTTAGGGTGTTTATAACCGAAACGCAAGGCTTTTGCAAGCCGCGATTAGCAAATTTGCCGGCTTTAAAAACGATAAAAACGGATTATCTGATTATTATCAACATTAACGGAGACAATTATGGAAAGAAAAACCAAAATCAAAGACATGTCATACCTATCCTATGAGGAAGACGACGAAAAGGATTTTCACGTCAAAACCGTCGCCGACGAAACGCTGATCACCCCGAACGGCGGCCTTGACGATGAAGAGGAGTTTGTCTGTGACATGCACAATTTCGGCGACAGTGACGATCTGCCCGTCAGCGACCGGGCGATGATGACTTCCCGCCAACGCTGCGATTATCCGTAAAAAATGCGCTATAACAGGTAATAGCGGATTATATCGGATAATAAAACATCTTAACATGTATAATCGTATACATTTATGACAAAAAGACGACAGCAATAAAATTTCGCGCCCTCCCGGGGTCGAGTCCCAAAATCATATTGCCATAAAAAAAACCGTCGCAGGGACGGTTTTTTTTATGGCGTCAGCGGCGGGACTCGAACCCACTGCCCCAGGTTTAGGAAACCTGTGCTCTATCCTGATGAGCTACGCTGACCTCAAACAAGGACGGATTATAACCGCACTTTTTGCAAAATCAATCATTCTTCGTCATCTATCCACGATTTCAAACTGGCCACCTCCGCTTTAAAGTCGGATTTCACCCCCGACCAAAACTCGCGGAAATCAGTCTTTTTCCAAGTGGTAACCAGCCAGTAGGCGCCGACCGACACAATTACCAGCACTCCGATCGTAAATCCGCAGGCCAGCAACCAGACGATTGTCATCCCCACCGAAAGCGCCAGAATCAACCCGCGGGAATAGTCGACGCCCTTGACATAATGGATGGAGTATATGAACATGGCCAGCAAAAGCGCAATGCCGAGCATCGACCCCCAGCGTGCCACCGGGCCGTATCCGTCGATTTTGAGGTTGAGCACCCATACGCAGCCGGCCGTCAGCAAGCCGCAGATAATCAACCCCGCCGTTAGCATTGTACTCATTTTATCCGAAGTCTTGGTTGTTGGTTAACGATCAGCATTAACGTGTTATGTTAGCGTATTTTCACCGTTATGTCCAGTTCTTTGTTGCCGGCCGAAAAGCCCGAAAAACAACTTTATTTTTCCCTTGCCCCGGTTATAATGACAAACATCGGAAAGGAGAATAAAATGGGCAAATTGCAGACGTTTCTGGCTTCGGCCATAATCGGGCTTTCGCCGGCGGGCGGCGGCAATCTCAACGCACAGACGACCGAACCGCAGTGGCCGAAAACGGAAAAAACAGAAAAAACCGATGTTTTCGCCAGGTTTCGCATGGCAGAAAAGCACGCGCTGCCATTGCTTGTTTTTTCGAAGGCTGTTCGCTCAAAGCTTATAACGACTGCAACGACATTGCCACCATCGGCATCGGCAACACTACGTTTCCCGACGGACGCCGGGTTACCCTCAAAGACCGGCTGAAAGACAACCGCGAAATGTATGAGATGGTTCGCGCCTACCTGGAAAAATACGCCTACCCGCTGATTGACAGATATGTCACCCGCCGGCTGGAGACGGAAGAAATGGCGGCTCTCATCAGCCTCACGTACAACTGCGGCGCCAAAATTCTGCAAAACCGGGGACGCCCTTCGCAAATCGCTCGGTTGATCAACGCCGGCGGCTCGGTCGAAAATCTGTCCCGCGCTTTTTTGCGCAAGGCTTACTCCCGCAAAGGCTTTAACAACGGGCTGGCGGTGCGCCGCTGCATGGAAGTCCTCTACGCCAAAAGACTTCTGACCTATGAGGATTTTCAAAACTTTTACGTCTGCAGTTACGACAAGCTGAATTACCAGGGCTTGACCTTGTACGGCAAAAGCGGCCGCGTTGTCAAAACCGACGGCGAGGCTCTCGCTCGCGTCCGCCGCGTCTGCGGCACCACTCCTGACCGGGAAACCTGCCAAAAGAGGGAATGGTTCGGCGGCGACCGCCGGGTCAGCCTGTTCACGCCGGCAGAAAACCCAAAACGGCCGCCGGCTCTGAAACTGAACCCGATTCTGTTCGCCTACCGCGTCAACCGACGTTAAAAACCGTTTTCCGCCAGCCGCTGCAAAAACCTCCTTTGAATCTCGGCCAGCTGTTCGACCGACTGCCAGACGACGTATTCGCCGGCCGCATGCATGCCGTCGCCGCTGCCCGAATGCATGATCACCACCGAGCCGCGTTCGGCAAATGCGCGGGAATCCGTCGCGCCGCCGATATATTCAAACTCAAGCGGCTGTCCCAGATATTCTTCCGCCAACTGCTTGTAAGCGCGGATATGAGGATTGTTTTCATCCATCACCACCGCTCTGCCGGCAGAGATGATCCGCCAGTCGACGCCTTCAACCGCCGCTTTTTGCAGATTTTCCTCCAGCCCGGTAAGGGTCGACTTTTCCGTCAGGCGGAAATCGAGCAGCGCCTCGGCATGGTTGGCTATGACATTGGCCACCGCGCCGCCTTCGATTTTGGCAAAATGAACCGTGTCAACCCAGGTGTCGGCCGGTTTCGGCATTTTTTTGCTGTAATAGGGATAAAATTTGCGGATATTTTGCCAGGTCTGCATCAGCTGTTCGTTGGCGTCGATTCCTTCCCACGGGGTGGATCCGTGCGCCTCTTTGCCTTCCGACGTCAGCTTGACGAAAACCGGGCTTTTGCAGCGGGCGACGATTTTGTTGATGCTGCCGGCAACGTCGACGTCAAACACGATTTTGGCCTGAAGATCGGGATTGTCCTTTAAGAACGCTTCCAGCCCGAAACTGCCTTTCTCTTCGTCGGAAGAAAGCAGCACACCGAACTTAAGCGGCAGCTTTTCTTTGATGACATATTCGAGCGAAGCAAGCCCGACCGCGGCAAAAGACTTCATGTCAAGGGTGCCGCGGCCAAACATTTTGCCGTCTTTCTCATAGGGAATAAACATATTGTCGGCGGCCGGCACCACGTCGATATGCCCGACCGCGAGAACGTCGAAATCGCGCTTTTCGCCGTTTGTCAGCAGCATTACCGGCGCCAGCGCGTCCTTTTTGTAAATTTCAACCGCCGCACCCATTTCGTCCGCCAGCTTGGAAAGATAGCACATGCACCGGTCGATCTCCGGCAGATTGCCCGTTTCCGTGCGGAATTTAATCAGTTCCGCCGCCGTTTTCCGTAAATCCATTTTTTTCTCCTTCGGTTGCCTGAATTTTACCTTTTGTTTATCATATATGGGTATCATTACGCCAATTATGATAAAAAAGCATTAATGAGGACAAAAGAGATGAAAACATTTTTAAGCGCCGTACTGGCCGTTTGTCTGTTTGCCCTTCCCGTTTCCGCGCAAAACGGAGACGACGGCGATTCAGGCCGCAGTCTGCCGCGGATGGCCTCACTGCGTTCCAAACTGGTCAACGCCCGTTCCGGTCCCGGCTCCCGTTACCCGATCGAATGGGTATACAAACAAAAGAACGCACCGGTCGAAATCATTGCCGAATTTGACCTGTGGCGCCAGATACGCGACTGGGAAGGCTCGGAAACCTGGGTCTACAAGCCGATGTTAAGCAGCCAGCGCTGGATCAAAATGACCAACAAAGGCACCAGCAGCATCTACGCCAAGCCGGAACACGACGCCAAAGTGATTGCCAAAGTCGAAGACCAGGTGATCGGCAAGGTGGAAAAATGTCCGGAAGACAAGGATTTTTGCCTGATCAAATTCGCCTCGATCGAAGGCTGGGTTCAAAGGGAGGACTTTTTCGGAGTTTATCCCGGAGAAACGATTAACTGAAACCGCAGGATTAACCGATGAGCACAATCAACGAAATTAACTTTTCCGACATTTACATCACTCCCGACAAAGTCGCTTACATTCCCGACGGCAAAACCGCCAACGGACTGATGAAAATCAAAACCGATGACTTCAACTACTTCTACAACAAGGTGGAAAGCAGCTACGACGGCAGCAACCCCAGCTATTCCATCCTCTACAACCAAATCCTTTACCGTGTGGAACGCAGCATTAGCATCTACGGCATCCAGTACTGCGCCCGCAAGATGCCGCCGGAAGTGCCGGCTTTCAACTCCCTCGGTTTTGCGCCGGAATTGCGCAAATATCTGTTGAATTTGAGCAACGCCGCCGGGCTGATCCTGTGGTCGGGACCAACCGGCGCCGGCAAGACCACCGCCATTTCCTCGCTGATGAAAGAATATCTGATCACTGAAGGCGGCTTTGCCTATACCATCGAAGACCCGGCGGAAATGCCGCTTGACGGCAGCTACAACGCCTTAAACGGCAGTCTCGGCCTGTGCAAACAGACCCAGCCGATTGAGGGCAACTGGGGCGCCTGCCTGAAATCAGCGCTGCGTTCCAAGCCGCGTTTCATCCTGGTAGGAGAAATCCGCACCCCGGAAACCGCCAGCGAAGTGCTGCGCGCCTGCACCTCCGGCCACCTGGTCTTGTCAACCATTCACGCCAACAACGTCACCGACGCCATCAACTCGGTCATCAAATACGCCTCCTCTTCGGGCATGACCGAAGACCTGGCCTATGACCTGTTCTCCCGCGGCATGCTGGCGGTGATGCACCAGACTTTAAACGGTATCCGCAAAAAAGTGCCGGCCGTCACCTATTTGTTCGCCAACCCGGACACCACCCAGGGCGACCAGGTTCGCGCCATCATCAAAACCGGCAAGCTCAATCTGGCCACTTCCATCGATACCCAGCGCAGCCGGTTGTCGCTCGGCAAAGAATTGTTCCCCAACCTGAGGGAAAAAAGCTAGCCGAATTCCGCCGCACACGCCGCAGCAGAAAACCAAAAAACATGCCAAACTCAGGATTCTCGCATCTAAGAAGACTACATACCGAACGCATGTTTTTTTAGATGCAAAAAGATCCTCCCTGCCTGGCCGGGGGATCAACATAGATGTCCCCCAGTAAACTGGGGGCTCTATATTAGCTGCAACCCTGACGATTTGATCACCTTCATTGGCATGGAGCAGTGTCTAACGGCACTAAAACATTCAACCGCCATTAAAATGGGGGTAGTTTGTAAAGCATCAAGACATGAATAACCCCGGAATTATCCGGGGTTATTCGTTTTTCGAACTGCCAAACGCCGCTGCCGGAACAGACTCCTCAGCCATGCTCGGCTTTGATCTTGTATATATATTCAATTACGTCCTGACTGTCCCACTCGGCACTGCCGCGGATTCTTCCTATCTCTTTGCCTTCGCGGCCGATCAGCACCGTCACCGGCGAGGAAAAAATGCCGAACGCCGCCGCCAGATCGCTCTTGTCGTCAACATAAGTTTCCAGATCCGGCGCCCCGTACTTGGAAAGCAGCCGGCGCTGTTCGGCAAAACCGCCCTGCCATTCCTCTTTTGGGGAAATCAGAATCACCCGGATACCGTCGTTTTTGGTCTGCAGGGCAAACTCGTTTAAGCTTTCCAGTTCGCGAATGCAGGGAACGCAGTAACGCGACCAAAACACCGCCAGCACGAAATCGCCTTTGAAATCGTCCATCCGCACGCGGTTGCCGGCCTCTCCGTATACCGCCTTCGACGGCACGTCGCGAGCCGTACCGTAAATGTTCACGCCCTTTTCCGAAGCTTCTGCCGCAATCGCCTGCAAACACAGCGCCGCAGTCAAAAAAAATTGCCAGATTTTTCTCATTTGCCTATTGATAACTGTATTATATTTTTTGCCTTGTTTCCGATAGAGTAATAATATATAAACATTAATACACAAATAGACAAGTAAAAGGTGAAAATATGAATAAGGAATCGTTGTTTCTGTGGCTTTTCCTGATTGCCGCCGGGCTTTCACTTGCCGGCTGCGGCAAAGTTTCCAGTCCGGTGCCGCCGGAAGGCAGCGCCTATCCCCATGCTTACCCGCGGAAATAACCCCAGCAGACAAGGAACATCAAAATGGCAGAAAACAACTTCGTAGACGACATGATTCCCTATGTGGAATTTGCCGACAACGCCAATGAACGCACCCCCTGCGTTTTGGTGCTGGACTGTTCCGGCTCCATGCGCGGAGAACCAATCAAGCAGTTAAACGTCGGCTTGAAAGCGCTGGAAAAGGAACTGAAAGAAGACATTGACGCCAGCTCAAGGGTGCAGCTCCTGATTATCAAAGCTTTCGGCAAAGACGAAACCGAAGTTTCCGCCGACTGGATCGACGCCATGAACTTCACCGCGCCTGAAATGGCCGCCGGCGGCCTTACCCCGCTTGGCAAGGCGATGGAACTGGCGCTGCAGAAAATCGAAGAGCAGAAATGTCTTTACGACAGTTGCGGCATCACTTCCAAACGGCCGTGGATATTCCTCATCAGCGACGGCGAACCGACCGATTACGACTGGGAAAGCGTCGCCCGCAAATGCTGCCGGGCACAGGAAAACAAAAAAGTGGTCATTCACGCCGTCGGCACCGAAGGCGCCAACCTGGAAAAACTGGCGCGCTTTTCGCTCAACTCGCCCAAACGCCTCACCGGGCTGAAATTTACCGAATTTTTCCTCTGGCTCAGCCGCAGCGTTTCCTGCATATCCAAAGCGGCGCCGAACGCCGGAGACCTGTTTGAAGACACGGGAAACTGGGATGAAGAAAACTAAAGCCGCCAACATCAAAGTGCGCGCCGCCTGCATCACCGGACCGGTGCACCTCGGCCGCGGCCAGCTCTGCCAGGACCGCTGCCGCTGGTCCACCCGCGGCGCCAACTTCGTCGCTGTCGTTTCCGACGGCGCCGGTTCCACCAAATACGGCCGCATCGGCGCCAAAATCGTCTGCGACACGCTGGTCGACCTGCTGGAAAACGCCCCGTTTAAGGACATCCGCGCTGCCATCGTCAAAGCCATCGGCGTCGCCCGCGACAAGCTCGCCTTCCACCGGCTCAATTCCGCCAACAACAAAAAAGGTATCATGGCTTTTGCCGCCACTGTGGTCGGTGTCGTCTGCCACAAGGGCGAAGGGCTGTTTTTCCACATCGGCGACGGCGCGGCGCTGGCTTTCACCTCGTCCGACCTCTCCAGCTATGTCGCTTCCAAGCCGGAAAACGGGGTCTTTGCCTGCGAAACCTATTTCTATACCATGGACGACTGGCAGGAAAGCCTGCGTTTTACCGCCTTTAAGGAAGCGCACACGGTAATGCTGATGTCCGACGGACTGACCAACTTTTCCTTTGCCCCCGACTTCAGCCGGATTGAACCGAATTTTCTGCTGCCGATCAACGATTTTCTCAACCGGGAAAAGCAACAGGTCCGCGCCGTCCGCGCCCTGACCAACACCCTCAACACCACCCGGGCCAAACGGTTGAACCCCGACGACAAAACCTTTTTGTGGGCAAAACTGTAATGGAAGAAACCGCGCAGACATACAATGCCATTTACGGCGACCGCACCTGGGAGCAGATCACACTCGGCGAAATGATCAACAAGGGCGGCGCTGCCGGCCGCATTTTCCGGGTTAAAGGACACCCGCAGCTGGTGGCCAAAATTTTTCACAACCTGAACAAAAGCAGCGCCAACCGGGAAAAGCTGCAGGCCATGCTGCTCAACCGGCCGAGTTTTTCGCCGGCAATGAAAGACGGCAAACGGTTCACCATGGAAGACGGCAACAACTATATCCAGATCGCCTGGCCGGAAGCGCTGCTGGAAAACGAATACGGTTTCTGCGTCGGCTATCTGATGCCGCTGATCGACTTAAGCCAGGCCGCTTCGCTTGACCACTTCATGCAAAAGGCCATCCGCCAGAAGCTGAAACTGACGGAAAAGTACGAACACCGCCTGCAGGCGGCTTACAACCTCTGCACCATGGTGGCAGCACTGCACGAAAAAGGCCACTACATCGTCGACCTCAAACCTTCCAACGTATATGTTTACAAACAAAGCATGCTGATCGCCATCCTCGACTGCGACGGCTTTTCCATCCGCGGCGAAAACGGCCGCTATCCGGCCGAGTTCGTCAGCGAGGAATACATCTACCCGGAAGGCATGAAACAAAACTGCGACCAAATGGGCGAGGAACAGGACAAATTTGCCCTGGCGGTCATTTTGTTCAAGCTCTTAAACAACGGTATTCACCCTTATTCCGGAGTGCCGCGCAAACAGGGTGTTCCCAACCTCACCATTCAGGAGCGGATCGCCGCCCATCATTATGCCTACGGTTCCTGGGCGGACCTGTATCAGGCGCCGCACCCTTACAGCATTCACGACTACTTTGCCAAAGACACGCTGGAACTTTTCGACCGCGCCTTCGTCAAAGGAATGAAACGGCCGAGCGCGGCGGAATGGGAGCGCCATCTGCGCAACCTGCTGCAAAACCTGCGTCCCTGCAAAAAAAATCCCGACCATGCTTATTTTACTTCCAAAGGCTGCGGCCTCTGCCTGATGGAGGAAAAGTTCAAATCCGACATGCGCGAACGCCGGGCGCAGCTGCAAACGCCCAAAACCGTGCGCGGACTGGAAATAGAAAACATGACGCCGGAAAAAATGGAAGCGGAAAAACAGCTGCGGCATCAAAAGCTGATCCGCGCCAACCACATTACCGCCGCCGCGGTCGCCGTCTATCTGGTCTTTTTCGGCATGCTGCATTTTATGTTTGCCCCCTTGGCCGAAACGCTGACAAAAGCGGGGATCGGCCTGCAGATGATCGGCATTATTCTGATCATGAGCGGCATCCACAAAATTTTTAAGAAGATCCGCCCGAAAGTCCCTCTTTTCCGCTACGATCTGCTGCCGCTGATGCTGGAGATCTACGCCTTCATCTGCATGCTGGTTACGCTGATCGCTATCAATCGTCTGCCACTTGAAATCCTCGCTCTGGCGCCTTAAATTTTTACTATGAAAAAAAATTTTTTTGTGGTATAAGCGTTCTAATAAAAAATACTATGAAAGGTTTATCAACTTGAAAAGCTTAAATCCCATTCTCATTTCCGGTAAAGAAGTTCTGCCATTGATTGAAGGCGGCAAAGGCATTAACGGCAGCGACGGCCGTAGCAGCGGCGCCTGGGCGCATGAAAACTGCGTCGGTACCTTTTCCGGCGTCAGCCCGGATTTTTACGATGATAAAGGCAACGTTATCATTGAAAAGTTTTTTAAAAAATCACGTCCCGAACGTCATGAAGAAATGGTAGAAAGAGCCATTAAAGGAGGCGTTGCCCAAGCTCAGGTTGCACATGAAATCTCTGGCGGCAACGGTCGCATTCACATGAATATGCTGTGGGAAATGGCAGATTCGCAGCGCATTCTTGAAGGCGTGCTGGAAAAAGCCAAAGGCCTGATCAACGGCATTACCTGCGGCGCCGGCATGCCCTACCATCTCGGCGCGCTGGCTTCAAAATTCGGCGTCTACTATTACCCGATCGTTTCTTCCGCCCGCGCCTTCAACATCTTATGGAAACGCGCCTATTCCAATTTTACCGAATTTCTGGGCGGCGTGGTTTACGAAGACCCGTGGCTGGCGGGCGGACACAACGGCCTCTCCAACGCCGAGAACCCGGATAAACCGGAAACACCTTATAACCGTGTCGCCGAACTGCGGCGGCTGATGAACGGCTACGGCCTGACGGAAACGCCGATCATTCTGGCCGGCGGCATTTGGTCGCTGAAAGACTGGGAAGACTACATCGACAACCCGGAAATCGGCAAAATCGCCTTCCAGTTCGGCACTCGGCCGATGATCACCAAGGAAAGCCCGATCAGCGAAGCCTGGAAAAAGGTGATGCTGCACGTCAAAAAAGGCGACGTCATTTTGCAGCGTTTCAGCCCTACCGGTTTCTTCTCCTCGGCCATCAAAAACACTTTTCTGGCCAAGCTGATCGATCGCAAAAACGGCGAAATCGCTTTCAAAACGGAAGCCGACGCGGAATTTTCCCAGCCGCTGAAAATAAGTGACCACAAAACCGTATTCATCAAGCCTGACGATATGACCAAAGCCAACAACCAGATCAATGCCGGACTGACGTCGATCAAGGAAACGCCGGATCAGACCGTTGTTTTCATGACCCCGGAAGACTGGGAACAAATGAAGGAAGACCGCAAAAACTGCGTCGGCTGCCTTTCCCAATGCCAGTTCTCCACCTGGTCGGCCGTCAGCCCCACCGGTTCGACCGGCCGTATCCCCGATCCGCGCACCTATTGCATCCATAAGACGCTGTACGAAGTCGGGCACGGCGGCAGTGTCAGGGATCATCTGCTGTTTGCCGGTCATCAGGTTTACCGCTTTGCAACAGATCCGCTTTACCGCAACGGCTGCATTCCGTCGGTTAAGGAATTGATTGAAAAAATCAAACGCGGCGAATAAGACAAATAAAACGAACCCCGGAATTTTTCCGGGGTTCGTTTTTGCCTTGCGCGCTTATTTCTTCCGCCACCACAAAAAAACAAGCCTTTCCAGATTCGTCCGGCACATTCCCGGACAAAACAAGCCGAAAAAAAACACACTGGCACTGTGACGAGCGGATCGCATCGCCGGTTAAACACCTCACCGGCACGCAGTTTTTACACCGGATCCTTTGCAAGACATGACGGCAAATAACACCGGCAGCTTTATTTGCCCAGACAAACGGATTGCATCGGCTAGAAAGAACGCCCGCCCGAAAGCCAGTCGTCTGTTTTCTGAGTTTCCCGTACCGACGGCCTCTTTTGCGGCTTTTCGTCAGACAGACATTCGTCTTCCTCCATCCACACGAAACAACCTTCCCGGCATTTTTGCAAATCGGCGTCCCAAACGTAACGATGGGAAGAACAGATGATTTGCGCCCGTACCGTTTCCATATGGGAAGAATAGGCGAAAGAAAGAAAAATCACCGCACAGACGGCAAGAGCAACATAACTTTTTCTGCTCAGTCCGACGACTGTCCAAATAACCAGATAAACCAAAATCACCGCCATCATGACGACATAAAGCCACTCGGCCCAATAAGCCAGCTCTTCGCTGCCGGCTATCGGAAAACGACGCATTTTCCAACCGACCAGCGACCATTCGCCGATTGCCATCACAATAAGCAGGGCCGTAAACAAAAACTTAAAGCCGAACCAAAGTACCGACAGCAGCATACGCCCCCAAAACCGCGGATTTTTGTATCGTTCGTCAATCGCCATTTTTTCTCTTTCCCAACCAAGTTTTCATTAAACAACCGATAAAAAAACTATTTATAATATTCGCGAGGATTGCGCGGACAACTCTCCCATAGCGTTTTTCCTGTTTCCGCTCCCCTTTTTCCTCGTAAATTGGCTGCCATATCATCTGATGCATCCTGCAAATCCGCATCTGGCCCCAAAGCCTGAAATCTTTCTCTGTTTCGGCTTAAATTTATAGCCAACTTACCTTCCGGCATACCTCTTTTCGCCGCTTCATAATTGGCTGCACAATGAAAGAATTTATCCGCTCCTATTAATCCTGTTTCATATGCCATGCCTAAATTTCTTCCTAAATCCTGAAATACATTATATCCCTGGTAAATATTTTTCCAAAAAGGATTTATTTTTCCAAGTAAATTTTTTATAATATTGTATTTAAAATAATCGGGCTCTTCATAATTGGCTGCCAAATAATTATTTAAAGCAACTTCTGTTTCCTTTCCCCAATTTTCCGGAATACTTGATTTTAACGTCCTGTATTCACCAGTTTCCATTTTAGCACTAAAATCAGGCACGGAAAGCGGATAAGTAATACGCCTATAATCAAACCAAGGAATATTTTTTCCTCAATCAATTCTTCATTTTTATCATCATAACGATAATAAACATTCTCTTCAATACCTGTCTGCGGATTTTTCCTTTTTATCGGTATTTGACCATTAAATACAGCTTCTAAATAATTTCTAATATCTCCCATATAACCAGCCTTTCAAAAAATTCATAATTACATTATATGTAATATAATTATACTATAAATGTAATTTTATCAATAAAAAAATAATCTACTTATAAATTACAATTAAAAGATTTTTCCCGCACAGTGTACTCAGACGTACATAAGCGGGAAAAATATCCGTAAAATCTGTATCGTACGCATACCCTTAAAAGCCGGAGAACGAGGCGGACAGAGCGGTTTGGAAAGCGAGCAAGATTCTAATAATCGCTAAACAAAAAGGCAACTCAACGTTGCCTTTTTGTCTGCAAGATCTTGGTACATCTTATTGAGCAAAGACTGTGGCAGCAGTCTCTGCAAAATTAGATGCCCAAGAAAAAGAAGTACATGAATTTTGCGAGACTGAACCAGACGCTCCAGGCGCCCGTTATACAGCCTTTGCCGTAAAGTTCGTTATATGAGGCGGATAATAAGATTTAAGGAATTTTTCCCGCGCGGTGTACTTTAGATGTACATAAGCGGGAAAAATATCCGTAAAATCTGTATTAGACGACCATAGAACGAAGTTTACTTGCTGACGATGACCATCGCCTCCCGCAATATCCTGTCATTAATCATATATCCGGTCTGCAGTTCGGCCACGACGGTACCGGCGGGTTTGGACTTGTCTTCCACTTCCTGCACCACCTGATGGAAAGCGGGATCGAAAACTTTGCCCATCGGCTCCATTTTGGTGACGCCGAACTTGGCCAGCACTTTGCTCAATTCCGATTCGGTCAGTTCCACGCCTTTTTTCAGCTGTTCGCATTCAATGCTGGTCAACTCCTCGGCGGCGGCAAGCGCCCGGTGCAGATTGTCTGCTACGGAAAGAATTTCCTTGGCAAAGGAGCTGACGGCATATTTGGAGTTTTTCTCCATTTCCGCGGCGCAGCGCTTTTTGGTGTTTTCCAGTTCCGCATACGCGCGCAGATAATCGTCTTTCAGCTTGGCATTCTCCGCTTTCAAAACTTCCGCCTCACGGTCGATTTTTTCCGCGGCTGCCTCGATTTCCTCCGTCAGATTTTCATTGTTTTCCGATGCCTGTTCGCATTCGTTTTCGGAGTTATGCTCTTTTTTATCCTTTTTCATTTTTCCCTCTTTAATTTTTTTTCAAAGCGCGTATATTTCTTATATACAACATTTAATGATTAAAGATAAACAAGTCAAGGGGAGAAGTTTTTATTGCCTTTTTAATTGATTATTAAAACAGACAATATATATTCTTTTTACGATTGATTATTCTGACTACGAAAGAGATGAGAATGAATTCTGTTCCTGCGCCGAAAGCACCCGACAGCGGTTTCAAGCCGTTGCCGAAAAATTTTAACTTTAAAAAATTTTCTCTGGCTTTTAGTGTTGTCAACAATCCCAACCTGACCGAGATTCAGAACCTCGGACGCAGGCAGTGCCTCGGCAAAAGCGAATGGCCGCTTGCGGGAAACGTCAACGCCTGGATGATTACGGCCGAAACCGCGACTTTTATGAAATGGGGCGGGCTCGGCATGGTCGCTGCCGAACTGCCGGAAGCCTTTAACCGCTCTTTTGCCGGCGACGGCGACGTCGTTTCCGTGGTCACTCCGCTATATGCCGGCGACACCGGCAAGAAAAAAGCCCGCCTGGAAGCTGCCGTTTATTACGGCGCCGAAAAAAAATCGGTAAAGGTGGAAAAACTTTTAACCCTCAAAGTGCCTTTTTACGGCAACCGCAGCACGTTGACAAAATACAACGTCAGCGTCTATCGCGGCAGATTTGAAAACGTCGAATACGTTTTTTTGCAAAACGAACGCTTTTTCTCCATCAACCCGCACCCGGACAACAATCCGGCCCAGGACGGCTGCTACGTTTTAAACGAATTCAACATCAACGAAGTTGAACGTTTTGCCTTTTTCTCCAAGGCAGTTTACGTTCTGGTCAAAACCCTGTTTGAAAAAAGCAAAACGCCGCTCAAGGCGCCCAACCTGCTGATCGCCAACGACTGGCACAGCGGCGCGCTGGCGGGACTGACCAAATATTTTTCAATTGCCCAGCTGGAAGCCGGGCTGATCGACAACGCGCTCTGCGACAGACTGAAAAACCTACCGGTCGTCCATCTGGCGCATCACCTCGGCTATCAGGGCTGGGACTATGCCAACACCTCAAAAATTCTCAATTCTCTTTACGAAAACACGGCAACCGCCGTATTCAAAAACGCCAAGGCCATCAAAAACAGCAACCCGCGCACCTGCGACACGCTGATCGTCTACGATTGCTACAATCAGGCTTCCTGCAATTTTCATCTTGCCGACCGGGTGGTAACCGTTTCCAAAAACTATATGGAAGAGGTGTCAAAAGAACTCGATTTCGGTTTTGACTTCCGCGACATTTTGAAAATCCGCAAAGACCACCGCAACTTCTTCGGCATCGTCAACGGCTACGACAAAAAGCTGATCACTCCCAACCCGGACCGGATTGAAGCGATCAACCGCTATTTTGCTCCGTTTAATTTCAAATTTTACGATGAAAATCATCTGGCTGCCAAACTGGAAAACAAAAAGGAATTTATCCGCCTGAGTTCCAAAATCGCTTCCGATCCGGACTTCAAACAAAAGGTGATTCCACTGGTCGACACATACCGCTTCAACGACCTGAGCAAAAAGATCAAAAACATCGAGCATACTCCGATCGTCTGCGCCACCAGCCGGCTGGTCGAACAAAAGGGCTATGACATCGCCGCTCAGGCTATCACCAATCTGTTCAACCGTTTCGGCGCCCTGAAAAACATCGAAATGCCGATATTCCTCCTGGGCGGCGCAGGCGACAGCAAGTGTTTTGAACATCTGACCAACCTTAAAGACAGGGTGATGGAAAAAAATCCCAAATGCGGCGAGCGAATCTTCGTTTTCCGCGGTTATCAGGACGACTTTGCCTATGCTATCCAGATGGCTTCCGACTTCTACATGATGCCGAGCCGCTTTGAACCCTGCGGGCTGACCCAGATGGAAGCGATGGCCAAAGGCGCGCTGCCGGTTGCCATGTCCACCGGCGGACTGGTTGACACCATCGAAAACGGCGTCGACGGCTTCCGCACCGAAGTGTTCTTTTCTTCTCACAAGCGCCGCGTTTACGGCAACAACCTGACCGCCCAGCGTTTGAAAAACAACACCAACGCTTATGCGGAAACTCTGTGCAAAGCGCTGGAAACGTTTTACTGCCATTTTGACAAGATCCGCCAGATGACGATAAACGCCATGAGCAAAGACTTCAGCTGGGACGTTGAGGGCGGCAGCATTTACAAATACCGCCAGTTGTTTAAAACCGGACACCTCTGAACCGCGCCGAGTTATCAAAACAGATTTTTTAAGCTTGAGTAATCATGTTTTAACGAATATGGTAATAACATAAGCGCATACACAATCACTTTAGGAGGATGAGCATATGGGCGATACTTCTGTTGCAATGCAGGTAGCCACCAAGTGGCGTAAAAAGAGGGGGTCGCTGATTATGGCACTCCACGAAATCCAAGACGTAAAGGGCTACGTTCCCTGGGAAGACGCACTTGAAGTGGCGCAGGCGATGAACATTCCGCTGGCCAGAATTTACGAAGTTCTCACCTTTTATAACTTTTTCAAGCTGGAAGCTCCCGGCAAGGCGGTTATCTCGGTATGTACGGGAACCGCCTGTTATTTAAAAGGCAACGACAAGGTTCTGGAAGAATTCAAAAAAGAACTCGGCATCGGCGAGGGAGAAAGCACCCCCGACCGCACGTTCCACCTACAATGCGTCCGCTGCGTCGGCTGCTGCGGCCTGGCCCCGGTCTGCGTGGTCAACGGCAAAACCTACGGCCGCGTAACCGTCGGCGACGTTCACAACATCATCGACGAATGGCGCAAAAAATTTGACGACGAAGACAAGGAGCTGGCCCATGGCTGACATGAACGAAATTGACAAAAGATTCGACATCCACGAAATTGCCAAAAACAAATTACAGGATCTTGACCGCTACCTCTGCACCATTTACTGCTGCCATTCCACCGGCTGCAAGTCTTCCGGCAGCGATGACATTCTCAACCTGCTGAAATCGGCGGTGGCCGAACACGGATTGGAAGGCAAAGTCCGCATCGTTGCCACCGGCTGCATGGGGCTCTGCGCCCAGGGACCGCTGGTCAGGGTGGAAATCAAAGGGCAAAAGGACGTCCTTTACAAAAGGCTGGAACCGCTGGTCGCGCGGATTATCATCTCCGAACACGTGATTCCCGCCCTCAAACTGGAAGCGGGAGAAACCTTTGAACTGCCGGAATTTTTAAGCAAATATGTTCTCTCGCTCGATCTGCCGTTTTTCACCAAACAGGAAAAGGTGGTGTTAAAACAGGCCGGCCATCTCGATCCCGAAGATATTCAGGAATACATTGCTCACGGCGGCTATCTGGCGCTGGAAAAAGTTTTAAAAACCATGACCCCGGCCGAAGTTGCCGCCGAGATCAAAAAATCCGGCCTGCGCGGCCGCGGCGGCGCAGGCTTCCCCACCGGACTGAAATGGGAGCTGGCGGCCAAAGTGCCGGTGGTTGACGACAAGTTCATCATCTGCAACGGCGACGAGGGCGACCCCGGCGCCTATATGGACCGCAGCATTCTGGAATCCAACCCGCACGACGTCATCGAAGGCATGATGATTGCCGCCTATGCCATCGGCGCCACCGAAGGCTGGTTTTACATCCGCGCGGAATATCCGCTGGCGGTGGAAAGGATCGAAAAAGCAATCAAAGCCTGCAAAAAGAACCGTCTGCTCGGCAACAACATCATGAACAGCGGTTTTAACTTCAACATCGACATCAGGCTCGGCGCCGGCGCTTTCGTCTGCGGCGAGGAAACCGCGCTGATCCATTCGATCGAAGGCAAACGCGGCACCCCGCGCCCGCGGCCGCCGTATCCGACGGAAGTCGGCCTGTGGGACAAGCCGAGCTGCATCAACAACGTGGAAACGCTGGCCAACGTCGCGCCGATTATCCTAAAAGGCGCCGACTGGTTTTCTTCCTTCGGCACCGAAACCTCCAAAGGCACCAAGGTTTTCGCCCTCACCGGACAGGTTGAGCATTCCGGCCTGATCGAAGTGCCGATGGGCACCACCATCGACACCATCGTCAACGAAATCGGCGGCGGCGTACCGAACGGCAAAAAACTGAAAGCCGTTCAGACCGGCGGTCCTTCAGGCGGCGTGATCCCGGCAACCGACGTCAGCCTGCCGGTCTGCTACGAAGAACTGAAAAAAGTCGGTTCAATCATGGGCTCTGGCGGCATGATCGTGATGGACGAAACCGCCGACATGGTCGACATCGCCAAATTCTACCTCGACTTCACGGTCGACGAATCCTGCGGCAAATGCGCCCCCTGCCGGATCGGCGGCAAACAGATGCTGCTGCTGTTGGAAAAAATCGCCAAGGGACGGGGAACTAAAAAAGACGTCGAAGAACTGCGCAAAATCGCCGTCGCCATGCAAAAGGCCTCTCTTTGCGGGCTGGGGCAGACGGCGCCGAATCCGGTTCTTTCCACCATGCGCTTCTTCGGCGAGGAATACGAAGCCAAAGTGGCCGCAAACGAAGCAAAAAACAGGGAGGCAAAATAATGGTAAAACTGAAAATCGACAACTACGAGGTTGAAGCTACCGCCGGCACTTCCATTCTGGAAGCCGCCCGTAGCGTCCACATCGAAATCCCCACCCTGTGCAAGCATCCCGACGTTGACGCCACCGCCGGCTGCGGCATCTGCATCGTCAAAGTCAACGGACGCATCATGCGCTCCTGTTCAACGCCGATTGCCGAAGGGATGGAAGTCATCACCTCCGACGCCGAACTGGTTGACGTCCGCCGCACGGTCTTAAAACTGATTTTGAGCAACCACCCCAACGCCTGCCTGACCTGCATCCGTTCCGGACATTGCGAACTGCAGGACCTGACCAACACCTTCGGCATCAAGGACGCAACCCTGCCCAACCTGACCAAACGCTGGCCGATTGACGATTCGACCAAAGCGCTGGTGCTCGATTCGAGCAAATGCATCCTCTGCGGCCGCTGCGTCGAAGTCTGCCAGAATCAGCAGAACGTCTGGGCGCTGGGTTACTTAAACCGCGGCCTGGCCACCCGGATCACCGCCGCCAACGGCATCAACCTGGCCGACAGCCCCTGCATCAAATGCGGCCAGTGTTCGGCTCACTGCCCGACCGGCGCCATCGTCGAATATGACGAAACGCAAAAAGTCTGGGACATGCTAAACGACAAGGACATCTATACCATCGTCCAGATCGCGCCGGCGGTGCGCGTCGCCATCGGCGAGGAATTCGGCTTCGATTTCGGCGAAAACCTGACCGGCAAAACCTATGCCGCGCTGCGCCGGATGGGTTTCAAACGCATTTTTGACACCAACTTCGGCGCCGATCTGACAATCATCGAAGAGGCAAACGAATTTGTCCGCCGCTTTACCAAAGAGCCGGAAAGCCTGCCGATGTTCACCAGCTGCTGCCCGGCCTGGGTCGACCTGCTGGAAAAATATCATCAGGACATGATCAGCCACTTCTCCACCTGCAAATCGCCGCAATCAATGGTCGGCGCGCTGGCCAAAACCTATTACGCCGACAAGATGGGGCTCGATCCGGCCAAAATCCGCATCATCTCAATCATGCCCTGCACTGCCAAAAAATGGGAAATTGTCCGCAGCGAAGACATGAGTTCTTCAGGTTTTCAGGACGTCGACGTTTCTCTCACCACCCGCGAACTGGCGCGGATGATCAAACAGGCGGGCATCGACTTTCGCAGCCTGCCGGATGAGGCTGCCGACAATCCGCTGGGCGAATATTCCGGCGCCGGCACCATTTTCGGCGCCACCGGCGGCGTAATGACCGCGGCTTTGAGAACCGCCTATTTTTACATTACCGGAGATGAGCTGGGCGAACTCAATTTCCGGGCCATCGAAGGTCTTGACGGCATCAAGGAAGCGGAAGTGGAAATTGCCGGCAAAACGATTCGCATTGCCGTTGCCCACGGCACCGGCAATGTCGAAAAAGTGCTGGAACGGATTTGCGCGGCCAAAGCGGCGGGTGAGGAAATTCCCTACCACTTTGTCGAAGTCATGGCCTGCCGCGGCGGCTGCATCGCCGGCGGCGGACAACCGCGGGTAATGCTTCCCGGACAACCGAAACCGCGGGGCATAACCGACGACATCCGCCGCAAACGCGCCAAAGGCCTGTTTGACGAAGACCTGAGAGCAACAAACCGCCTGTCACACCACAATCAGTCGATCAAAACCCTCTACAAGGAATATATCGGCGCCCCGAACGGCGAAAAGGCGCACCAGCTGCTGCATACCCACTACCGCCCCCGCGCGGCTTACAAAAGGTAGAAGGAAAACCCAGAACAGCTTTTGGCTCTTCGCAAAACTAAAAAACTCCTGATCAAGTCAGGAGTTTTTTGTATTCATATAAGATATTCGCAACAAGGAAAGAAACAGACAACTCCGGTAAACCGGGGGTTCTATATCTATATTAGCTGCCAACCTAACTGTTTGCCTACGCTCGTTGGCGTGGAGCGGTGTCTGACGACACCTTAACGTTCAACCCCAGTTAAAATGGGGGTTGTCTGTAAAGCATCAATACACCCCGGATTACTGCGAGATTTTTATATATTTTTTAAATTATTTATCTGCTGCTCATTTTAATACCCACTATTTATTATCAGCAATACACCATTTTTTGTTACCTTTCCCTTTACAATAAACATTATTTCCGTATATCAACATAAATCTTCATATTGAATGTTCCCCATTATTTTACACCGCCAAAGAATTTCCCGGCCAATATAAAATCACAAGTCGCATACCTGATTTTTCTCCCAAAAAAAACTCCGGTTAAACCGGAGTTTTTTTACAAGAGCAGATTCTTTGAAGAATCAGCCACCTTCCCCAAAAGTACTAATGAACAAAAGTAAGCCAACCGCTGTACATACCTTCAACGGTCAACTCATCTATTTTCATTTCGACTTTCAGTTCCAGATAATAATGGTACTCGTTTCCGTTGTTCTCAATGAAATCCCAGTCCATACTTGTAATTTGAACCTGTCTGTTCTCCATTGAACAACCGGCCATTTCCTCTATTAAAACTCCGTTATCGAACACAGCCGAATAACGAACAAAGGGAATCCTCAATTCAAAATCGCCAAAATTCAGTATACAATCTTCAAGAATTCTTTCTTTTCTTATATACTTTGTATCGCTATCTTCAAAATAACGATCTTTTTCAACTATTTGAATTTCCTGAAGTGACACATCATCAACGGTTCCATTCACCTTGATTGCTTTCGCTTCGGCAGCTTCACTGTAAACCTGCAGCGGTGTAGAAAAAACTTCTTCCCGAGTTACACCGTCAGAGTAATCTGAAGAAACTTTTATTGAAGAGATATAAGTATTCTCATTACTTGAAAAATCAACAAACTTATCAAGCACTTTACTACGCAGGATGAAAGGATCGTTACCTTCTCCCATTTCTCTCTTCAACATTATATTCGCATGCAGTTCATATGTTTCTCCGCCAAAGTCAACGGAAATTGAATGATGATAAACTCTTCTGGCATAAGTATATCTGCCGTCCGAATAAGAATCAATCACTTCAAACTGACCACCATTATCTTTTATGTTGCTGTAATACAGATATGGCATTACCTGACGCGTAACTTTATCGTCATAAACGGCGACTTCGTAGTTCAGACGATACTCAAATGAGAACTCATTGAATTTTACCGTATAAACAGCCGCAGAATCAGTAACGGTAACAAAACCGTCCACTCTTTCGTTACCTGCTTCATTTGTCAAGGACGTTTGATAATCCTCAAAGTTCCAAATTCCCACAACACAAGTGTCAGCCACATCTTTCAGCTCACCATTAAGAGTAACCGATACTTTGTTCTCGAATGCGGCGCGGGTCTGTCCCTTCACCATAATCCAAGATTCGTAGCTCAGTTTGGTTCCCTGTTCCGTCGTTTCCGATTTGATATTTTCACTCAAACCTTCATCCAGAACTTCACTTTCAATCACTTCCGGCAATTCGGGCTCATCCTTTTCGCAGGAAGCAAAAAATACCATACTTGCAAATACGACAACTGTTGCCATAAATTGCATAAACTTGTTTGTCTTCATAATCAAAAAGTTTTAAAAGTTGAACAAATATTTCGTCGTTTTATTTATTTTCAATTTGAAAATCTACAACTTTATAAGCAAACAGTCCAGCTTTAACAAAGCTCCGTTATTCTTTCTAAAAATATCTTAAATAGTTGTAGATAATAATTTCTGTTAAAAAGGTTCCGTTTTACGTCCGGTAGACATTATAGTTTTTTGAGCTTTATTATAATGAGTTTTTGTCAAAATAATTTTTCCGGGAAATCCGGGGAGAAAAATCAATCCGTTCTCTCCCCGAATTCGGTTCGATTATCTCGGTTTAGTTTCCGCAATCCGAAAAGTCTCGATATACATCCGGATGCCCGACGACATAGACACGCCCCTGATTCCAATCTACGTCCTGCGCAAGCTTATCACATTTCCCGCAGCGGCTCCTGATACCTCTCGAAATATAACGTATATGATGCTCAAGGGTTTGTTTCTTATCCTTATTGATCGTTGAAAACCACCAATAACCATCCGTATACGATTTAGATTCATTATACAAACTGCAGCTTCCGGTACAAAGCGTCGTATGCTTACGATGGTCATTACACAACATTTGCGTCAACCCTTTGCACCATTTCCAATATCCATTGCTGCTGTATTTGATTTTGGCATAGTTGCCGGAACCGTAATCGGTCGAATAGATCGTGCTTTCCGGAGTAGTACCGACAACATAATTCGTCTTGCCGTTATACATATTCCAAATCAAATTTCCGCTAATTCTGACTTCCATACCCGGAGCAGCCATACCATAATTAGGATAATTGGAACCGTCATATTTTGCCTTACCATCATAACCAGAGCCTTCATAACCAATACGAACATTGGTATAAACATTGGCAGGTGTCGCATCGCTGGGACCAACGAAAGTCAGATATCCGTTTACCTTGCGTTCATAGTAATGCTTCGTTCCGGTAGTAGCCCAAGAAGGATAAACATAAACCGTTCCGCCGTTGAAAACATTTCCGGCCTTAAAAGTGAACTTTCCTCCTTCTCCTCCCCAGGCTTCTGTTTCAATATACATACTTCCAATGTCAAAATTATAACCGGTAGCTTCAATTCCGTCTTTAAATTCAGAACTGTACATTCCGAATTCCGGTTCAGAGTTAGGCATATTGTCAACTTGCTTCAAAGTAAGCTTTCTCCTAAAGCTCGCTTTTCCTTCAACATCTGTATTATACAAAGTCAAAGCCCCGACTTCTCTGTCCGTACCGGAAAAATAAAGTTCCGACCCGTAAACAGTCAAATCCAAAGAACTTGAAAAATAATTAGAAATATATAACGTAGGAACAACCGTTTTTTCCGGTTCATAGGTACCGCAGGCTTCTTGTACCATCTTATGATCAGACGTATACCCGGTAGTTCCGAAATAAGCTCCCGAATAAATTGTTTTTGCCTTTGTACCCCCAAGCCCTGAAGAATACGAATCTGCGGCAGTTACATTTTTCGCCAACACACCCTTGGTCGCTTTGGTATTTTCTATTTCCGCACCTACTGCATAGGTCTGCTGGGCTTCCGGAAGTTTGGCTATTTCAGCATCTGTCAACTTAGCATAACCAACCAGCTTGCTACCGTTAAATACGCCATAATCCGTATTCGGATGCTTCATAAAGAACAGCTTGACTGCATTTTCGCAGGAAATACGTTCACATGCCGAGCCGTCTTTGTTCGGCTGCCAGCCTTGTTTACATTGCGTTATCTTAAAACGTCCTTTCCGCGGACAATCGCAGGTCGTCCACTTGGTCGCAAGCTGATCGTTCGGACGGCCGCCGCGTTCGCCTTCCGCTGGGAACGCCGCGCACGAACAACATTCCTGGAAGAAGTAGACGCCACCCTGTACGCAGGCCTTGCCTTTACCACCGAACTCGCAATCAACCGATTCCCATTTGTACGGAGGATTGCTGCATTTGCAAGAATCCCAGTACTGGTTGCCCATGCTGTCCTGACACGGATCTCCGTTGACGTCCGCATTCGCCGTCGTCTGACAGTCGTCTTTCGAATACGGATACAAACCGCGCTCGCACAGACACGCCGAGTAATACAACGTCTTGACGGTCGAACTCGAACCCGCGTCTATCTGCGTACAGGCCGTACCGCCGGGGTTGCTGAACTTAAACTTTGTATGACAGGCTTCTTCCGTATAAGGATATTTTTCCGGATCACACTGACATTTGAACTTGCTGCCGCATTTGTCTACCGTTACATGCGGATAAACGCAGGAGTCGTAAACATATTCGTTGCCGCAGCACATGACGTAATTGTTGTTATACGGACAATAGCCGGTAACGTGGCGCGATGGATCGGCATCGCATGCGCTTTTCAGAATATACCCTTCATCCGTACACACCCTGCCGTCTTCGCCCGGATCCTTATAATCTTCAAAACTGCCGCCGCCGGTACAGTTTTCCTCACCGACAAAGCAGACTTTGGCCGAAGCCTGAGTACAAAAAAGCGCACCGCAAAAGAATGCAGCGAGCACAAGTATCCATGAATTGCGTGTTTTCATAGCTCTTCCCCTTAAAAAGCTGTTTACACTTATGTCAAGTATAAATAATAAAACCCTAAGCTCTCCGCCCCTTTCGCGGTGCTCATCATCAGATAACCCCCTGATGACTTTTTAAAGCTTAACACATCGTTTTTTATTATGCAAGTATTTTTGTCCGAATTATTTTAAACGGATTTACCCGAATTTTTTATAAAACTCTTTTCTCTGCCGGCGGCTCATCGCCCACAAACTGCCGCGGCCGCAGACCGGCTGCACCGGCGACATCGTTTCAAAGGCAAAATCGCGGCTGAAAAAAAGCGAAGTGCATTTGGCGTAACAGTTCATTGGACAGAAACCGTAAAAATCGACCTGTAACAGACCGGCCGCCTTCAGCCCGGCAATCGCCCGCGCATAGTCCCGGCTGGTGTTGACGCGGTCGCTGTCGTCCAAAATAATCATACCGCCCGGCGCCAGCGCTTTAACCGCAGCCGCCGCGCATTCGGCGCGCCGCTTGCCGTCGACGGCTATCAGGTCATAACAACAGCCATCTTCAAAAATCGCGTTTTCATACTCTTCGCCTTCCGGGCGCAGGCGAATTTCCAGATTCGGCCGGTTAAACATCTTCTCCCATTTGGCAAACCATTCCCGGTTGTCTTCAACGCCGGTGACCGAACCGGCGCGCCCGGCCCAAAACAGGCCGGAATTGCCGCAGCCGTATTCGAAAACCCGTTTGCCGCGGTAATCGAACTGTGCCAGATATTCGGTTGCCGGATAGGTATACCACGGCAGCGGCCGCCCTTCTTCGTCCTCGCATATTCTCTCGTCAATACTGCGTTCGATACCGAATTTCCGCCGCCAGATATTGATAAATTCGGCAAACCTTGCGCTGGTCATGCCCTAACCCTGTCGCTTGGCCGCGGCAGCCAGCCGCAGCAACAGCATGCTGACAACCTCCGCCGCCGGCATATTGGTCGTCTTACAGTCTTTTTCCGCGGCATACAGCATTTCCAGCGCCCGCAGCAGTTTGTCGCGGCTCCAGTATGACAACTGCTGTTTGAAGGCATCCGTGCGGTAAAAAATGATCCGCGGCATCAGCCGCTGCATTGCCCGGTCGACGCTTTCGCCGTTCTCGATTCCCGCCCGGCAGACCAGCAGTTTCATCAGATGATACGTCAGTCCCCGCACCACCGCCGCCGGTTCGTTGCCTTCGTTGACATAGCGGGTATAAAAGGACAGCGCCTTCACCTTGTCGCCGCCGAGCACCGCATAATAAATGTCATCCAGACCGGCATCGGAAGCGTCGCTGATGATTTTGCCGACGATTTCCGAAGTCACGTTTTTGGCCGTTCCCATATAAGTGGCCAGCTTTTCCAGTTCGTTCAGATTGACCATCCGGTCGCCGGACAACCGGGAACAAAGCAGCTGTACCGCCGCCGGTTCAAAAGTCATTCCCATGCTTTTTAAAACCGAACAAATGTCTTCGTTTTTGTCCTCGTAGCAGGCGACGGCCGCCATGTCTTCACTGTCTTCCGCCAGTTTGACCAGCGAAGACTTTTTGTTCAGGCTGCCGGCACCGGACAGAATCAGCAAATTGCCGGTATTCGGACTTTCGTCCAGCATTTTGCGGATCGCTTTAGTCAGGTCGTTGCCGGCGTCGTTGACGATAACGACCCGGCGGCCGCCGGTCAGCGACTGACCGTTAAATTCGCCATACAGCGCACCTATATCGGCGGCCAGATCGCCGCCGGCAAGCTCCGCCGCACGGAACGGGTCGTTCAGATCGGGACAAACCGCAGCCGCCAGCCGTTTTACGGTATCGCGCCGCAAACCGTCGTTGCTGCCGTAAACCAGCACCGCCCTGATCTTCTCGTCCGGTTTTTTGACAAAGCCGTCAACCTGCACCGACTTAAAAATCATTCGGATTTCCCCGGTTGGTGATCACGCTGTGGAAATAGGCGCCGAGTCGCAGGGCTATGTCGTTGGCAATGATTTTGGCCGCGTCTTCGTCGCCTTTCTTCTGCGCCATGGTGGTCGAATACGGGTTGGCCAGAATATCGTAACTGACATAGGCGATGCTGTCGCCTTTCAACACCTGTTCGGTGCCTTCCGTCATATAATAGCCGACTTTGTAACGAACCATTTTGCGAGTTGCGGTAATGTCCGAACGCAGCGCCTGGTCGGAAACGCGTTTTTCGGTCAGATGAACGAACAAACGGTATTTAGGGCTTTTCGGCGTTCCTTTCGGCGTCAGCAGATCAATCAGTTCATTGCGCATGATCTGCCCGAAGCGCTGAGAAATCGGCTCAATGCTGATCTGCGCCATTTCCTGGCTGATCGAGGTGTCAAAATCGCCGCCGTAATACCACATGTTGTCATGCTTTTTTTCCACGTAAAGCGGTTCAAACCCGCAGCCGCACAAAGCCAGAACCAGCAACAGCACATATTTTTTCCGAAACAGCAAAACCTTGTCCTTTCGTTGCAAAAGAGGGGAACCGGCGTTCCCCTTCCGTTGATTATGCCACAATATTGACGATCCGGTTGGGAACGACAATGATTTTTTTCACTTCGCGGCCTTCCAGCTGGCGGACAACATTGTCCAGCGCCAGCACTTTGGCTTCGACTTCGGCCTGCGGCGCGTCTTTTTTCACCTCAACGGTACCGCGCATTTTGCCGCAGATCTGAACCGCCATCGTCACCGTGTCTTCTTCCGCCAGTTTGGGATCGCCCGCGGGCCAGCTTTCGGCCACGATCAGACCGTCCTGTCCCATCCGCACCCACATTTCTTCCGCCAGATGCGGCGCAAACGGGGAAATCAGCTTCAGAAGCGTCAGATACAACAGGTTCGGAATCTGCTCCAGCCCCGACATATAATTGACATAGGTCATCAGCGAAGAAACCGCGGTGTTAAAACGCATCTGGTCGATTCGCTCGCTGACCTCGAGAATGCACTTGTGCATTGCCCGCAGATCGGCGGCGGAAGCCTCAACCGGCGCCGTTTTCTTCATCAGGCCGTAAATTTTGCCGACAAAACGGTATACGCCCATCAGGCTTTCGTCCGACCACATCGCCACCTGGTCAAACGGTCCGATAAACATTTCATACATGCGGAAAGTGTCCGCGCCGTAAGAATTGACAATGTCGTCGGGATTGATTACGTTGCCGCGCGACTTGGACATTTTTTCTCCGTTTGCCGCCAGAATCATGCCGTGCGAAGTGCGCTTTTTGTACGGCTCTTTTGTCGGCACCAGTCCCAGATCATAGAGGAACTTATGCCAGAAACGGGAATACAGCAGGTGCAGCGTGGTATGTTCCATGCCGCCGTTGTACCAGTCGACGTTCATCCAGTAGTCAAGCGCCTCTTTGGAAGCAAATTCTTTGTCGTTGTGCGGATCGCAGTAACGCAGGAAATACCAGGAAGAGCCCGCCCAGTTCGGCATCACGTCGGTTTCCCGCCGCGCTTTGCCGCCGCATTTCGGACAAGTGGTATTAACCCAGTCGAAGGCCTTGGACAGCGGCGATTCGCCTTCGTCGTTCGGATGATAGTCCGGTACCTGCGGCAGCTTCAGCGGCAGCTCCGATTCGGGAACCGGCTGCCAGCCGCAGTGTTCGCAGTAAACCATCGGGATCGGCTCGCCCCAGTAACGCTGGCGGGAGAAAACCCAGTCGCGCAGTTTGAAGTTCACTTTGGCGCGGCCGAAACCGTTTTTCACCGCATGGTCGATCGCCGCCCGCATGCCGTCTTCCTTGTTCATGCCGTTTAAGAAGCCGGAATTGATATGGGCGCCGTCTTCTTCCCACGCCTTTTCGGCAATATCCCCGCCTTCCAGCACCTGTACGATCGGCAGGTTAAACGCCTTGGCAAAATCATAATCGCGCTGGTCGTGCGCCGGCACCGCCATAATCGCGCCGGTGCCGTAACCGGTAAGGACATAATCGGAAATAAAGACCGGAATCAGTTCGCCGTTGTAGGGATTCCTTGCCTTAACGCCTTTCAGCTCAACCCCGGTTTTGCTGTCGTCCATGGTTCTCTGCAGCTCTGACTTTTTCGCCGTCGCTTCGACATAGGCTCTGATTTCGTCCTTGTTCTCAAACCGGTCCGCCAGCTCGGCAACATATTTATGCTCCGGCGCCAGCACCATGTAGGTTACGCCGAAAGCGGTGTCCGGCCGGGTGGTGAAAACCGTCAGTTTTCTGTCCGCCAGCGGATTTCCCTCTTTGTCGGTCAGACCGAAATCCAGCTCGGCACCTTCCGAACGGCCGATCCAGTTGATCTGCTGCGACTTGACCCGGTCGATGAAATCCAGTTCGTTCAAATCTTCGATCAGACGGTCGGCGTATTTGGTAATGGCAATCATCCACTGTTCTTTGTTCTTACGCACCACTTCGGCACCACAGCGCTCGCAGCGGCCGTTGACCACTTCTTCGTTGGCCAGTCCCACTTTGCATGACGGACACCAGTTGATGGCAATCTTGTCTTTATAGGCCAGACCTTTTTCAAAAAACTTGATAAACATCCACTGCGTCCATTTGTAATATTCCGGATCACAGGTGGTTATGCAGCGGTCCCAGTCAAAGCTGAAGCCGATAGATTTCAGCTGCCGGGTAAAGTTTTCGATGTTAGCCTTGGTCGAAACCGCCGGATGCACGCCGGTCTTGATCGCATAGTTTTCGGCCGGCAGCCCGAAGGCGTCAAAGCCCATCGGATAAAGCACGTTAAAGCCCTGCATCCGTTTTTTGCGCGCCACCACGTCAAGCGCGGTATAGGAACGCGGATGCCCCACATGCAGCCCGGCGCCGGACGGATAGGGAAATTCGACCAGTACATAAAACTTCTCGCGGTTGCGGTCGATCTCCACCTTATAGGCCTTTTCCTCGTCCCATATTTTCTGCCATTTGCTTTCGATCGTGCGGAAATTGTATCTTTCTTCCAGTTCCCATTCTTTCCGCCATTCGGCAAAAGGCTTGCCGTTATGACGGGCGCTGCAGTCGTCCTTCAACTTTTTTCTCCGTATCTTAAATTAGTCCGATTTCTTGGTTTTGCGCATAAGGCTATAATATATTTCGCAAAAATACAATAGGGTTAAATTACTTTCGCACTTGTATTTGCCGCCGCAATTACCTAAACTGCCCGTTACCGGACAATTGATCTGAAAAGGAAAACAAACGTGAACATTCGCAATACGGCTTTCGAAATTTACATGAAATCTCTCGATTCGGCCCGTGTCGGCGGCAACGCCGACGAACTCAAAGGGCTTTCCCCGCAGGAAACGGCTTTCGTCAAACGGCTGGTAATGACGGCGCTTCGGCGGCAGGAATTCATCAAAAGCGTGATTCGCGGTTACGCCGCCAAAAAAATCCCCGCCCGGCCGGACGCGCCGCATGCCGCAATCATCCTCGGCGCGGTCGAAGTCCTTTACTTTCACACGCCCGACTACGCCACCGTCAACAGCTATGTCGAACTGGCCAAGAAAAAAGGCGGCAAATACGCCGGCGGCTTCGTCAACGCGGTGCTGCGCAAAATCTGCCGCGACCGCGGACAAATAGCCGCCCGGCCGCCGCTGCCCTTCTTCCCGCCGGCTTTTAAGGAAATGCTTCGCCGCGACTACTCCGGACGGCAGATCGCCGCCATTGAGAAGGCCACCGTCGAGGAACCGGCGCTCGACATCACCGTCCGCGCGGATCCCGAAGACTGGCGCGAAAAACTCGGCGGCCGTCTTATGGGCAGCGGCAGCATCCGCCTTTACGACGCCGGCAGCGTCGCCGAACTGCCCGGTTTTAAGGACGGCTGCTGGTGGGTGCAGGACTTTTCCGCCGCGCTGCCGGTCATTGCGCTGGGCAGCGTCGAAGGCAGGAAAGTGCTCGACCTCTGCTCCGCCCCCGGCGGCAAAACCGCTCAGCTGATCGCCGGAAAAGCGGACGTCACCGCGCTCGACGTTTCCGCCGCGCGGCTGAAGACAATGGAGGAAAACCTTGCCCGTCTGCACATGAAAGCGCAAAAAGTCATTGCCGCCGACGCCCTCGAATATCTCAGCGACTGCCCGCAATACGACATCGTGCTGCTTGACGCCCCCTGCTCGGCCGACGGCACGCTGCGCCGCCATCCGGAAATCGTTCATACCCGCACCGTCGCCGACATCCGCCGCAGCACCGGCCTTCAGCAAAAACTGCTGAACGCCGCGGCCAAAGCGGTCGCGCCCGGCGGCATTCTGATGTATGCCGTCTGTTCAATGAGCAAAGACGAGGGAGAAAGGCAGATCGGCCGTTTTGTCGCGGAACATCCCGATTTTGCGGTTCTCCCGGTTGCCGCGGAAGAAATCAACCCCTTCCGGCAGCCGGGTTTTGAACGGCTGATTACGTCCGAAGGCTTCATCCGCTGTCTGCCCGACATGCTGGACGGCATCGACGGCTTTTTTGCCGCCCGGCTGCAAAAGCAGGCGACATAACTGTTGAAGAAATAACCGATCCATATTATAACAGACTCATTCAACCCGTGAGGAGCACCGCAATGAACATAACCTTTTTTATCGTCCTGGGGCTGGCTTTCCTGAGCTTTATCATTCCCGCCGCCGTCTACGGCATCGTTTCCCGCCGGACCATGTTCAACCGCGGCGGGCTCGGCAGTTCCGCCTTTCTGCCGCCGGCACTGGTTCTGCTGCCGCTGATGCTCGGCGTCCGTTTCTTCCTTTATGACGGCGACGACTTCATCGGTTCTTACAATTTCTGGCAGATCGTCGTACCGTTTGCCGGTGCCTTTGCCATCGCCTTGTTCGGCCGGCTCGATTCCCCGCGCCGCCGGTTTCTGCTGCTGACGCTCGCCGTTGTTCTGGCCGTCGTCGTCATGCCGGAAAACGCCGTTAATGTCGTTCCGTCCCTTCCGCCGCTTGCCAACCGTTTGATTTTGGCCGCGGCATGGCTGTTTTTCGTCGGTCTGTATCCTTACGTCAACAGCGGCGACGGCATGCTTGCCGTTCAGTCGCTCAATATTTCTCTGGGCATCGGCATATTGGGCGCCGTCAACGCCCTTCCGCTGATGCTCGGCGTTTTCGGTTGGATGTTTGCCGCCGCCTTCCTGGCGCTGACGGTCTTTTCCTGGCATCCTTCGCGGATCAAGATTTCCTCCCGCGACGCGGCGGCTTTCGGCTTTCTGCTGTTCTCCCTGATCGCGCCGGCGGCGGGCGAAGGCGCAGCCTCCTGCTGCGTAATTTTTGCCCTTTTCTTCCTCATTGACTTCCTCTGGGCGCTGGCGCTGAAACTGACTTTTCTGCCCCGCTACGAAGACTTGTCCGCCAACACCGGCTTTCGTCAGGCAACGGCCGACGGCATGGACCCGGCGCAGGCGGCCTCGTTCACCGTCCGCATTCAGATGCTGATGCTGTTTTTCGGCTGCTTCCAGGCCTATTCGCCGACGCCGTGGTCGCTGCTGCTGGTTTCGACCATGATCACGCTCTGGCTCGACTATCGCTTCCGCAACATTCCGACGCCGCCGCAAACCCTGCGGGACATCAACGCGCAGGTACTGGAAGAAATTCAGGACCGGGTCAACGAGTTCAAAAGCTACATAAAAAAGGACAATGATTTTTGATGTTTCGCCGTTTGCTGCAACAACTGGTGTCTCCGCCCCGGCCGGCAACGGCAAGGCCGGCGGTCGGGCATGTTCCGACGGAAATCAAATTCAAAGTCATCGTTGCCGACTTTTACGACCGTGTCAGCAGCAGCGGCGGAGAAAAACTGGCCGAGCTGCTGCAAGGCGCGGAAGGGTTGGATGTCGCCAGTCTGAAAGCAGATTTTGACCTTTCTTTCCTCAACTTCGAAAGCCGCAATTTTTTTGACCTGATCGACCGCGGACAGAACCTGCTGGAAAAAACCGGCGCCGACGTCCTGATCTGGGGCTGCCGCGAAGAAAACCGGCTGCGGCTCAACTTCCAGACCCCGCGGCAGTACGAAAAAGAAGACGGTTCTTTCGTCTGCCTGCTCGACAGCATGTATCTGCCGGCCGACACGCTTGCCGGCGGCGAATTTCCGCAGCCGCTGCTCGATCTCTTGACCGGCACCGTCGTCAGCGCCGCCGACCGGCCGGACAAGGAATACCGGATCTATAAAAAATATCTGCTGAAAAAAGTCATTGCCCGCATTTCAAAAATCGATTCCGCCAAATCCCTCGGGCTTGAGTACATGCCCTACATCATGAACCAACTGGGACTGATTTACATGACGGCCGCCGCCGACGGCAAAAACGAAAACGATTTCAAAATCATCGCCAATTTGTTTGAAACCGCCCTCAAATATCAAAAACAGATTTTTGAGCCGACGCACCTCGGCTGCATATACCTGCACCTCGGACAGTTAAACGACTGCGCCTCGGTTTACGCGAACAGACATTCGGACGTTTATTTCCGCGCCGCCATTGCCGACTACCGGCAGGCGCAGAAATACTTCGGCAAATATACCTATCCCTACGACCACGGCCACATTTGCTACAAACTTTCCGGCCTTTACTACAACTACTGGAAACGAACCGAAGACCTGCAGGCGCTGCGCGATTCGGTTTCGCAGCTGCGGGAATGCGAACGTATTTTCACTCAGGCGCAGTTTCCCGGCTTTTGGGGACATATAGAAGGCAATCTCGGCTACCTGCTGCACAACCTCGGCCACCGCACCCGGAGCCCCGACATCTGCCGGCTGGCCGTGGCCGCCTACCGCAACCAGCAGAAAATCGTCACCGAAAACCGGCAGCCGCTTTACTGGGCGCGGATCCAGCAAAAAATTGCCGAAACCTATTATCTGGAAGGCAAAATCTCCGCCAACCGCGAAGCTCTGGAAGAGGCGCTGGCCTGCTACCACGACGCGCTCTATATTTTTGAAACCGCCAAACGCACACAGGCCGCGGAAGAAGCCCGCACCGGCATCGCCAAAACCCGGCAGATGCTGGCCGAACTGGCGCCCGATGCGGGAGAAGAGGAAACGGAAGACTTTACTCAACCGTAACCGATTTGGCCAGATTGCGCGGCTGATCGACTTCGCGCCCAAGCAGATCGGCAATATGATAGGCCAGAAGCTGCAGCGGCAGATTCAACAGCAGTGGCGAAAACATTTCCGCGGTCGAAGGTACTGTCAGCAACAAATCGAACAGTTCTTCCGCCCGCCGGTCGCCGTCAAAGCTCACGCCGGTCAAAAACGCATGTCTGGCTCGCGCTTCCTCGCAGTTGGAAATCATTTTGTCATAAACCCTGCCGCCGGGCGCCAGCACCGCCGTCACCGGCATATTTTCGTCAAGCAGCGCAATCGGCCCGTGTTTCAACTCTCCCGCCGGATAAGCGTTGGCATTGACGTAGCTGATCTCTTTCAGTTTCAGTGCGCCTTCCTGCGCCGTCGGCAGATTGACGCCGCGGGCAATATAAATCATCTGCCGATAGTCTTTCAGCCTTTCCGCCGCGGCCTTCACTTTTCCGTCCTCGCTCAGCGCCTTTTCCATTTTGGCCGGCAGCTGCCGCAGTTCGTCGCGCAGTTTTCCGAGTTCGGCCGACAGCAGACTTCCCCGCGCGGAAGCAAGCGCCAGCCCCAAAAGGTACAGACAGGTCAGCTGGGCGGTGTAGGATTTGGTAGCGGCCACGCTGACCTCAATCCCCGCTTTCAGCGGCAGCAGACTGCCGGCATGGCGGACGATGCTCGAATCCTCGCGGTTAGTCAAAACCAGAATGTGCGCGCCGCATTCTTCCGCCCGTTTGACAGCGGTGATGGTATCGGCCGTTTCGCCCGACTGGGAAATGCCGATCGTCAGCGTTTTTTCGTCGGTCAGGCAACTCCGGTAAATATATTCGCTAGCAGCAACGACAGAAACCGGAATTTTCAGCCACTCTTCAAAAGCAAAACCGGCCACCGCCGCCGCGTGCAGGGAAGTACCACAGGCGATGATTTCAATCCTCTCCGCTTTGGCCGCGGCGGCAATGTTGACCTTCGGCAACAGCGGCGTTTCCCGCCCGTCGGCATAAGCATCCTGCAGCAGATGGCGGACGATGTCCGGCTGTTCGTTGATTTCCTTCAGCATAAAATGCGGATAACCGCGCTTGCTGATCACTTCCAGATTAAAGCCGATATACTCCGGCTGACGTTCGATCGGACGACCGTCAAAATCGTATATTTTTGCCTCGTTTCGGGTAATTACGGCTATTTCGCCGTCGTCCAGATAAATAATCCGCCGCACTTTGCCGACAATGGCCGGAATATCGCTGGCAACATAGTTCTCGTCTTTGCCCAGTCCCACAATCAGCGGCGCGTTCTGCCGCACGGCGACAATCTTGTCCGGTTCGTTTTCATGCATGATACAAAAGGCAAACGCTCCTTTCAGCTGCCTGACCCCGGCCGTTACCGCCGCTTCCAGCGCCCCGGATTTCTTATATTCGCGCTCAAACAGATGCACCGCGGCTTCAGTATCGGTTTCGGAAGAAAAGACATATCCTTCCCGCTCCAGTTCTTCGCGCAGCAACTTGTAATTTTCGATAATGCCGTTATGCACCAACGCCAGCCGGCCGTCGTTTGACAGATGCGGATGTGCGTTTTCAACCGTTGCCTTGCCGTGGGTGGCCCAGCGGATGTGCCCGATGCCGCCGGTCGCCGGCAGCCTGTCCGCTTTTCCGGCGGCCGCCGCACACAGATTGCCGAGCTTGCCCGGAGCCTTGAAAACGTCGATTCTGCCGTTGTCGTTCAAGGCAATGCCGGCCGAATCATACCCCCGGTATTCCAGATTTTTCAGCCCCGCCAGCAAAATTTCGCTGACTGCGCCGCCGCCGACGTAACCCACTATTCCGCACATAATCTTTCCTCCCCGGCAGCTTCCTCACAGGCTTCTATGCAGCCGATTTTCATCAATGTGCGCATAATGTTGGCGCGGTTGCGTTTTTTGACCGGGCGGATCGGCTGCCCGGCGTAAACCGTCCACGGTTCAAATTTATATCCTGACGGCACAAAGCTTAAAGCGCCGATCGTTACCCCCTCGGGAATGTCGTTGCCGGGCATGATCACCGAATTGGTGCCGACGCCGGTATATTTTCCCAGCCGCACGTCACCCTGAATCTCCCTGACGCAGGGAACCGAATGGGTAACCAGCTCGTTGACGTAGTCGTTGCTCGACAGCCAGATTTTGACGCCGGCCGCCAGACTGGAATAGCTGCCCATCTCAAAGGTATATTTGCCGTCGCCGCCGGCAATGTAGGTGCCGGGCGCGATTTCGCAGTCGGAACCGATTTTGCAGGCCGAAGAAATCCGGCAGAAGTCGGCAATCCGCACATTGTCGCCCACTTCGACCAGTTCCGGTTTTTTAATGATCACATATTCCCCGAGGATAAAATTTTTCCCGTGTTTCATATTTTTTCTCCTTTTCTCGTCAGAAGCAGAGTATGAAACAGCAGCCGACAAATAGCAAATCAACAAAAATTATAAAATATTACAAAACGGGTCCGCCTCAATCCGGCGAACCCGCAGCTTTCCTTTTCTGGCGCGTTTTACAGCGCTTTCACGATGTCTTCGACAATCTGCTCCGGCATCAGACGATAACGTCGGTAAAGCTCGTCGAGCGGCACTCGGTCGGTAAATTCCTTTTTGGCTCCGAAGGTGAGAACCTTCATCGGATCGGCGCCGTAGAAACGGGCAATTTTTTCACCAAAGCCGCCGTCCAGTTCGCCGTCTTCCAGCGTGACCACCAACTGATGATCCGCCTTGAGCGAAGTCAGCAGTTCCCCGTCCAGACCGGTAATATAGCGCGGATTGATCAGCGTCGCCTCAATCCCGCGTTCCCGCAGCCGTTCGACAACCCGCTGGCCGAGGGCAAAGAAGCTGCCCAGCCCCAGAACGGCAACTTTTTCGCCCCGTTTCACCATTTGATAGCGGTTTAGGCGGCCGTAGTCTTTTTCAACCTCGCCGACAGACGGACGAACTTCGGAAGGAATGCGGATCACTACCGGGTGCGCGGTTTGTTCCACCGCCCAGTCAAGCATGGCCAGATATTCCTCTTTGCCGGCCGGCGCCAGATAAACGATGTTCGGGATATTGCCGATCAGCGGAATGTCAAAACAGCCGAGGTGAGTGACGTCGCCGCCGGAAATGCCGGCGCCGGAAACCAGAATCACCGCCGGATTGTTGTTGATTGCCAGATCCTGCGAAAGCTGGTCGTAAGTTCTCTGCACAAACGAACTCCAGACCAGATAGACCGGTTTGCAGCCGCCTTTGGCCAGGGCTGAGGACATCGCCACCGCATGTTCTTCGGCAATGCCGACGTCAACGAAGTTTTCGCCCAACGCCGCCCGTTTTTCCGCATTGATGCCGAAAGCGCCCGGCGTGCCGGCATTAACCACGACCACCGTCTTGTCTTCGGCAATTTTGTTCTTCAGATAATCGTAAGTGATGTCATTGTAGTTTTCGCCGCCGGCGGCAACCGTAATTTCACCGGTTTCAATATCAAACGGCAGATTCCAGTGCCATTTTTCCTTGTTTTCTTCGGCAAATTTATAACCTTTGCCTTTTAAGGTATGAATATGAACAACCGTCGGCCGCGGCGTATCTTTGACTTCGCCGAAAACCCCGATCAGCGCTTCGACCGAATTTCCGTCCCCGACATAGCGATAGTCAAAACCGAGCGCCTTAAACATATTGCACTCGGCCTTGCCGCCGGTTTCCCTCAACAGCCGCAGGTTGGTATACAAACCGCCGTGGTTTTCTGCAATCGACATTTCGTTGTCGTTGATGACAATAATGATGTTGCTGTCAAGCACCGCCGCATTGCTCAGTCCCTCCAGCGCCTCGCCGCCGGAAAGCGAACCGTCGCCGATCACCGCGATCACGTTGTGCTTTTCGCCCCGAAGGTCGCGCGCTTTGGCCAGACCGCAGGCCAGACTGACGGAAGTCGACGTATGGCCGACAACAAAAAAGTCGTGTTCGCTCTCATTCGGATTGGTATAGCCGGAAATTTTTCCCATTTCCTCAACTTTGAGAAAACCGTTCTTGCGTCCGGTAAGAATCTTGTGCGGATAGCTTTGGTGCGAAACATCGTAAACAATTTTGTCTTTCGGCGAATCAAACACATAATGCAGAGCAATTGCGGTTTCGACAATCCCCAGGTTGGGACCGACGTGGCCGCCGATTTTGCTGTCGCGGTTAAGCACCGCCGAACGGATTTCGCCGGCCAGCGCTTCCGTTTCCGCCATATTCAGCTTTTTCAAGTCTTCGGGTGAATTGATCTTGTCCAGATATGCCATTTTTTTCTCCTGAATCGTTAACCAAGAATTATTTTGCCGGCAGTCTAAAACTTAGACTTAACTCGAAGTCAAGCGTTTTTTTCGCGATGCCGCATTTTTTTCCGCCCTTTTCGGAAAACGCTATTCCCCGGTCGGGGAAACGGCTTCATAGCGGCCGGTCATCGCCTTGTAGATATAGTTTTCGTATTTAATGATCTGGTACTTCTGCTCGATCAGATCGTTGCGCAGGGAATTTTCGGTATTGACCGCCTCGAGGAAGTCCTTGAACTCTTCTTTGCCGTAATTGTAGCGGCTGCGGTAATAAGCGGTAATTTTAACCGAATTGCGATAGTTTTCTTCCACGTTGCGGTATATCTCCAACGATTTCAGATAAGCATAATAGTAATAGGCGACTTCGTTTAAGGCCTGGTTCAGCGTATCTTTGAACTCAATCAGACTGACCTGATAATCCGCTTCGGAAATCCTGATATTGTTCTTAACCCGGTTCCAGTCGAGGAACGGCAGATCCACCGACACGCTGCCGAGAATATAGGAAAAGTCAAACGTCGTCCGCGCCTTGTCGGAACCGGAAGCCAACGCCCCGCGGAGAGAAACGTTCGGATACCAGTTTTTGTTTTCCGCCTTCAGCTCCTCGAAAGCCCCTTCCAGCCGGTATTGCGCCGCCAGCAGGTCAGGCCGCTTGGCCAGTACCGAAAGCGGCACGTCAAGCTCGGGCGCCGAGCCTTTTTGTTTTAAAATATCGCCGAACGCGATTTCGTCCACCCCGCCCGTTACGTTAAGAATGTTCTGCAGGCTGGTTACCGTTTCCTTAAACCCGGTTTCGAGGTTAAGCAGTTTGTTTTTTTCCGACAGCAGACTTTGTTTGGATTGCAAATATTCCACGTTGTCGGTTTTGCCGCTCGCGTACTTCTGTCCGGTGATTTTCTGAATATCCTCATAAGATTTTATGTTCCGCCGGGTCAGTTCGATCGAGTTTTGCAGATATTCAAGGTTAAAATAAAGGTCGATTACGCTGTTGATCAGGGTCAGCCGCGCCGCTTCCCTGTCCATTACCGTCGCCTTGTAGGCAAACTCCTGCGCCGTCTGCCGGTTTCTGATTTTGCCGTAGAGGTCGACCTCGTAACTCAGCCCCAGATCGCCGGAAAAACTGTCGGCAAAATTGTCACCGGTATGAATCTTGCGTTGCGAAGAAGCGGAAAGCTCGCCCGAAAGGGTAGGAAACAAATTGGCCGTCGCCAGCCCCAGGCCGGCCAGTTCCTTCTCGACCTCAAACGCCGCTTTCAGATAGTCCGGATTGTTGACCAACGCCGTTTCGATCAGGTTGTTCAGTTCGGGATCGTTGTATTGCCGCCACCAGTTTCCGTCAGCCTTATAACGGCCGCCGACAGCTTCGGCATATTGCAGTTCATCCGCCAGCAAACGCGGTTCCGGTTCGACCGACGCACAGCCGGAAAGCAGCGCCAGGCTGACGCCAAAAAACAATTTTACGGTTCGACAGTGTCTCATCTCATTCACTCGCTAATGCATCAATAGGGTTGAGGTTAGAGGCGTTTTTGGCCGGCATATAGCCGAAAATGATGCCGATCGCGGTCGAACAGACCAGCGCCAGCACGATCGACGCGGTGGAAAAAATCATGCCGAAGTTTTCAGAAAAGGTATTGAACAGAAAACCGATCAGCATCGACAGCGTCACGCCCATAAATCCGCCCACCAGGCAGATCAGAATCGCCTCGATCAGAAACTGCTGAAGAATATCCGCCTGCTTGGCGCCGATCGCCATGCGAATGCCGATTTCCCGCGTTCGTTCGGTCACCGAAACCAGCATGATGTTCATTACTCCGATGCCGCCCACGATCAACGATATGACGGCAATGCCGGCAATCAGAAACTTCATCGTGTCGGTTGCACTCTGCACCGTCTGTTTGATGCTGTCGGTGTTGATCATGAAAAAGTCCTTCTTGCCGTGCAGCGAAGTCAGAATATGTTCGATTCCCTCTTCCGCCACCTGCGAATTGACATGGTCGGAAACCTTCACCGTAATCGAATTGATGTCGCTGCTGCCATTAATCCGGTACATGGCAGTGGTATAAGGAACCCAGATGTTCATCGTTTCCGACATCGGTCCCGGACTGCTGTCCTTCTCCGTCACCCCGATTACCGTCAGCGGCTTCTTGTTGAAGATAATAACTTTGCCGAGCGGGTTGGGATCGTTTTCAAACATCTCGTTTAAGGTGTTGTCGTCAATAACCACCACCGAAGCCATCCGGTCCACTTCCTCGTCGGTAAATATACGACCCTGCGCAATCTTGCGCCCTTTGACGTCAAAATAGGTCGAGCCGACGCCCCTCAGCTGCGCGGTCAGCGAATAGTTGCGGTAAACCAGCGTGCCGCCGGCGGAAACGTTCGGCGTCGAATTGTCGATAAACCCTTGTTTGCCGAGATAGTCGGAATCGCGCACCTTAAGCGTTTTCACCCGCCCCGAACGCATATCGCCGAACCCCTTGCCGGGCATAATGTCGATGGTGTTGGTACCCATCGAGTTGATCTGTGCCATGATTTTGGCCTGCGAAGCGTTGCCGAGCGCCACCACCGACACCACCGAGGCAATGCCGATGATAATCCCCAACATAGTCAGAAGCGAACGCATCTTGTTTGCCAGAATGGCATGCAGCGACATCTTGAGCGATTCGAGAAAACTGTACTTCAGGGCGTCCAGCCGACTGCGGTGAACGTCCTCCACCGTGTCCGTCACCTCGTAAAAATCTTCCGCCCTGCGCACGTCGGAAACAATTTCCCCGTCCTTGATCTCAATAATCCGGCTGGCCTGAGCGGCAATATGGCTGTCATGCGTCACCAGAATGATCGTATGCCCCTGTTTATGCAACCCTTTGATGATGTTCATCACCATTTCGCCGCTTTTGGAATCGAGCGCGCCGGTCGGCTCGTCAGCCAGAATGATTTCGCCGCCGTTCATCAGCGCCCGGGCAATGCTCACCCGCTGCTGCTGGCCGCCGGAAAGTTCGTTCGGACGGTTGGCCAGTTTGTTGCCGAGGTCAAGTTTTTTCAGCAGTTCGACCGCCCGTCGGTCGCGCGCCTCCGCGTTCAGCCCCAAATAAACCGCCGGCAGAGCCGCGTTTTCGCTCGCTTTCAGACTGTTCAGCAGATTGTAGCGCTGAAAAATGAAACCAAACGTTTTGCAGCGCAGTTCCGCCAGCTGATCCTTGTCCATCCGCCCGACTTCCACTCCGTTGATCTTGTACGACCCGGAAGTCGGCACGTCCAGACAACCAATGATGTTCATCATCGTCGATTTGCCGGAACCGGACTGGCCGATAATCGCCACAAAATCACCCTTTTCTATTTGCAGATCAATGTTTTTCAAGACATGAACCCGGTTGCCGCCGCTGCCGAAATACTTGTTGATTTTTTTCAATTCGATTATGTTCATCGAAATCTCCTGGCGCCTCTGGCATTGGCCGCCTTATCAAAAATCTCCGCCGACGACATTTTGGCAATCACCACTTCTTCGCCTTCGCTCACGCCTTTTTTGATTTCAACGTTCAGATCGTCGGACACGCCCGTTATCACCGACCGCCGCTCCACCCCTTCGGCCGTCCGCACTTCCACGTATTTGCCGTCAACGTCGCCCTTAAGCGCCATCGCCGGCACCGTCAGCACGTCTTCGGCGCTTTCAACATAAATCACGTTCTGCGTCGTCATGCCGATTCTGAGCTTGCCGTCAACATTCGGTACCACCAGCCGGCCGTAAAAGTAAATCGCTTCGCTAGAATCTACCACTTCCGTATACTGGTCATCGGTCAAAAGCGTCAGCGCCGGGTCGATCGACTTCAATGTCGTTTCATAAACCTTGTTCATGTCCGCCAGCACCGAGTAGGTAACCTTCACCCCCGGCCTGATGTTGCCGATGTCGCCTTCCGAAATTTCAATATAAATCTCCATCTGATTAAGATCGGCAATCTGCACAATCGTCGGCGTATCCATCGCCGCGTTGATTGTCTGTCCCACTTTGACCGGCACCGAAACGATGGTGCCGTCGAGCGGTGCCGTAATTTTGGTATAGCCGAGGTTGGTTTCCGCAGTGCTGAGAGATATTTCCGTTTCTTTCAGCGAGGCCTCTATTTCCGCCACTTTCGACATGGCCGATTCGTAACCGTCCTCGGCGTTTTCCAGGTCTTCGGTCGAAGCCGCGTTCTGTTTTCTCAGGCTCTGCATGCGCTGATACTGCTTTTGGGCAATTTTCAGCGAAGTTTTGGCCGCCTTCAGCTGTGCCTGATAACTGCTCATCTTGGCCTTGGCAATGTCCACGTCGTTTTGCTGGGTGGTCGAGTCGATCTCGGCGATCATGTCGCCCATTTTCACTTTCTGGCCGATCGAAACGTAAAGCTTTTCGATCTTGCCGGAAACCTGAGCGCCGACGGTTACCAGGTCAACCGCCTTGACTTCACCGGTGGCGTTCACCACCTTTTCAACGTTTTGTCTGCGAACTTCTTCCGTAATATAGGTAATCGTATCTTCTTCTTCAAAATATACCAAATACAAACCAACCAAGGCAGCCAGCATCGCACAAATCCAGAATTTGTTTTTGATTTTAGAAAATTTCATTGCACTTCCACTCTATTAAAAAATCTGCTAACCGATTAATCGTTCTGTCCATACTCGTTTTAAGAAATTTAAAATATTTAATTATCAATTTAAACCCATAATTAAAAACGAAAGTTATTTTTATTGCGTTCAAAAATTTTTATATCAAAGAACAAGACTGTTTTTGCAACAGGTTTCCCAAACAGCAAACAAAAAAACATTTTATTCTAACCACTGCATAAAAATAAAAAGTCGCCCCGATGGGGCAACTTTTTCAATTATATTTCCCGAACATCATCTTGCAAAAGAAGTTGCAAAACATCGTCGCCGCTCCAATATATGTAGGTTGGCGAAGTTTTAAACAACACCCCGTTGTGCCGTGCTTTTTCTACAGTCGTTTTTCCCAGCTCGTTGTTATCAAAACAGTAGAACAAATCATCTCCGAGGCAAACCTCATCCCCAAGTTTCTTAGCCAATCTGATCAGACTGCCTTTTTGGGCGCAATATTTTACTGTTTTGGAAAACACCTTTACTTTTTTCGGCTCAACATTCTCATTTTCCGCTTTAACCACTTTCAGTTCAACCAAAAGACGCTTAACCGCGGCAACCACTTCTTGCACATTTTCTGCTTCATAGGCATCGTGACTGCCGCACTCAATGCACAAGTTAGGCACACCGGCATTATCCAAACAGGAATTTAAGGTGTTTTTATAAGCAGAATTTGCTCCCATATCAATAAATTGATTATAGCGAACACCTGCGACCTTAACCCATGGCAAATACTCCTGCTTAGAAAAAATACCAAACGGAATACTGTGTCTTGATGTATGCAAATCAAGCGCAAAATCTGCCTGCTTCGCCATGGCAAACAAAGTTGCGGCAATTCTTTCGCCCATGGATCCGTCAAAATTCCCCGGAAAGTTTCGGTTCCAATCCTTCCCCATATAAAAGTCAAACTTTCCGTTAGTGGAATAGTATGCCCTCTGGGTCCACGAAACCGGATTGGCACAGGGAATCAAAACAACTTTTCCGGAAATCATCTTATCTTCAAGAAAATGATACAGTTCGTGGAGAATCCACTGCGTAATTTCTCCGCCATGGATGCCGCTCTGAATGTAAACAGTTTTTCCCGCACATTCAGAATCCAGTTCATATTTCAAAATTTCCAACGACGTTCCCATCGGTGTAAAACCGACATTCAGGCTTTCTTTTGTTATTTTCATGGCTTCTCCTCAGTGACTAATATGCTTTTTTGTTTCGATTTAACCACATATAACTGATCAACTTTGTATCATTGTTATTCGCGGCCGTAAAGAATGATTTATCAACTGCAACAGGACGCCATCTGGGCAAAGCTTCGCTTGCAGCGCGCCGTTTCTGCATCAAAGGATTCTTTTGCATATATCCTTCGCCAAACAAATGATTATAGCAGGCCTCCACAACACCTCGCCATTGCGGATTCAGCCTCGTCTTGCCATCTTTGATGACAAAAGGAGGATTTTGCGGATCTGTCACACCGGTCAGACGAAACAGCTGCGAACCGTTGTCAAGATGGTCACCGACTTTCCAATCGCCCCCAACGAGTTTTACCGTTACGCGTCCGGTTTTCGGGTTGGTTTCATATTCCACTTTATCTGAAGGCTTGCGGTAAGAAGAAAACTCCAACTTCCATGAATTATCTTCCTGTCTAACAATATCATAAAACCCCGGCTTCAAATTATTCTGCACATATTCCAACTGTCCTTGCGGGTGGGTCGAATGCACTTTCAGATAAAACTCACCTTTCGAAGTTGTATAGGCTTCATTTATTTCTGTTGCGTTTTCTTGCAATCTTCTAAACAGATCCTGGACTCTGTCCTCCTTGAAATCGGCATAACCGCTCACCAGTGCAACTTTCAACAAAGACGGAATCCCGTTTTGCTCGGCATCTTTAGACATCTGGGCGGTCGGGCCTTGCTGACGGTCGTTTATCTCATTAATCCAAACTTTGCCCGTACGATCAACAATTAAATCTGCACCGGCCAAACCAACCTTACCGGCTCTGGCCATCAAACTTGACAGCTTTTTGCCAATTTCTTTTATTTGATTGCGAACAGAATCCTCATAGACATAACCTATATCATTGCCCACACCATTAGATTCGCCGCTGGTTAAATTTTCGTCCCCTACGGCCTTAAGTGTCCCTCTGCCGACAACAGTAACAATATTGCTCTCATTTATGCCTTCCCTTTCCGCCTGCAGCAACAACTTATCCAAAGTATTGGGATCAAAAGGATCCATATCGGAAGTCATGTTTATTTTTTTAGCTCCAAGCATATCTTCTGCAGGCATACGGTTACCGGCAAAAAATGACATATTACTTTCATAGCCGTTTATAAATCTTGCAACTTTTCTGTTTCCGTTATGTCCTCTGACATTGGCAACAAAATCTTCAACATTATCAATAAAAACGGTTCCCTTACCACCGGCATTTCCATTTTCAGAGCAACAGTCTTGAACAACCACTTTGCCATCTTCGTTTTTCAGCCGATGATACACAGCCGCCAGTTCTTCTGCAGACGTGTTGTTGCTGACATGTTCTGACGGAATTTTATATGCGGTCAAACCGGCGGTGTCCAAAATTTTAAGCAGATTCCCTTTTTCTTCAAAATAGTTACGCAGATTTTGTTCCACGGTAGCCACTATCTCCGTGTTAAGATTACGACTTTTAATAAAACCGCTCCAACCTAAATTGTTGACATAAGAAAAAACAGCCACTTTACGGTTTCTCAAACGTTCTTCGGGAATCCGGTCCACAATTCCTTTAGTTATCCATTCCGGAAAAGAATCCGTATAAGGCAAAGTATCTTCCGGCATACCAACTTGTTCAATATCCTTAAAGCATTTAGCGCCCTGATATCCGCCGGATATAAGTGTTTCTACGCCGTATTGACTCAACTCTTGCAAAATTTCACCACGTTGGGGAATATACGTCGGCATAACAACGCTAATGCCCTGCCCCTTAAATTTTTTTGCTATTTTACTTAATTCCAGATCTAACTGAAGGGATAATTTTTTCATTTCTCTCATTTTAATTCCTGCTATTCTATTACTATGTTAATTTTGTTTATTTTTGCCGGCTTACAACTTGTTAGCCTCTAAATACCAAGCCTGCACAGATATTCAGAGGCAAAACAAGAGGATACGAATAAAAATACCAAGCAGGAAAAAATCCCCGACAAAATACCAAAGGACAAAATTAAACAAATTATTGTATACGGTGCTGTTATTATTACTCATTATGAAAAACTCTGACAAATTCTGAACGAAAGACTTCTAAGGCTTATCGGACATTTAGTTCCTCCAAGCACCCAAGCCTTATCGACAGTGCTTAGAGGTTCATAATGAGAATAAGGAAAATAGAAATTAGAGAAAAGCAAACAAAAGCCTCCGCCGCAGAGACGGAAGAAAGTCTATTGTCAGATATGTTAAATAAACTTGTCATATGCTCACTTCTT
>CABUBU010000002.1 GCA_902489795.1 uncultured Azospirillum sp.
AACTTGCAAACTTATTGGCGGTTTTCCGTCTAGAGATGAAAAAGCTCCGGGAACAATTGAACAAAAAGGGCTATGTTTGCCGCTATTGTGGAAAGCAAGCCCCAAAACCCCACGGCGGAAAATGTCCATACAGTCCACATCCCAATAAATGTCACGAATTTATTAAGGCATAAAAAAACACCCTGCAACCAATCAGCCACAGGGTATTTGTACCAGTTGTTAAATGCTAAAACTTATATTTGGCGTTAATCAATCCGGTATGATCTTGGTAATCCTCACGGAATTTGCCTTCGTAACCGAGTGAAAGTTCAACATTATCGTTGACTTCCGCTGTTACACCGGCACCAAATTCCATTCCGAAACGGTCAAGAGCTTCACCGTCAACCGCATAAGCCGAACCATTAGCTAGAGTTACAACCGAATTAACATCATCATTCATCAAGTCATAAGTTGCGGCAATTCTGGCTTCCGGTTTGATATTCATACCGTTAGACAGCTCAAAGTTTTTGCTGACCTTAGCACCGATGACACCGGTCAAAATATCGCTGTCATTGCCGGAAACACGTTGGTCGGCAGAATCTTTATAACTGTCCTGACTGATATGAACATAACGCATACCGACTTCCGGTGTTAAACCAAAGCCGTTGACTTGTATATCATAACCGGTCATAGCCTGTAAGCCGAAAGTTTCAACGTCATAGTCAGCCTTGACGCCAACGCCTGCCACGCTCTTGTTCTCTTCATAGTCAGACCAGCCGTAGGTTGCAATACCGTTTACATACCAGTTAGACGGTTTATGTTCACCGTAAACAATGGCAGTATGCGTATCAACATCGGTTGAACGCATAAAACCGTCAATATCGGTGTTTGTGTAAGCGTAACCAATACCAACCTTAGTATCATCGGTTACAAACTTCTCGGCACCGAAAGCAATACCGGAACTGTCTGCATCAAAACCTTTAGCTTTGGAAGTATCGTCCAGTTTGGATTTGTTGAACATACCCTGAACCCACATTGCACCACGTTTGAAGATATTGTCACCGGAAGACATACCTTGTGCACCGGTTGAGATTGAACCCCCAGTTAAACGAGTTGATACAGCGCCAAATACCTGATTAGCTGTTTCAGTCTGGGTTTTCTGAACCATTGGCGCAACTTCCGGAGCAACTGCTGTTAAGGCGGCAACATAAGCCTGTTCGTTACTTTGTGAAAGATCACTTAGTACCGAAGCAACTGCTTTGGCTTTCGGGCTTGCCGTTGATGAAGATGTTAAAGTATCCCAAGCTTCGGCTGTGGCGGCGTTTGTCGCAGAACCTCCGGCATCAGCAACAACATCGGAAGCTGAGGCTGTTCCCGTAATTTTGAATGAACCGTCCTCAAAGCTAATGTCATAACGATTGTTATCGGCAATTTTATTAGTAAAATCACCAGTTACAGTGCCTTGTAAGAAGTTAAAATCTTTAGTTTCACCATTTGCAACGACACCGCTATCTAAGGTGACTTTCATTGTGGTATCATTACCAATCTTGATTGTGTTTGCATTGATTTGGCCGTAATTGTCTGCCGAAGCAACTTTCAAACCAAGTGTTGAATTATCGGCAAAATCAACCGTTGTTGCAGTTAATTTGTTGGTTCCGATATCTAAACCAGCACCACCGGCGACAGATACATTCCCGATTGAACCAGTATTTTTGTCATAAGTCAAAGTACCTTTGCTAACATTCAATGCTGTTATATTACCGATAGTTCCGCCAATCGCCTTGCTTAAAGAATGGTCGGCTTCGAAAGTCAGATTTGAACCGGTGACATTACCGCTGATATTTGCGGCAGAGTTTTTAAAGCAGAGATTGCCGGAACCGCTGACATTGGTATCTAGTTTACCCGACAAGTCAATTTTGGCATTTTCGCTGTTCATTGCAATATCGCCAGAGATTAAACTAGCCCCGTTGGCTACTGTAATTGTTCCTTTTGTGAAGTCAATATCACTGCTAATTTGGTTATTTCCGTTTGCGATAATAGTTGCATTATCTCCGTTTACAATAAGTTTTATAGCATTTCCGTCAATTTCCTGGTTATCATTGGTATTGAGCAATAAACCTGAATTTTCATTCAAAACCAATTTGCCACCCGTCATATTGACGTTGCCCGTATTTTCTTTACGCATTTCAATATAAGCGTTTTTATTCAACGTGATATTTCCACCGGAGATATTAATATCGCCACTGGTTGCGGTATCATTACCTTTATAAATACGGGAATCGGTTAAATTAATATCACCACCCTGAATATTGACATCAGCCCCGTCACCTTTAACAAAAACACCAGTATCGGCACTATTACCGTTTGATGTTGCGGTCAAGGTACCGCCTGTCATCGTGAAATTATTAGCACCGTCTAACAATATCCCAGAATTGTCGTTAATATTGAGTTCACCACCGCTTAAATTGACACTTCCGGTATTGGTATCGTACATTTCGATATAGGCTTGATTGTTTAAGGTAATTTTACCCCCAGAGATATTAACATCACCTGTTGTATCAGTGTCTTCCTCACCTTTGGCAATACGGGCTTCGGTTAAATTTATAGTACCGTTTTTTATGGTTGCAGAGGAATTTTCGCCTCTTACAAAAACACCGGTGTCAGCACTTCCACCATTGGAAGAAGCAGTCAAACTACCGTCTTCCATTGTAAAGTTACCATTAGAGATAATTCCGCTGTTATTTCCTGAAATGGTTATATCTCCATCAGTTGCAATGGTAACATTATCTTTGGAGATGAGTTCATCTGTGATTGTTTCTTTGGAACTGATTGTCCAATCTTCCGCACAAACATTTGTTGCCGAAAAAGCGGCGACAAGTGCGGTTGTCATTAATAAAGATTTTTTCATACGATTAAACATCCTTGTTAACTAGTTAAACAAAACCCACCGTTCATAAAGAAAGGCGGGCGGATGTTCGAAAACCGTATACGTTTAAACGGCTCGGCTTATTTGGCTGAGCCTTATTCACCGACATCCGTCCAAGTAGAATCAGAAGTCGGCACTGGTTAAAGTCGTGTGCACACGACTAAACGTATAAAGGGTTTTCGACGCCCTAAGCAGAAAATCTGCTCAAATTTACTTTATAAGGCATATTTGTTAGAATCAAGTTAAATCATCAAAAACCCTCTGGAATTTAAACAAATAAGCCGATATGATGTGTTTTGTAAGGGATTAATTTGATGTTAAAACTAATTGATTGAAGGCTACTGTGAAAAAACTACTTTCTTTATTAACAGTTCTGTTCTTGGTGTCCCCAGCTTTGGCGGCAGATAGTCAAACGGTGGTTCTGAATACAAAAACCTATATTTATCATAGCCCCGACTGTAAGTGGGCTAAAAAATGCACAAAGAACTGTATCAAAACCACCAAACAAAAAGCCCAAGCTCAAGGAGCAAGGGCTTGTAAAGTTTGTGGGAGATAAGTTTTAATAAACATCCAATAAAAAATGTAAATGCTTGTATTAACTTCCTATATCCTCCCAGTTAAAATCGTCATATTGAGGTTGAAAGGCATCAATTTCTTTTTGGCTAATAACAGGGGTCATCTTTTCTATTACTTTTTCGTTAATTAATTTGCATTGAAGAATAGCGTTTTGAAATGTTTTATTAAGCCAATCCGAATTCCAAATTTGTGTGCTATTGTTTTTAACAACTTCACATAATTTGTCAGAATAAGTAATATCTGGTGAAATTTTATAGCTGATACGTTGCAGCCAAATATCCATAAAGCCAGTATTAGGTAATTTTTGGAACTTTTTATTTATTTTTGAAATATAATTTAATTTTTCTTCTTTTCCTGGTATACATTCAAAAATTTTACTAATAATTGCTGTACATAAAGGGTAAACTGATGGGTTGTTATAGGCTAAATCAACAACAATACTTATTAAGACCGCTACATTATCTTTTTTGCACTCTATCTCCATTTTTTCATACAAAGAAGATAGTAATCTTTTTAATTGCCCAGAATTTGGATGCTTTTCTGCAAAATCATAAATTTGTAACAATAGTTTTTGAGTGCTAATTTTTCCTTTGTTAGTTCCATAATAATCTTCTTCATCTTCCGAAATTTTTAAGTATCGTTCAGCTAATAAAGAAGTTAATAAATCTAATTTATCTCTTTTAATTGAACCTAAAATTAAATTTTTAGTGGAGTAGGTTTTTGATGGATTTAATTTTAAGCCCAAATTAATTAGTACTTCTGTTAGAATTTTTGTAATATTATCTCCATCTGTTTGATTATTAACGAAGATTCTATAATCATCCCTATACCGAATAATATAATAATCATCAATACCTTTTTCATTTAATTTATTTGACAATTCTAAATCAGCGTAACCAAGAACTATTTCTGCGATGAAATCCATAAGAACAGATCCTTGAGGAATACCATTGGTTTGTCCGTAAGACATATCCCGTAGTTTTTGGTCAATTTTATTTCCGACTAATTTCTTATCTTTACGACTTGTGGGTTGTTTCATAACATCTTTATTGTGCAAAGCCCACGCAATTGAATGAGTATATATCGAACCGTAGCAATCTGTGATATCGGTCATATAAAGATATGAAAAATCAAGGGATTGAGCTAGCGAGGATTGCTCAACTTCCCGCCACCAAGTTAATATTTGTTTTGATTTTTGGGTTTTGTTCGGATCTGTGGAAACAACAGGTATGCTAACACATTGTATTTTTGTATTTTGTTTAAATTTAGAAAATCTATCACAGATTGTTTTCCAGTTATTGGGCTCTGTTATTATATTTACCAAATCTACGTATAAAGCGGGATGAATAAGCTGAAAAGGACGCCAAGCATACATACCGTCTTTATTGGCAATAATTTTATAATTAACCCCGTCACAATTTTCTGGCTTGATTGTACTATAATTATCAGAAAGACGCTGTGTTTGTAACAAAGTATCCATTTTGTTGAGCACGTCACCAAATGTAAAATATTCTGGTAAATCAATATTTGAATAACTATCTTCTCTTAGAAGAAAATCTTTAGCTTTTTTTTCTGAAAAATCTAATATTGTCGTCAAATTTGGCACTTTCAGTAAATATGTATACTAGTATTTACATAGGGAAAAAGTTGTAGAAAAGCAAGTGATTGTGGAAATAATTATTTTCTGTTCAGGCAAATGATAATATTAAAAGCACGGTAAATGATACATCAAAAACTAAAGCACACATTGCCTGGTCAGGAAAATAACGGGAATCGATTTTTTAGGGTTTTTACTTGACTTTTTATACTAAATATGCTTTAATATACTTGCTTTGGGGCTCCCAATGAGCTCGTTCGTTGTATACCGAACTAATCACCTCGTCAGAGGAGATAGTTTGGTATTTTTTTATTCTGACTGTTTCCTTTGATAGATACGATTAGTTAAATAAAAGGAGACAGAGATGAAAGAAATTTTAAGAGAATATATTTCACAACAGATTCGTTCAAATTGTTTTGACAACATTCCTTTAACAACAAAAAGGATTAAGGAATGTTATCAAGGTGCGAGTAATTCTAAAATTTTTGATGAATTGTGGATGTTGGAAAATTTGGAAATTATTTGTATAAAACAAGCTGCACGGTCTCGAAAAAGTTACAAAGACCGTGAAAATTGGCTACAATGGAAGCATAAAATTTGCCGCTACATTATTGATATTCTGAAACCGGAATATTTTAATGTAACTCCCGTTTCGGCATCAGATTGGGCAATTAAAGCTTTTGTAGATACCGAAAAATGGGATTTTGTGCTTCAATTTAATGGAATTGATGAAGATGTTCGTATTGACTTAAAACCTAGAAAAGGGAATAAAAAATCATTGCTGAGGGATTTTTGGGAACAAGCTCAAAATAAAGTTAACGAATGGTGTGAATGCCCTTTTGCAAAGCCCCATACATCAATTTCAACATTCTTTGGACGCTTTTGTAAAGAACTCCAACCATATTTTATTGAATTTAAAAAAGGTGGGTATGAGGCACGATTTACTCCTGTTATTTATCCTCAAGTTTTAATGGCAAAAGGCGTTAAAGAATTTGTGTTTTTGGGCGGAACAGATATTGATGTTCACTATAAATGCAAGTTTGATGAGAATGGTAATTTTATCGGTTGGCATAAGTGCTGATATTCTTGATTATTTTGTAAAAATACTTTGGCTAACTGGTATGTTTCCATTGTGGCTTGGTAATATTCTCTGGTTAGCCAAAGTTCGAAATTCGTTGCGAAACTGTCACCAGTAAAAAAATCTCCGTATTTTTGCGGAGATTTTTTTGTGCGCTAAGACTTAAGGAATCAGCGGTTTTGAGAGATCAGAAGGTGGAATTATAGTCTACAAAATTCCACCCTAAAAGGGAAAAATGTAGTCTAAATGAGCTAAAAGTCTACAGTAGGGTGGAACAGCTTAGATAATTCCCCTACATGGGTTTTATTGAGTTTGAGGGCAAAATCGGAAAAATGGTTTTGCAAGTAAAAACCGCAGAGCGTTTGTGAAAAACAGCCGTTTTCTCTGAAAGGTCATTATTTTTTCATTAAAATTTTAGCTTATTTGTAATCCTTTTTAAGCTGGCAGATAGAGCTTTCGTAACGGTAGAAGAACCTTACCTTCTGCTCTAAAATTGTCATAATGTACACCTATCAGCTCGGTCAGAATATCTAAATCGACCAAAAATAAGGGAGTTTTTGCCCTGCCAGATTTTGACTTCATTCCATGCCTTGTCGTTGCAGTCAAAAATGCCGTCATTGTTGTCATCAAGATCTTTTAACGCTTCAAAACCGTTGACGGCCTTTTCCCCGGACGAAAGAACGGAATTGTTGCCAAACAATTCCGTTCCGTCGTCAATAATTCCGTTTCCGTTGACGTCTCTGACCAAAATGCCGTCATCCTGTCCGACCCATCCGCTGTTTTCTTTGAAGCCGTTTGCGTCGTGGTCAAAATAAACGCCGCCCTCTGCCGTAACCGTTTCTACCCCGTCGCCGTCCAAATCAACCACCAGCGGCGAACGAACTTCTTCCGCCGTTTCAAACTGATCTTTGATTTTGCAAATAGGTTCTTTGGGCAAAGGGCAAATATTGATATACGTAGGTAATTCACACTGAATAGAACCGTCATCATTTATTTCTACCCCTTTATCAGCTAAAAGTACAACTTTATGTTATGAAAACAATCTTGATGTTAGTAATGGTAAAATCACATTAGAAACATATTTTAGCTGTTAATGCGATGCGCTTATCTATCAAAAGTAGTATATATTTTATGAAACATTTATAAATAGAAAATTGAAACGCTGTTGTTTCTCAGCTAATATTTGCTTATAAGTTTGTGCGGACAATTAATGGTATACAGTTTTTGGTAATTAAAAATTAGTATGCTCATTTTTTTAGTGATAATTATTTTTGATTGTAAAAATGGTGCAAGTGTTTTATTAGTAGAATTTGTTGATCATTTTTTTACGTATCTTTTGAAAAATAACCAGTAATGGTAGTATATGCGGCTCAAACGTTTATGTCGCAGTTTGAAAAAGTTTTTAATGGTTGCGGAGCAAATATGACTTTAGGTTGCGGCAATAACAGTATGTTTTTATCGATGATGCCCGCTTCATTTATTATTAAACGATTTTGTGCTAAAAAATAAAAATGATGAAGAATAAAAAACTTTATGCGGCAGCCGGTTTAGTGGTATTGATCTGTGCTGCGGCCGCCGGATTTTATTTCAGCTCGCTCGCTTATCGGCTGAATCGTCTTGCCACCGGCAAAGATTGCCGGGTCGGGGGCGGCCGTTATTGCCGGTTCTCATTCTTTTGTTCATGGGGAAGGAAAATATCCGCTTCTGAGCGTGTTTAAACTTTTTATTGCTGCGCAGGTTCTTGACAAACTGGGACGGGAAAACACCGATCCCTGCAAAACGGAATTAACGATTACCCGCGATATGATCGACGAACGAACCTACAGTCCGATGCGCGACGAACGGCGAACCTATCCTTACAGGATAAGCGTTGCCCGTCTGTTGGAATACATGGTTGCCGAAAGCGACAACAACGCGGCCGACATTTTGCTGGCCTATGCCGGGGGAGCGGAGCAGATGCAAGCTTATTTAAACCGTCTCGGCTTCGGTGAGATTGAAGTTTCCGTTAACGAAAGGGAAATGAATGCGGACATTGCCAAACAATATGTCAACCGTGCTTCGCCGGCAGATGTTGTCCGATTTTTAAAAACCGTGCGCGAAGGCGATATTTTGACGCCGGAAAACCGCAAATTTTTCGATAAGATAATGACGGCAACCGTGACCGGCGGCGATAAGTTGAAAGCGGGGCTGCCGCAGGGAACGGTTTTCGGGCATAAGACAGGCTCGTCTTCGCGAACGGCCGAAGGAATAAAAATTGCCGACAACGACGCCGGTTTTGTGATTTCGCCGGACGGCCGGACATATTATATCGCGGTGATGGTTTCCGATTCCCGGATGTCTGACCGGGAAAATGCGGCTCTTGCCGCGGAAATTTCCGCCGTTATCTATAACCGTTTACGATAGTCTGCAGAATGTTTTAACTTGACAAATACCCTTATGGGGTATATAAACAGAATACCCGTATAGGGTATTAAAAGGAGAAAAGAAACAATGAGCAAATGTAAAAACCCGAACTGTACCTGCGAAAACTGTCAATGCGGCGACGATTGCCGCTGCGGCGAAGAGTGCCGCTGCGGTAAAGACTGTTCCTGCGGCGATAACTGCCAGTGCACGCCGGAAAACAAATGCGGCGATGACTGCGCCTGCGGGAGCAAATAAACTCTGCCGGAAAGATGCCGGAACGTTTTTTTTCGTTCCGGCTGTACTTTTTGGATAAAAGCGGTTATTCTTGCCGGCAGCGTCAACCTTTGAAAAGGGGAAAACAATGGAAGAACATAATCCGAGCCATCTGGAAAACATTCCGCGCTTAAATCGCATTGCCGGGCAGATCGAAGGCATAAAAAAATGATCGAAGACGGGCGCTATTGTCCCGATATCCTCAGCCAGCTGCGGGCGGTGCGTTCTGCTGTCAAGGCGGTGGAAGGCAATATTCTGCAAAAGCATCTCCGGCATTGCGTCGCCCGTTCTTTTGCCGACGAAGCGGTCAGGGAAGAGAAAATAGAGGAGCTGAAAAGACTGTTTGACCGTTACGGCGACTGAATGTTCCGATACGGGTGCGGTTGACGAAACGGTTTTTAAAAAACTCCCGCGGCTTCGGCGGGAGTTTTTTTGTTTGCCGGATCATCCGGCGGCTACTTGATTTTCAGACAGAGCGGGTAGTTACGGCCCTGCATGCCGAGATAGAATTCGCCGTCCTGTTTGGTAAAGGAAACCTGCGATACCGCGTCTTCGTATTTTTCACCCGCCGGCGAGGCGACTTTGGTCAGTACGTGGTCGATGCCGTTGGCGCGTACGATCATGGAGTTGTCGTTTAAGACCGTTACCCGGATGATCTGGTCTCCGCATTTGTAACTGGCCTGGTCTTTGACGTCAACGCTGTGGGAACAGGCCATAACCATCAGCGACAGTCCGAGAATCCAATATTTCATGATATTTCCCTTTCGTTATGTAAATAATGACAAAAATCATATAATCATCTTCCGGGGGATATCAACAAATGCGCGTCGTTTTAAAGCCTGCAAAAAAAGACGGTGCGTTCAGCGGAGATAACCGTCTTTGAGCCGGCCGCCGGATATGTTTGTCCGTTCCGCCGGCCGGGCAGATTTGGCATGGGGCGGCAAACGGGAGGAAACCCGCTCTCTGGCAAAATCGTATTGCATAAGCTGCATGCAATGGTCAAAAGCATCGCGTCCGGGCGGAGTCCTGTGGGTCGGCGCCAGACCTTCTCCTTCGCGAATACCGGCAAACAGTTCGTTTTTATAAATACCCATGTTCAGATATCCGCCGTTGGGCAGAAGGGCTGTTGCCGTGTCGCCGTATTCTCCGCAGCCGTGCGTGTTTTCCCCGACGTATTTGACTTTTGGGTGCCGGCGCAGACCGCTGACGAATTCGGCCGACGATCCGGTTCTGCGGTCCGTCAAAACGTAAATATTGCCGTCATAGCCTTGTCCGGCGGAAAAATCCGGTTCCGTAAATTCGGGGCTTTTGTAACCTTCCGGATTTTGCGCATGCAGCCGGTCGAGAAAGGCGCGATTATATTTCTGCTCCTGCAGGATTTTTGCCTCCGGCGTGGTTCGCATTTCCTGCCGGCGGAAGTACCGCGGCGGGGAGCCGCATAATTTTTCGTTGACAAAATTAATGACGTCGGCGTTGCCTCCTTCGTTGCCGCGAACGTCGAGTACGACGGCGTTCCATTTGCCGTAGTTGTCGGCAAACACTTTTTTCAGTGTTTCTGAATTGTATTTTTCGTCGCCGGGCGGTGGGCATTTGGTGAGAGAAACAATGCCGATTTTGTTTCCGCTGCGGTCGCGTTTTTCAAAAATTGCCAGCGGAAAGTCTTCCGTTCCCGATCGGAACAGCGTTTTGCAGGCCGGGGTTTCGGCCAGAGAATAAGCACTGTTATCGCCCGTTTCCGGCGTTGGCGCCTTGTCGATGATTTTGCCGTTGACGGCGGCGCTTTCGTTTCCGTCAAGTGCTCTGCTTTTATCGGGATTGAGGATAAAGGCGTGGTTGTCCGGAATGCCGCGGATCAGCGCCTTTTCCATTTCTTTCAGCAGATTTTCCGAACCATTGGTGTTGCGGTTGTAGAGGTTTTCGATTTCCCGGCGGAATCTGTCGCGGTTTTCTTCCGGAAAAGAAGGCCAGCCCGGGTGGCGTTGGCGATAAAACGGGCAAATACGGCAATGTTTTTTCCGCGTTCCTCCGACGGCGGCGGATTTCTCATCTCGTCGGGCGAAACAGTGTTGATGATTTCGTCAAACTTTGCGTGTTCCGGTTCCATCGGCGTGCTTTCGGGTTGTCTTGATATTGTTGTTATATTTTATGCTTTTTCGTTTGATTTGTCAAATTTTGCAAACCGAGCTTCGGCGGCTACTCCAGATTGCGTTTGAATGTCATGGCGGCAAAGCCGAGGGTGACGGCGGCAATGACGGATAACGGCACCAGTTCCGGCCAGATGTCGGCGACGCCGATGTCTTTAAGGAACAATCCGTTGCCGATTTTGATGAAAAAGCGGATCGGGTTGGCGTAAGTCAGATATTGCAGAAACGTCGGCATGTCTTCAACCGGCGACACGAAGCCGGAAAGCAAAATGGCCGGCATCATGAAAGCAAACGCCCCGAGGATTGCCTGCTGCTGGTTGGCACAGACGGAAGAAATGAACAGTCCGACGCCGACAAAAGAAAGCAGGGCTATAAAAGAGGAGAAAATGAAAAGGAAGAACGAGCCGGTAAACGGAATGGCGAAAAAGAAAACGGCGGCCAGCGTCATGGCTGATTGCAGAATCAACGCGATGAAAAGCGGCGGCACGGTCTTGCCGACGAGGATTTCAAAAGCCGTATAAGGGCTGACGATCAGCTGTTCAAAAGTGCCGAGCTCCCGTTCTCTGGCCACCGACAGCGAAGTCAGCATCAGGGTAATGACAAGCGCCAGAATCACGATCAGCGAAATCACCAGATACCACTGGTAAACCACGTTCGGGTTAAACCAGCTGCGGGCTGCCGTCACAACCGAAGCGCCGGCGACGCCCGTCCGGGCGGCGGTCTTTTGCGAAAAGGCAGCGGCAATCTGCGTGATATAGCCGTTTAAGCCGGTTGCTATCGTCGGCGTCCGGCCGTCCAAAATCAGCAGGACGTCGGCGTTTTGTCCTTTTTTCAGTCGGCGGGCAAAGTCCTGCCGGATGACGAGAATGCCGTGGATCTTTTCGTTTTTCAGATTCTCGCGCGCCTGCCGGAGGTTGTCGGAACGGATGACGCGGCCGAACCAGCGGGAATTCTCGATACCGGCGACGAATTCCCGCGATTCCAGCGTGTTTGAAGCGTCGATCACCGCAATGTCGGCGTTTTTTGTTTCCATGGTCAGGATGTTGGCAAACAGCGCCAGCTGGATGAGCGGCGGGGCAATGATAATGATGCGGCTTTTGGGGTCGCGCAGGATGGTCAGAAATTCTTTTTTGATCAGCGCCCACAGGCGGGAGAAGCGTTCAGTCATCCAGCCTCCTTGCGGTTTTTTTGTAAACCAGCAGCGAAAACAAAAATCCGAGCAGCAGCAGAAACAGCGAACTGGTCAGCGCGTTTTGCCAAACGGTGCCGGCCAGAAATTCGCTTTTGATGAAGCTGACGTAATGAGTCGGCGGCAGCAGCTTGGTCAGCCAGCGGAAAAACGGCGGCATTGAAAGGATCGGAAAGACAACGCCGGACATCATCAGCGCCGGCAGAAAGCCGATGATCAGCGAGGCCATGCTGGCCAGCAGCTGGTCGCGCAGAAGGCTGGAGATGATCAGCCCGATGCCGAGCGAAGCGTACAAAAACAAAGCGCTGACAATAAAAAGAACCCAATAGCTGCCGCCAAACGGCAGGCCGAAGACAAAGATAATGACAAACATGCTGAACGTAAGCGATAACATGCCGACAACAAAATAAGGAACATATTTGCCGATGACAATATGGATCGGACGAATGTTGGCAGCAAGCAGCGCTTCCATGGTGCCTCGTTCCCATTCGCGGGAAACGACCAGCGCGGTCAGCAGAATGCCGATCAACGTCATGGTAACGGCCAGCGAACTCGGCACCAGCGCCCGTCGTCCGTCGGCGTTCTGATTGTACCGGTAGCGTGCCTGCACCTCGACGGCGGGAGAAGCCGCCGTGGCAAATCCGCTCTTCTGCAGCCAGCCGGAAACAATTTGATTGACGTAGTTTTGCGTATGACCCACCTGATTGATGTTGGCGCCGTCGGTAATAAGCTGCAGGGAGGCGTCTTTGCCGGCCGCCAGCCGCCGCGTGAAATCCGATGGAATGGTAAGCGCGCCCTGAATTTTTGCGCGGGTAAGGTCGGCCTGCATTTGTTTTCTGTCGTCGTAGCGTACGGCGATAATAAAACGGTTTTGTCCGAAGGCTTTGGCCAGTTCCTCGGTTACCGGGCTGCCGTCGTCGTTTTTGATGCCCAGCCGGACGTTGGCAAAATCGAGGTTGATGCCGTAGGCGTAAATAAACAGCAGCAATGTCGGCAGCACAAAGGCGATGATCAGGCTGGAGGGGTCGCGGATAATCTGCAAAAATTCCTTTTTGATAAATGCAAGGGTAATACTCATGCGGTTTGTTCCCCCTGTTGCAAAATGATGTTGACGAAGGCTTCTTCCAGCGTGCGGGTGCCGGCTTCGTTTTTCAGTTTCGCCGGGGTGCCGGTGGCAATGGTTCGGCCGCGGTAAAACAGGCTGATACGGTCGCAGAATTCGGCCTCGTCCATAAAGTGAGTGGTGATCAGCACGGTGACGCCTTTGTGGGCAAGCGAAACGATATGGTTCCAAAATTCGCGCCGGGTGATGACGTCAACGCCCGAAGTCGGTTCGTCGAGAAACAGCACCGGTGGGTTGTGCATGACGGCGCAGGCCAGCGACAACCGCTGTTTGTAGCCGAGCGGCAGTTCGCGGGTGTCGCTGTCGAGATAATGTGCAAAGCCGAAAATTTCGGTCATTCGTTCAACCGCTTCCTTTCCCTCCCGGCCGAAAAGTCCGTAAGCGCCGGCAAAAAATTCGAGATTCTGGCGAACGCTCAGGTTCGGGTAAAGCGAAAACTTCTGTGCCATGTAACCGAGATGGGCGCGCGCCGCCGAAGCGTTCCGGACGATGTCCGTTCCCATGATGCGGGCGGTGCCGGACGTGGGTTTGACCAGGCCGCACATCATTTTGAAAGAAGTCGATTTGCCGGCGCCGTTGGGACCGAGCAGACCGAAAATTTCGCCTTTGCGGATATGAAAGGTGTTGTTTTTTACCGCGTAAAAATCACCGTAACGTTTGACCAGATCAAGCGCTTCGACCGTATATTCGCATTTTGCCGGCGGCATCGAGAAGTTTGCGGCGACCGGCGATTCCTTTTGCTCATAGCCGCCCGTCAGCTCAATTACCTTTTCTTCAAAACGGCGGCTGTCGGGCGCCAGGTCGCCGGGCCGTCCCTGATAAATGATCCGCCCTTTGTCAATAACGATCACGGTGTCAAATCCGTGGGCTTCGTCCATATAGGCGGTGGACCACAGCACCGTTGCCTTGCCGCCGGCCGCGCTTTTGACCATTTTTAAAAGTTCCCGGCGGGAAACCGGGTCGACCCCGACCGAAGGTTCGTCAAGCAGGATCAGTTCGGGGCTGCCGGCCAGCGCGCAAATCAGGCCCAGCTTCTGTTTCATGCCGCCGGAAAGTTTCCCCGCAAGCCGTTCCTGAAAGGCGCTGAGGCCGGCAAAGGCAAGCATTGCGGAAAAATCGTGGCCGATATTTTTCAAATCGGCGTAAAACTCCAGATTTTCCCGCACCGTCAGGTCTTCGTAAAGGCCGAACTTTTGCGGCATGTAACCGATTTTGGCGGAAAGCCGTGCCTTGTCCTTTATCGGATCCAGCCCGCAGACGGAAAGGCTGCCGGCGTCCGGCAGCAGCAGTCCGCCGATCAGCCGGAGAAGGGTGGTTTTGCCGGCACCGTCGGCGCCGATCAGACCGACCGTCTGCCCTTTTTCAATCGTCAGCGACAGATGGTCGACGGCAGTCGTTTTGCCGCCGGCGAAAGTCTTGACCAGATCCTTTGTTTCAATGCAGTTTTTCGCCGTCATCGCTTTTCTCCGCGTGTTCGGCATAAATTTTTACCGTCGTCGGCATTCCCTGTTTCAAAAAACGGTCAGCGTCGTCAACATAGACGTTGAGACGGTAAACCAGATCGGTTCGCAGTTCTTCCGTCTGTACGGTTTTGGGGGTAAATTCCGCCACCGGGGAAATGTAGCCGACATGTCCGCGGTAATGTTTTCTTTCACCGGTTGCCGGGTCGATGCCGTCGGTGACGATGACTGCCTTGCTGCCGTAATCTACGCGGCCGAGCTTGGGTTCCGGCAGGTAAACGCGGATCCACAAAGGTTCGGTTTTGGTTACGGTATAAACCGGCTGTCCGGCGGAAACGGTAGCGCCGGGCTCCTGAATGCGGGAACTGACGATGCCGTCTGCCGGCGCGTATATTTTGGTGTATTCGAGCTGGTTCTTTTCATAACGTCCGGCGCTTTTGGCCGCTTCGACGGCGGCGGCCGCTTCGTCGCGGGCGTTGGCATAGGAAATGCAGCTTCGTTCGGAAGAAATTTTCTGTTTGCACAGGGGCAGGTTGGTTTCGAGCAGCGAAACCGCTTCCCTCAATTGCGCTTCGCATCTTTTGATTTCCGCCAGCGACTTTTCGTATGTCCGGCGATAGTCTTCGTCGTCGAGCGCGGCCAGCAGATCGCCTTTTTGGACCCGTTCGCCTTCTTCAAAAAACATTTCCTTTAACGTTCCCGGTACCCGGAAGCTTATGTCTACCTGGCGGATGTCAACGTTGCCGTAAAGAGTGATCACGCCGTCATCGTCTTTTTTGCCGGCAGTCAGCAGGAAAAAGGCGGCGACCGCTGCGGCGGCAGCAATCAGAATTGTCGGAATCTTTTTCATTTTTGCCTCCTTGCCTGTTTCAATATGGCGTCGCAGTTTTCCTCAATGTGTTTTTTTATCTCATTCAGCAGTTCCGGCGTATACTGTTTGATTTTCATCCGCCGCAGCAGGGCTTCCTTGTGGATGCGGAACATCACCGCCTGACCGAACAGGGTATGGGTCAGGATAAGCACCTGCGGGCTGTTTTCGTCCGCGCCTGTTTCCTGTGCCGCCAGTCGGGAAATCTGCCGATGCGCCGGCTCCAGAATGTTTTGGTAAATTTTGTCGTAAACGGACGACGGACTGATGATTTCGTTGATCATCAGCCGGGCTTGCGCGTCGGAGATTTTGTCGCCGCACAAAAAGTCGAAGAAACGGCCGATGACGGTTTTGACGCTTTCCCGGGAATTGTCCGCGGCCGGTGCCCCGTTTTCCTGCGCCGGCAACAAGTTTTGTTTGACGGTGTCAATCACTTCGTCGATCACCGCCTCGTACAGTTTTTGTTTGGAACCGAAATAATAGCTGATGGCGCACAGGTTTACGCCTGCCTGCCCGGCCAGCTCGCGGGTAGAAACACCTTCCGTACCGCGGCTGGCAAACAGTCGGGCGGCGGTTTTTAACAGTTTGGCCTTGGTGTCTTTCATTGTTTTTCCCTTTCCGGCAGCCGGGCGGCGGTTTTTAACGGTTTGCGCCTCGGTGCTTTTCATTGTTTTTTTTGTTTTCGTTTTGAACGACGCTTTTCCGGCGATGTCGGCACAGTGGCAGCCGGAACATTCTCCGGAATTATAAAACAATCATAGCATAATCTTAAAATTAAGTCAATCGTTTGAAATATTTTTAAAAACGTCAAACGCTTTTGCTGATGAAAACAGGCGGAAAACAGATGATTGCCAAAGGAAAATCAGATCGTAAAAATTTTCTTCCGACTTGCGCAACTCGGCTCGGTTTTATGTCAGCTTTTGGCCGGGCAAATCCGATAATTGCGCCGATAGGCAGCATTTGTTCTTTAAAACTGGAGGAGAGGGCATGAATAAACTGTAACGGTGTGTATTTTTCCTTGAGAACGGCAGGAAGCTTTTAATAAAATAAAGGCTCAATTGATATAAATGCAGCCTTTTGAATATCTTTTTTTTATTTAATTTTTTAAAGTCGCGTTTTTCCGTCTTTTGTTTCATCCTGTATTTTGGCCGGTTTGCGCCAAATTTTCCCTTCGAAAAAATCAACGGGGCGTATAAAGCTTTACAAATGAACATGTTTTCCAAGTTTTAAGAGTGTTTGCCGATGCCGATAACCTGACAATGACGGTCGTTTTCATAAAGTTTATAAATTGCATGGGTTTCTGTCATAATAAAAAATCCATGGTTTGACAGTTTGTAAAAAGCTCTGAAAAATACATTTCTGGCAGGTGAGGAAAAATAAACTTCCACCAGCTAATGCAAGTGGTATTAACCGTTCCAAACCTTAAACGCCAGCTCCTGAGCTTCGCCAGCCTGATGGCTTGACTGAAATGTCTACATCTACCTGCTTATGCAGGTTGTGTTATGTTCAAAGCATAAAAAAGGATGCGGCATTAAGCAGCATCCTTTTTTGTATCCGTCGGCGGGACATTGTATCAGAAACGATAACCGATTCCTGCGCGAATGGACAGATTGTCATAGTATATGATTCCTTCTTTATCATTTTTCGGGAACATATAACTGACATCCACATTGACGAACAGTCTTTTGCTGATCGCAATGTTGGTTCCGGCTTTGAGACGCCAGTGGAACAGGTCTTTTTCAAAGAGATCATGTCCGCAATGGTTACTTTCTGCCTCTTCCAACACTGTATTTCCCCAATTGATCCAAGAACTCATGAGATATATCTCATACTTTTTCTTGAATGTGTGAGCCAGACCGAAAGACGGGCTGAAATACAGCATTTGTTTACGCGAGAAAGAAGCCCCCGGATCAATCCAACTGCCGCCGACTTCAAATTCTGCCCTCACAAAGTAACAGTTAAGTCCGATTGCGGCACCGTAGATTGGCGCGGGTTCCAGAATGTTTCCCCCTGTGTAGACGATGGCACTTGCTTTGATTGCGTCGTCTGCCCAATAGTTCTCACTTGCGCTCTGCGCCGATACACTCATAGCTGGGAAGCACATGGCTGCAGCTATAGATAAAATTATTTTCTTCATACAAAATAGTTAAGTTACCAGTTTTCAGTATAAAACATATTACGCAAAAGTAAATCAAAAAATTGACAAAAAGGTTGTCGCAAACCGAAAAGGCGAGAAGTTTTAGGTATTTGGTCTGCTATTAAATGATATTAAGAGAAATAACAAATTAAAAGTGTCTTATATTTTGAAAGAATCGGCGGCGGCTTTTGTGGTAAAACAAAAATGTCCTTCTTTAACGGAAGGACATTTCTTCTCTCAAGCATATGAGCTTATTTGCCGCAGGGGCTGATCAGCTCGGAAAGGGAAATGACGCCAAGCAGGTAGTCATTGGTGCAGACTCTTTGGCTGCCGATGGTTCCGCGGGTGCCGGTGCAGGCGGACAAGGCCAGCAGTACGACGACGAGAGCTAATTTTTTCATATTTGTAGTCCTTTTGTTAGTTTTTGTAAAATGTCATTTCTGACATGCTAAATGTTATATAAGCGATATTTAAAAAGCAAACCAAAATTTCGGGCGGGGGATTATTTTGCCGCTTCCGGCATCCACTCAATGATGCCGTCTGTTTTTTGCTGTCGCCGCCATCTGGCAAAATCATCGTAGTTTTCGATCCCGTCGCGAAGAACCGCCATATAATATTCTATGCCGGCAATCTTTGCGTCATCCGGCGTTTCGTATTTCAGCCGTAGGATGGTTTTTCTTTCTTCGGCGCCGGCGGCGGCATTGATCCGGTCGGCAAATTTTTCAAAGTAACCGTCCCAGCGGCAGCCCTCCGCCATATGGATCATGTCAATCTGCCAGGTGTTTCCGTCATCGCTTTGATACCATGCGTGCCATTCCAGACAGGCGTCTTCTTCGGCTGTCAGGTTGACGTATTCCGTTTTGACGATTCGCGGATTTTCCGCCAGCCGCGCTATTGCCCGAAAGCTTTCGGCCACATTGAGTCGCGGTGTGTAAACGTGAAAATCTATGTCCCGGTGTTTCATCAGCAGGCCGGTTTTGAGCGAACCGATCAGGTTGATTTTGGCGCCGATACTTTGCCAGCAGCCAATGACGTTGCTTTGCTCAATGACAAGAAAGGCCTGTTTTCTGTTTTCGGCTGCCAGCTTCAGTATTTTTTCCGTCGTTTCCATTTTCTGCTCTCCTCCTGTTGACGACGGCATTATAAACGGTTTATCATACCGGGCAATTGAAAAATCCCGCCGGCGGAATAAATAAAAGTACGGTCGGAAAATGCAAACGGAGAAAAAATGAAGGTATTGATGATAAACGGCAGCCCCAACGAACACGGCTGCACCGACACAGCTTTGAAAATCGTTTCCGGCGCGTTGGCGGAAGACGGTGTCGAAAGCGAAACCGTCTGGCTCGGCAACCGCGCCGTGCAGGACTGCATCGGATGCGCTGCCTGCCGGAAGCTGAACAACCGCTGTGTGTTTGATGACGACGTTGTCAACCGTATTTTGGAGAAAGCGGAGCAGGCCGACGGTTTCGTTTTCGGTTCGCCGACGTATTATGCGCACTCAAACGGCCGCATCCTGTCGGTTCTTGACCGGGTGTTTTATGCCGGTTCGTCCGTTTTTGCCGGCAAACCCGGTGCCGCCGTCGTTTCCGCCCGCCGGGCGGGCACTACCGCCAACCTTGATGTCATCAACAAATATTTCATGATCAGCCGTATGCCGGTTGTCAGCAGCTGTTACTGGAACATGGTGCACGGCAACAAGCCGGAAGAAGTCTGGCAGGATAAGGAAGGCGTGCAGATCATGCGCATTTTGGGGCACGAGATGTCATGGTTGTTAAAATCGATTGAAACCGGCCGGAAGTCCGGCCTTTCCCGGCCGGAACCGGAAGAGAAAATCCGTACCAATTTTATCCGTTGAATGCCGGTGTAAGGAAAAGCTCCCGCAGATTTTGCGGGAGCTTTTTCGTTGGCAGAATTTTTCCGGTTACCTGCCGAAAACGGCGTTTTTGAGGCGTTTGAGGGTGGCGCGGGCGACCGGTCGCGCTTTGGCGGCGCCTTCTTCCAGCATACCTTCCACCTCATCGTAGTGAGCCATGTAGTAGTTGTATTTTTCCCGGGCGTCTCTTATCTCGCTGACAACGGTATCAAGCAACATGTTTTTGATGTGACCGTAGCCGAGTCTGCCCTGTCGCAGGCCGTTGCCCATTTCCCGCAGTTGTTCGGGAGATGCGATGGATTTGTATATTTCATAAACCAGAATTTCGTCCGGGTTTTTGGGTTCTTCCATCGGCCGGGAGTCGGTTTTGATTGAAAAAATGGCTTTCTTGATTGCCTTGTCGTCTTCAAACAGCGGGATGACGTTGCCGTAGGATTTGCTCATCTTGCGGCCGTCGATGCCGGGAACGACCGCCACGTTTTCGTCGATCGAATATTCCGGCAGCACCAACAATTGTTTGTTGTAATGGGCATTGATGGCGCCGGCGATGTCGCGGGCGATTTCCACGTGCTGCACCTGATCCTTGCCGACCGGCACGATATCGGTGTCATAAGCAAGGATGTCGGCGGCCATCAGCGTGGGGTAAGTGTAAAGACCCATGTTGATGCCGTCGTCGTCGGGTTTGCCGGCTTCGCGGTTGCGGTCGACCGCGGCTTTGTAGGCGTGCGCCTTGTTCATAAAGCCTTTTGGCGTATAGGCATACAGGATGGTGGTGATTTCCGGAATTTCCGCAATGTCCGACTGACGATAGAAAACCGAACGGGAAGGGTCGAGGCCGGCAGCCAGGTAGATGCAGGCGATTTCTTTGAGTTTCTGGTTTAAGACCGCCGGGTCTTTCTCCGCGTTGATGGCATGATAATCGGCAATGAACATGTAATGTTTCCCGCCGGCGTCAAGCGCCTGATGTCCCAGCCGGATGGCCGGTTTGATGGCGCCGAGATAGTTGCCGAGATGCGGTGTTCCGGTCGGCTTCACACCGGTTAAAACTTTTTTGTCTTCAAACATTTTTTGTCGGTCCTCTTAAAATTTTTATTGTATTTATTTGTAAAATTGATACTCTGTCCGCGTTTATAAATCAATTAAAAAACTAAGGACATGTGAAATGCTGGATATAAAATTCATTATCGAAAATCAGAAACTGGTGGAAGAAGGCATTGCCAAAAAAGGTTTGTCCGTCGACATTCCCGCCCTGATCGCCCTGCATTTGGACATCAACAAGCTGAAAACCTCTTCTCAGGCGTTGGCCGAAGAAAAGAACCGGCTGAGCAATTCGATCAAATCCGCTTCCGCGGAAGAACGTCCGGCAATCATCGCCAAAAGCAAAGCCCTCGGCGAAGAACTGAAGGTTGAACAGGAAAAACTGGCGGTTGAACAGAAAAAGTTTGACGATATTATGTGGCGCATGCCCAACCTGCCGAGCCCGGAAAGCCCGGTCGGTGCCGACGACAGTGAAAACGTGGTTCGCCGCCGCGTGGGCGAGCCGACAAAGTTTGACTTCACGCCCCGCGACCATGTCGAACTGATGGAGTTAAACGGCTGGAGCGAAATGGAGCGGATCACCAAAGTCTGCGGTTCCCGCACCTATGCCATTGCCAATGAACTGGCGCGGCTGGAACTGGCGATTCATCTGCTGGTCATGGACAAGTTGGCGGAAAACGGCTTCCGGGTAATTACCGTGCCTTCGCTGTCCAAGGAAAAACCGCTTTACGGTCAGGGATATCTGCCGTTTGCCCGTGATGAAATTTATTACATGCCCGAAGACGACCTCTATTTGTCGGGAACGGCCGAACTGATTTTGAATTCGCTCAGAGCCGACGAAATCATTCCCGAAAACGAACTGCCGATTCTTTATGCCGGCTTTTCCCCCTGTTTCCGCCGCGAGGCCGGCGCCGCCGGCAAAGATACCCGCGGTCTGACCAGGGTTCACCAGTTTATGAAGACGGAACAGTTCGTTATCTGCAAAAATGACGTTAACGAAAGCGAAAAGTGGCATCAGAAACTGCTGCAGATTTCCGAAGAGGTTTTACAGGATCTGGAACTGCCGTATCAGGTGCTGGAAGTCTGCACCGGCGACATGGGCGCGCCCAAATACCGTCAGTATGACCTTGAGGCATGGGTGCCGAGCCAGAACTGCTATCGCGAAACCCACAGTTGTTCCAACATTACCGACTGGCAGGCTCGCCGTACCAACCTGCGTTATCGCGACAACGCCGACGGCAGAGTCAAATTCGTGCATACGCTGAACAATACCGGCATTGCCACCCCGCGGGCGCTGGTGCCGTTCCTGGAAAATCATCAGCAGGCCGACGGCTCGGTTCGCATTCCGGAAAAACTGCAGCCTTACATGATGGGCAAAAAGTTCATCGGCGGCAAAAAATAGACGCATAAAAGCAAAACCCCGGGTTTCCGGGGTTTTGTTTTGCAATCTTTCTCCTTCGGCCGGACCGGGAGGAGAAATTTTTCCTCAGGATACAAAAGTTCCCGATGAAAAATTGACAAAAAAGCGAAGCCGTATATAATTAAAAAAATGGCCAAAGACGGATTTTGCGGGGGAAAATATGAGTAATCAGGTATTGTTGGGGCAGGCGCTGCGGTCGATTGTCCTGAAAGGTTCAAAGGAAACCGAAGAGCGTTATGAGCGGGAGTTGGCCGCGGCGGAAGCCGACCGCAAAAAGGCCGAAGCCGAATTTAGGGCTGCCGGTGCCGTCCGCATCAAGGAGATAAAACAGCGGATCGGAGAGCTTTCGGCAGAGATCAGACAGGCTGCGCCGCAACAAAAGAGAACGCTCGGCGAAGAAATCAAAAAGCTGAATGCGGAGATTGAGAGCCTGAAAACGCCGCCGGCCAACCGTTTTGCTTATCTTGACAGCGAAATCAAGGCCTATGCCGGCAGTCAGCTGCTGTTTAAACCGCTGCTTTCGCCGCAGACGCTGGCAAAATACGGCGTTGCCTTTTCTTTTAACGAGCAGGGGCGGCTGGTGCTTGATGCCGACGAGTTGCGCGAGAGCCCCCTCGGCGACAAAATCCGCTCCGGCGCCGATTATATTTTCGAACGCACCCGCGATCTTGGCGAAAAAATTACCCGTGCCGCCGACGTCAACAACATTGTGCTGATGGATGCCAAAAGACTGTTGTCGAGGGAACCGGAAGAAATAGATTTTGAACTGATTGAGGAATGTCATAACGCGTTCAATGCGGAAAAGGCCGAGCGGGAAAAGAAAAGCAAGGAGCTTGCCCGCCGCCGTGAGGAAAGCCGCACCGGCATCAGGGTGATAAAAGAGTATCCCGACGGCTATTCGATGGTCGAAATGCTGCCGAGTCCGGTTTATGACGAAAACGGAAAACTGCTTCATCATGTTTCGCTGAAATACGAATCCGACGAGATGGGGCACTGCGTCGGCCGCGGGGGATATAATGACCGTATCGGCACCGAAGGCTGGCATTTTTATTCGCTGCGCGGCCCGAACGAGGACGGCGTGTTGGTGCCGCACTGCACGATTTCGATAGAAAACGGCCGCCTGGCGCAAATCAAAGGCAATTCCAACCTGGCGGTCAAAAACCGTTATGTGGCCGACGTGCGCGATTTTGTGCAGTCGCTTGACATGCCGATTCCCAATTCGGAAAAGGAACGCATCGGTTATGTAAAAGACGTTAACAGGCGGGAAGTCGACCTGTTTGATTTGCAGCCGGGAACGGAACTAGAGAGTCTGAAGCTTGCGGCCGGCGATTATAAGGGCATCCGGTTGCAAAATGTTGCCCGGGTCGGCTGTCTGAGTTTTGAAGGCAAAGTCGATCTCAGAGATTACCGCGAGGCGGCGGCAATCGGCCGTATCGATTCCCTGACGCTGGAAACAGCGGAAGACGCGGCTCTTTACGATCGGGTGCCGCTCAATGTTGGCAAACTGCTGATTACCGGCGGCATTCTGCCGCGGCATCTGGGACGGGCCGAAACCGTTGTGCTGGGCAAAGACGCAAAAGTGGACTTTTCCCGCGACTGGGAGAACGTCCGCCGGCTGGAACTGAACGATGAAACCGTTCTTGACGCCCGGCGGCTGCCGGTGTTTGCCGAAGGGATCAAAGGCGGCATCTGGCATCATGTGGAAAATCTGACAACGTTTGAATTGTTGAACAAAATGCTCGGAAGCGAATGGACTGCTGCTCATTGCCGGGTAGAAAACGGCAAGACGATTGTTGATGCCGACCTGGACTTAAGCGGGCGCGGCCTTGTCCGGCTGCCGCCGGATATGAAAAATACGGTAGTTCTGGGAACGCTTGATTTGTCGGATAATCGGCTGGACGATGTCAGTGCGCCGCTTGCGTATCCGGATTGCGAAAGAATGATTTTGCGGAACGGTTTCGGCGTATATAATCCCGATCGTTTTGAAGCGCTGCCGTATTTGGCGGAGGGAATAGACTGCCGTCCTCGGGACGTATATCTGGAAAACCGCAATTTGGCCGAAGTGCTGGACAAATTTGCTCTGATCGACAGGGCGCGGATTAAAAACGAAAACGGCCGTTTCATAATTGACGGCGACCTGGATCTGGATTCGCTGAATACGTTTGACGGTTCCGGTTTCCCCGGCCGTAACATTGAGAACATTGAAGTGACGGGGCGGTTTACGGCGTTGTCCGAAATGACAGAATATCCTTCCTGTCGCACGCTTTGCCTGAGAGCTCTGCCGCAGGACGTTACGGTGTCTGATCAAACGGAAAAGGTGGTGTTTTTGCCGTCCCGCGAACATATAAGCAGGTTGAAAGGCAAAAATCTGAAACGGGTTGTTTTCAATGACTGCTATCTGACCTGCGCGGATTTGCATAAATTTGATCCCGGCGTCAGTTATGAAGGAACTTTTTACTTAAAGGACGAGCCGGAAGCGGAAAAACCGGCAATGCAAGATTTCTCCGGCCTGCGGTTTGAAGGCATGTTAACAATTTCCGGCACCTGCAACATTGAAGGCATCAGTCGTTTGCCCCATTGTAAAAAAGTGAATTTTCACGGACGCGTAACGGAAAAGGAATTGCTGATGCTGCATCCCGAAACCGAAGAACTGCTCTGTCCCGACACGTTTGATTTGGATATGCTTCCCGCCGGCAGCCGTTTGAAATATATTTCTCTCAACAGCAATTTTTATCACCGGAAAAAGGAAGAGTATACGGATTTTCTGCGTCGGGCTTCCGAGCGCGGAATCGTGTGCGGCTACGGCATTGAACCCGACTTATCGCAGGATTTGTCCGATTGTCTGATGAAAAAGGTAGAACTACGCTGGGATGAGCAGCATAAGGATATTTCAACTCTGCCGCAGGCAGAAGAACTGCGCATACACAGTCCCGCTTACGGTTTTGACAATCGTTTTTTAAAAGATGCTTCGTCATATTTGAAAGTGTTGGATCTGTCCTATATGCGCGATCCTGTCGATTTTTCGGCACTGCCGCGGGATGTCGCTTTGCAGGAACTGTCCCTCGGCGACAGTCCGGTGCAAAGCGATATTCTCGAACAGTTGCCGAAATCGCTTGAATCAATCCGGTTTCTGCGTTGTTCGGGCAACCCTGATCTGGAACCGATTAACCGTATGCCGAATTTGCAACGTCTCGACGTTTCCCAGATGATGGTCCCGGCCGACGCGCTCGACCGGGTTGACCCCGATCGTCTGGCAGCGCTTGAGGTGAGCGGCGACACCGGTTTGGTCATGCGGGCGGAGGAGATCGTTGCCATCCATCAATTGCCGCCGTCAAAGGAGAATGATCAGATCAGGAAAATGCATGAGTGGCTGACGACGGAAAACAAAGAAGTGCCCTATTTTGTCCGGCAGGTTGTTTTTTACGGAACGGCCGGAGAGATATTGTCCGGCAAACATCCGCAGGCGGTTACGGCGGAGGAAATTGCCGCCAGGGTCAAAGGCGTGGAAAACTTCATGCTGGACAACTGTGCCAAAATCATCATGGCGGAAGAACGCGGCCATAAAACCGGCAGCGAAAAGGCCGGTCGCGCCGTTTTGGGGGAAAACAAAGGGAAAAAGCCCGGTTTCTACGGTCATGTCACCGGTTATTATACGCATAGTCCCGATATTTCCAAAGCCGGCAAAATCGTCAGGTCGGTTTTGACCCGCAGTATCCGCCATCATCCTGATTTTGCCAAAGCAGAAGAAATTGTTGCCGGCCGTCTGTCCGCGCATGCCCGAAATTTGCAGTTGAATTTCAACCGGCAGCTGACGGATCGGGGACAAACGCTCAAAGCTTACGTCAATGCCGCACGGTACAACCAAGGCAATGCCGGTTTTAACGCTGCGGTTCGGAAAATGCACGAGTACAAAAGATACGGCTGACCTGCTGCATATGTCTGTAATTTGCCGTTGAGTTTCAACCGGCGGCAGGCACCGGGCAGAACTTGCCGCTCAAGTTTATGCCGCACGATACAGCCAAAACAATGGCGGTTTTAACACAGCGGTTCGGAAAATGCATGAGTATAAATAGATACGGCTGACCTGCTGCATATGTCTGTAATTTGCCGTTGAGTTTCAACCGGCGGCAGGCACCGGGCAGAACTTGCCGCTCAAGTTTATGCCGCACGATACAGCCAAAACAATGGCGGTTTTAACACAGCGGTTCGGAAAATGCATGAGTATAAATAGATACGGCTGACCTGCTGCATATGTCTGTAATTTGCCGTTGAGTTTCAACCGGCGGCAGGCACCGGGCAGAACTTGCCGCTCAAGTTTATGCCGCACGATACAGCCAAAACAATGGCGGTTTTAACACAGCGGTTCGAAAAATGCATGAGTATAAAAGATACGGCTGAATGCCGGCACATGGTTTTGGGATTTTTTTTCACACAAAAGGCGGAATTAAAATCCCGCCTGCATGACGTCAGTTTTTTTATATTTCCTTTTTTCTTGTTTTTTCTTTCCCCTTGCTTCCTTCCTCTTTTTTCTTTCCGTTCCTCTATCTCTTTCCTCTTTTTTCTCTTCCCTTTGTTCTTGTTTTGCTCCTCTTTCCCTTGTTTTTACCTCTCTTTTTTTCTCTTCCTTTCTCTCTTTTTCCCCTGTGAGATTCAAAACAAATCAAAAATAATCAATCCGTTGAGCCATTCCGCATATCGCAAAGCTCACGCTTATATACCGATAAGTTCTTCCCCATGGATAAAACTGTTATATCGAAACATTCTGACCACTATGCTGAATTTTCCCGGTTTTCGTGTCGAATTTGTTCCGGCATCTTATATTCTGTTTTGAGTCTTTCGCATCTTTTATTTTTTTCTCTTTTCTTTCCCGCTGTTTGGGTGAGATCCATGAATTTGCTCATTTTATTCGCTTGTAAAATGACAGAGCAGGGTGGTTTCTGCTTATAGGCGACGGCTTTTTCTGTCATGATTCCGACAGGCGAGGCCTTGACGAATTGAGAAATTCTTCCTTCTCCTTCTCCTTCTCCTTCTCCTTCTCCTTCTCCTTCTCCGGTTCCTCTTTGCCGAGTCAGTATTTAGCACCCGTCATGGATATCTCCCGGTAGATTGGTAGTTATGAAACAGCAAAGCTAACGGTTTGCCCATGATCAAAGACGTGTGGCGGTGTTGTCCCGATACCAAAGCATTCAATTCCCGGTAAACAGGGGCTGTAAGAAATGTATAAAAAAACAAAAGCGCCGAAAAAACGCTTTTGTCAGAACGGGTTAAATTCACTCCTTATTTTTCTTTTTACCGTTTTTAATACCAGTAAAATTTCAGGAAATTATGCGCGTAATACCAGCAGCCGCCGACCATGGCAAGGGAAACGGCAAGCAGTCCCGCGCGTTTGGCGAGAGTCGCTTGTTTGAAGAAAAAACTGCGGTAAAGAAAAGCGAACGCAATTCCGTACGCGATCACGATCGCAAAATAAATCTGTCGGTGTTTTAATATGTTGGCGGGATTGGATATATAATAAGCCGGTCTGCCGAAAAAGGAATTGAAAATTTCAAAGGCAAAAACCGAGAAAAAGATCAGCCAGCAGAAGGCAAAAATAAAATTTACACTGTTGGAAATGAATTTATTGTTCATGATAAGCTCCGATATAAAAAGCGTCTTGTCAAAATCCTGTCAGCGGATGTGTTCAAGGTAATAATCAAACCAAAACGAAGAGGTTATTTCCCATTCCGGATACTGCTCAACGAAATAAACGTCAATATATGCCAGCATGAAAGCCGGGATGAAAAGAAAAACGGACGCGATCAGAATGAAAGTCTTATGCCACAGGTTGCGCGGGCAGAGGAAGTAATGCCGGTAAAAACGCCAGGCGATCCAAAGATATATAAACAGCAGTGCATAATGGACGGCCATATAAATATAAATGTTTCGTCCGTATGAGGCCGCACTGCGGAACACGCCGATATAAGCCCCGTCGACTTGTTTGAACAGGTAGCCGAAAAAAAGCAGCCATATGATCAAAAACGCCGAATTGAGCAGCAAATTATAGACGTTAACCAGCCAGACCGGAAAATGAATATCATCGTCTTCGGTAAAAAATGCGGCAATTTGTTCGTATTTTGTTTTTTTGTCAGTCATAACAACCCCACAGTTTGCAACGGTTTATGCAAACTGTATAATACAAACGATTTTGTTTGTCAATTAAAAGTTGCTGAATTTGTCAATTTTGCAACCATAGGTTGTAATTCGTCTTAATGCCTTAAAAAAACACAAATTATTATAGACGAATTTTTATAAAAATAAACATTTTTTTATTCTGGTTCGGATAAAATTTTTCATTTTCCGACATGTTATGAAAAAAGGAAGCGTTTTTGTTTCCTTTTGGCTGCCGATTCGTTCGCAGAAGTCATTCTGATGCCCAAAAGGCATTGTAACTGCTGTCATTTAAAATCGGCAATTCGTAAATTGCCGCAAACAGCAGGAAGGCGATGACCGCGCACAAAGCCGAGCCGGCAAGAGCAATAATCCGGGTTTTAATCCGGCTTTCGGCGGCAAACATCATTTGTCCGAATTTATAGAAAAAATAGCTGTAGACCACGGTTAATGCTGCGGCGAATATCGTATAGGCGTAAATGTTGCCTTGATACGTCTGTCCGAGAATAATTATTACCGTGTACATGCGGTAAAGAAAATAATAGAAAAAGCCCCAGCCACAGACAAAAAGCAGCTGCGCGATTACGGCGGCCAGTATAATCATCGGCTTTTCGCGGGTGAATTCTTTTGTCGGCAGTCCGTCGCCGTCATCGTTTATTAAACCGGTTTTCCTTTTTGGGGTATCATCCTGATCTTGGTTTCTGAAAACTACGGTTTGTTTTATGTCCGCGTCTGTTAAATTGTCTGTATAAGCGGCGGGTGGGGAAGAGACGGAACGATTTGCCCGACTGTTTAACACGGCGAGCCGCTTCGGCGTTTGCAAAGCTTTGTCCGCCGCTTTCTGGCGGCCGGTCAGACTGGAGCGTCTGCCGTTCTCTTCGGGCGTATTTTCGCAAACGACGGTTTTGTTTTTTTCCGGAGAGAAGAAGAAAATTTTTTCTTTTCGTTTTGGCTTGCGGGAATGAGGGAAAAACGTCTGGTGCCGAACGTTTCCTGTCGGACGGTCGCTTTGCCGATTTTCTTTGTCTTGGTTGTTTTTGGCGGAATCATAATCCGCTTTGCCGGCCGGCGGCATTTCATCTGAAGACGGGATGATAGTCGTTTTTTCATCTTTGATTGAGAAAGAGCGGGCTTCTTTTTTGGGGGTGCTGGGGTTCGTCGGAAATGTTTTTCCGACGGGCATTGGATGTTCCATGTTTTTATTTTCCTTGTTGCAACCTTTTAATTAAGCTCCGGAAGATAAAAATCAATGCCTGATTGTTAAATATTTCGCCTTGCCGCCTTCTGTTTTGAAAAGGGGATACAACTTGCCCGAAGCTGAACCGGACTGTACAAAAAAATCGTTGCCTTCCGCATAGAACGGAAGATTGATTTGTCCCGACGGAAAAATTGTTCGGCCGCCGGTGCGAAAGCTTTTCCGTCCGTCAAAAGTTAATTATCTTTTGGGTGCGATATGAAAAAATTAATTAATTATCACGGAAAAAAACAAAGTTTTTCTGCAACTCCATATTATGTTTAGATAGGAAATCAAACGATTCTGTTATTGTGCCCAAAAGGCCGTATACGTTCCTGAACGGAAAAAAGGCAAAAGCTGAACGCCGCTATATGCCGGAAACAGCAGAAAAGCGCAAATAAGCGAGCAGAATATTGCCCATACTTTTAATTTTAGGGAAGTGTGAGAACTAAACAGCATTTTGCCGAATTTATAACAACAATAAGGGTAAACCGCGGTAAGCAGTATGGCGTATAAAGTATCCGCATAAATGTTGCCCTTGGGGTCGGTTATTCCCGGAATAACAAATGAAAGATATAACCGTAAAAGATACAGAAAGAAAACTCCTCACCCGAGGACAAAGATAATCTGCATTATCAATACGGCGGTTGCGGAAAGAGGGTTTTGTTTAAAGTTGCTGATGTATTCTTTGCCATAGGCAGCGATTTTGTTTTTCATTTTGTTTATTCTCAATAACGTTTGGCAAGCGGTGTTCTGGTTTTGTTCTCTTTCGGGGTAAAAAAAACAATTCCTTAAATCTGTTCAAGAGATATAACGAAACTTTACTCCCGTCAATCAAAAGTTGAAGCTTCTGTTTCGTTGTAACATATTTACTAGATTGAAAGCATTATAAATTTGTCAATCGGCCCAGAAAGCAACGCTGGTTTGCGGTAAAAAGAAAACGGCTTCATTCAGCAGCAGCTGCAAAGGATATGCCAATATGGCACATAAAAGCGAAAGGGCTAAAATTATTACCTTTGGTTTAAGAGTATTGTTATTAAGAAAAAGAGTCCTAAAAGATTTGTAGATAAAAAACGAAAAGATAAAAGCGATGACTGTCAGCGAAAACGTTTCCGGATATATAGCGGTTTTGGTATATGTTCTGCCGGGAATGATATATCTTATGTATCTTTCACACAAGAAAGTATAAAAAGTTCCCCATCCGAGGATAAAGATAATCTGTATTATCAGTACGGCGGTTGCGGAAAGAGGGTTTTGTTTAAAGTTGTTAATATATTCTTTGCCGTAGGCGGCGATTTTGTTTTTCATTTTATTTACTTTCAATGACATTTTGTGAAGTATGTTCCTATTTTGTTCTGTTTTGAGGCAAAAAAAACAATTTCTTAAACCTGTTCAAAAGATATAGTACAATTTTATTTCTGTCAATCAAAGGTTGATTGCTTGTATTGCTTCGGTGTTTAAGGTTCAGAAGATAATGTTTGTTCAGACGAACAAGATCCCTAATGCCGAATAAAGTAATTCTGACAAAAAAGACCAAAAAACAAGGCAGCAAAGCGAGTTTATTAACGCGGCCGTTTTTTCGGTAAAGGAACTGTTATTGCCAAACATAACTTTTGCCATTTTATAAGCAACATAAGTGTAGATTATAAAGATACCGCTTTCAGCAATAACCTTAATGTAAAAGTTTGTTTTGTCGGGAAAGTCTCCAAAGATATAATCGCTGAATTCTTTATAAAGAGTATAATAATATACTCCCCATTCCGATAGGAAAAGAAAATAAAACATAAGGATAGCCAACAATCTGCCTGGGTGTTTACGGAAATTTGAAAAAGGCGTTTTTGTTGCAGGTAAAGTCTTTTGTGTCATTTGTTCTCTCCGTCTTGTACAGCCCAGAAAGCGGTAGGTACGTTATCGCTGAAGCGGGGTATAAAACGCGCAATGCTGAACTCTCCCGAAATCAAAGCAAAAACGGCAGAAATGAGAACAGCATAAATTTTTAGACGGAAACCTTTGTTGATGGCAAACATATTCGGGAACAATCGGCAAAATATATAAGTATATACAAGAGTTTGAATTATAATGTCCGCGCATTCGACATAAATATTGCTTTTAGGTCCCGATTGCCCGGGAATAACAATTGTAATAATGTTGCCCAAAATATAGTAAAAATATACTCCCCATCCGAGGACAAAGATAATCTGCATTATCAGTACGGCGGTTGCGGAAAGAGGGTTTTGTTTAAAGTTGTTAATATATTCTTTGCCGTAGGCGGCGATTTTGTTTTTCATTTTATTTACTTTCAATGACATTTTGTGAAGTATGTTCCTATTTTGTTCTGTTTTGAGGCAAAAAAAACAATTTCTTAAACCTGTTCAAAAGATATAGTGCAATTTTATTTCTGTCAATCAAAAGTTGAAGAAAAAATGTTTTAGATAAAAATTTAATTGAAAAAATAATATGTACAATAATTGGTCGGCATTTATTTTCTTCGTTTGTTCCAATCGTCATATTTATAGTTCACATAGATATCCATCGGATATTCGCTGGCGCGGATGAATTTTGCCACTTCATCCATACTGTCGGTTGTATCAATACAGCCGGCAGATCCGGGAACTTCGCCGCCGTGGAGATAAAAACCTTTGCGGTGCTTGGTGTCGGTGCGAAAATCGTCCGGTTCAAGCCTGATCCGATAATTCCCCCATGAGCGTGTTCCGCCCTGCCAGGGTGTTTCTCCGTTGGGGCCTCGCCAGCTGCGGCTTTCCTTTTCCGGCGAATAGGTCTGCAGTTCGTCCGGATTTAAGTGCCAAACGCCCTCGGGGATGGGACCGTGATTTTCAATTTCTGTTGCCGCACGGCTTTGATATCCGGGTTTCCCGGACATGGCGGGCCAGGATTTTAACGTTTTTTCATTATTAATTGCTGTCAGGGTTTGCCCGTCAAATTCCATTTCCGGAATGTCTTCGGAACCAAAAGCGGGCCAAAAAGAAACCGGTTTGCCGTTCCGATACAGGGTAAAGGTTGAGCCGTCGCTTTTCAGCTCTACGCGTGGTTTGGGCGTTTTCAATTCCATGTCGTCGTTGTAATCGGCAAGCTGCTGTTCGAGAAGTTCGCGCGTGGTCATTTCCTTTTTTGGCCGCGGCGTCATCTGGCTGCCTAATCCGTACATGTTCAACAGAGCCGTACGGATGTCGTCATCTTCTTCGTATCTACTCATTTCATATTCCTTTGCAAATTGAAAAAAAGCGCCGGAAAGTTCCGGCGCGGGTTAAATAAAAAACTCCCGGCGCGATGTTGATGAGCGATGTAGCGAAGAAAGGAGCCACGCCGGAAGAAAAGCGCCCTTCAAATCCGCAGGGCGGAAAAAGGGCACAAAAAAAGGCGGGAAAAACCGCCTTGTCATAAATACGGCCTACCAACCGCATTATGGAAATAATCTATAACATAAACAGACGAAAAAATCAATAAAAACTCGCAACGGTTGTGGATAACTGTCCGCGTCAAATAAAACGGCAGTTTGCCGGCCGGGAGTTTCCGCGGGAGAATGGGCGGATTTGTCAGCCGCGGGTGCGGACGAAACGAACGATGTCTGCGTCGGCCCAGGGGGTAAATTCAACTGCGGCAAGGTCGGGAAGAAGGGAGGAAAAACCTTCTTCAAGAAGCGGCAGCAGCCATGAAATCAGCAGAGCGATACCGGCTGAGCACAACAAAATCAGCGTTTTTTTGCCGAGTCCCACTTTTTCGACGAACATGCCGCGAAAAAAATACATAAAAGGCGGCACCGACAGTGCCAGGGTTACGGCAATTTCGAACATAACCATATAAACGCCGGAGCAGGGAACTTCCGGCAAAGAAAAGTCGCAATAGCAGCCTTTGGCAAGCACCGTGATCAGGACATGTCCGAGTTCGGTGAAAAAGAACCACCAGCCGGCGGCAAAAACGAAATCAAGGGCGCGGCCGACCGGCTTTCCGGCGGCGTTTTCGCGCGGCGCCCGGTAAGAATAGGAAGGGGTAAAGCGTTTGTCCATCATGTTTTTCTTTCAAAACGGGATTCGGTGCCTGCCACTATAAAACAAAACGACGGGATATACAATACCTTGTACAGGCAAACCCGGAGCCGGCAAAAAACTGCCGTCAGCCTGTTTGTTTCCCTTGTATTTTTGCCAAATTGTTTTATTTTCATGTTAATGATACGTAGGAGGAGTAAATGGACAAACTGGATGCCGGCAGACTGAAGGCGGCGGTGTTCGACTGGGACGGCACTTTGGCGGAAACCCGCACCCCCCGGCTGTGGGCCGTTAATCGGATTATGGCAAAATACGGGCTGCCGGACTGGGAGAACACCCGCGAAAAGCAGAACAAACTGTTGTCTTTCATGGATAATTTTCCGCTGGTGTTCGGCAGCCGGGCGGAAGAGGCTTACCGTGAATATGCCGAACTTTACAAAGCCAACGTGGCGAGGATGATCAAAACTTTTCCCGGCGTGCGCGAAACGCTTGCTTTTCTCCGGCAAAAAGGAGTGAAAATCGCGATCATGACCAACAAAGACCGCCGGCTGCTGGAATTTGAACTGCCGCTTTTGTTTGACGTTTCGCTTTTCGACCGTATTGTCTGCGGCCATGAGGCGGCGCATGACAAACCCTGCGGCGATCATGCCCGCTTCGCCCTGAAGGGATTGATTGCGGAAAGCGATATTGCGCCGCAAAGCGTGTGGGTCGTCGGCGACAGCGTGCTCGACAACATGTGCGCCGAAGCCGTCGGCGCGCTGCCGGTACGGATTGTCGGCGGTTGTCCGGAAGTTGACAGGATCGATTGTCCGGACGTGATTTATTTTAACGATTTTGAACAATTTTACCGGTCGCTGGCCGGTTGACTGCCCGGAGACTGTCCGCATGAAACAAAAAAACGATGGCGAAAAACCGCATTATTTGCGTCTGGCGCTGACAGGCGTTGGCATTTTGCTGCTGCTGGCGCTCAATTATTTTTATTTTCGCGAAAAGACTTCTTCCAACAGCGAGTTGATCACCCGTTATACCCGAAAGGCCGATCCGATGGAAAAATACCGCAATCCCGCGGTGGCCGGGCTGTTTTACGCCGCTGCTCCGCAAACGCTTGACCGTGAAGTTTCCGGCTATTTGCAGGCGGCCGGCGGTGCTTACGAAAAAATGCCGAAGATGCTGATCGTGCCGCATGCCGGCTATCAATATTCGGCGCCGGCGGCGGCTCGTGCTTATCGTCCGCTGGCGGAGTTGACCGGGCGGATTAAAACCGTTATCCTGCTCGGGCCGTCGCACCGGGTATCGGTTGACGGACTGGCTTTGTCTTCGGCCGACTGGTTTGTCACGCCGCTCGGAAAAGTGCCGGTTGACCGGGAAATGGCGGCCGGGCTGGCGGCGCATAAAGGTTTTAGGATAAATGATGCGGCGCATCGGGACGAGCATTCGCTGGAGGTGCAGCTGCCGTTTTTGCAAAAGGTGCTGACGGATTTTGAAATCGTGCCGATTGTTTACGGCGCGATGAATCCGCAGGAAACGGCCGAGGCGCTGCTGCCGTATTTGCAAAGGGACGATACGCTGTTGGTGGTTTCCGCGGATTTGTCGCATTATTATTCTTACGAGGAGGCGCAGGCGGCAGACCGGGAAACGGCCGCCAGAATCGAAGAAGTTTCGCCTGAAATCGGCTATCATCAGTCCTGCGGCGCCGGCGGCATCAACAGCGCACTGATTTTGGCGCAGATGATGCGTCTGCGTCCGGAAATTCTGTCGCTGATCAATTCCGGCGACACTGCCGGCAGCCGGGAAAGGGTGGTCGGTTACGGCGCCTGGGCCTTTGCCGGAGCCGGCGGCCTTGAGCGCGAGACCGCCGCGCTTGCGGATTATGCCGCTGTTTATAAAAAGGATTTGCTGCGGATTGTCCGCACCGCGCTGGAAGAGGCGGTGCTGCACGGCCGGGTTTTCGAGCCTTCCCGCGACGATTATCCGGATCCGTTGTTTGACAAAGGGGCATCGTTCGTTACTCTGGAAAAAAACGGTGAGCTGCGGGGGTGCATCGGTTCGTTGCTGCCGCGTCGGGCGACGGCGCTGGACGTTGCCGAAAACGCCGGCAATGCCGCCCTGAAAGACGGCCGCTTTGCGCCGGTTGCTGCCGACGAACTGGGGGAGATCAGCCTTTCCGTTTCGCTTTTGACCGGTTTTGAAGCGATCGATTACGAAAACGAGGAAGATTTGCTGACCAGGGTGCGGGCCGGCGTCGACGGTCTGGTGATCCGCGACGGCAGCCGCCAGGGACTGTTCCTGCCTTCGGTCTGGAAGCAGCTGCCGGACAAAAGGGAATTTTTGAACAATTTGAAGCTGAAGGCCGGGATGAGCCCAAGCTATTGGTCGAATGCGATCAAAGTTTACCGTTTCAGAACCGTGGAGATAAAAGAAAATGAAAATTAACGGATACGATATCAATTACAACGAAGCCGAACTGAAAGACAAAATGGAAAACCAGACGCTTGACGTCCGGCTGATTTCGCCGGATTTCGAGGGATATAAAAATTTGAGCGAGGGCAACAAAAAAGCTCTTGCGCATCTGGTTGCCGCCGCCCGTATGGTCAATGACGTGGCGCTGGAACAGGACCATCCCATGAACCTGCCGCAGAAAAAGGCGCTGGCAGAAACGGCGGCTGCCGGCAGTTCGCACGCGGCGCTGGCACTTGAACTGTTCAATTCCCTGAACGGCGTGGCTGGTTACAATGGTGTGGATAAAGAGCCCGTAGAAGTTTTCACCGGCATTCATCTGCTGCCCGGACACAACTTTTATCCTGCCGATCTGAGCCCGGAAGAGTTTCGGCAAATTCTGATTGCCATGCTGAAGGCCGGCAAAAGCGAAGAAGTGCGGAAAATACTGAGTGCCCGCACGATGGTTCGGCGTGACGGCGGCGAATTAAAGGCGATTGACTATACGGAATATTTTGCCGCCGCTTTTTCGGCAATTGCCAATGAGCTGGAAGTGGCCGCCCATTATGCCGACGACGAAGCGTTTAAAGATTATCTCGGCTGGCAGGCGCAGGCGCTTTTGCAAAACAATCCCGATATGGACATGCTGGCCGACAGACATTGGGCGGTTTTGCAGGACACGCCGCTGGAGTTTACCTTAAGCCGCGAAAATTATGACGACGAGATCACGCCGGCCGTCTACGATAACGGAGAGTTGAAGGCCCTGCTGGCGGAAAACGGCATTGAAGCGGTTGGCAAAGACACTTTGGGCGCCCGCGTCGGCATTGTTAACAAGGTGGGAACGGATTTGATTCTGCAATTTAAAAAACACCTGCCCGAGCTGGCGGCCAAAATGCCGTTTGCCGACGCTTATCGCCAGAGCGTCCTCGACGGCGAAGAGCTGAAACAAACGATGGTCGACGTCGACCTGGTCGATCTGGAAGGCGATTATGCCCAGTGCCGCGGCGGCATTACCACCGCCCAGAACCTGCCCAACAACGACAAGCTGTCGGTCAAGATCGGCGGCGGCCGGCGCAACGTCTATCACCGTCAGGTGCGGATGAGCGTTGACAGGGAAAAAGAGCGCAAAATGCTGGAGCGTCTGCTGGATCCGGCACTGCACCGCTATTTTGACAACGAGGCCGACCATTTGTTTGTCATCGGACACGAAAACGGGCATTCGCTCGGTCCCGACAGTTCGTACCAGAACGCTCTCGGCGCTTACAAGCACATCATTGAAGAACATAAGGCGGACACCGTTTCGCTGGCTTTTATGCCGGAATATGTCAATGCCGGCGTGATCGACGAAGAAACTCTGAAAAAAATTTACGTCAGTTACATCGCCGGCCGGATGTTTCTGGCCGCCCGGCCGCATATGATGCTGCCCCACCGCATGGGTGAGCTGATCCAGTTCAATTATCTCTGCGAATACAGCATCATCAGGGAAACGGCGGACGGCAAAATAACGATTGATCTGGATAATGTCGGCGGCGTTTTAAACCGGCTGCTGGAGGAAACGGTTCGGGTGCAGTTGTCCAAATCAAAGGAAAACGCCGCCGCTTTTGTTGAAAAATATGCCGTCTGGTCGCCGCTGTCGGAGAAAATCGCGGCGGTGCGGCAGGAACTGGGGATAAAACCCTATAAACGGATCGTCCGTTGTTTTTAAGTGCGGTAAAACTGTTAAAAATCGCTTGCACAAACGAGAGCTTTGCCTCATTATAAACGGCATCGGACAAGAAAAGGGACAAAGTCTATGTTTAAAAAGCTTATTGACGGCGAACTCAGTCTGAAAGACACGTTCTGGAAGTTCGGCGTGCTGGGAATGTTGGCCGTTCATCTGGTGGTGAAGATCCTGGGTACCATGCTTTTTCACAAGCTGCGCGGGCTGACCATTCTCGGTTATTACACCACCCGCAAGTACGGGCTGGAAACGTCGACGGTGATCCTCACCATTTTGTATTTCAGTTCGCTCTGTTTTCTGCTGTTTTATGCCGGTTCGATGGTGATCGGCACCTGGCGGAGTTCCGCCGAATATAACCGCAGCCTGTGGTTTCGGCATCTGGCGCGGATTTTTATGATTTTGATCGTGTTTGTCGTCTTAAAACACGATTTGAACCTGTGAAGGAAAAAACGAATGAAAAAGATTGCAATGACGATTTGTCTGTTGGCGCTTTGCGGATGCGTGGCCGGCGAATTTGCCCCCAACCGCAACCGTCTGCATGAAATGAACAGCGACAGGGAAATCTGCGAAAAACAGCCCGAGCGTTGCATCAGCGGCGTTTCCGTCAGATAGTTTTTGACAAGGAGAGCAAATGGAACCGCAGTTTATTCATCTCCGGGTGCACTCGGCCTATTCGCTGCTTGAGGGAGCAATGAAGATTCCGGCTTTGATGAGCCGGGCTGCGGCGCTGGGCTTTCCCGCCATGGCGGTGACCGATACTGCCAACATGTTCGGTGCCAAAGCCTTTTCCGACTATGCGCCGAAAAACGGCATCAAGCCGATTTTGGGCACCCAGATGTATATCCGCAACAGTGATGCCGACGATGTGCTGAAGTCCAAAGGGCGAACGGTGGAGCCGGACAAGATCGTGCTGCTGGTCAAAAACGCCGAAGGCTACGCCAATGTTACCAAACTGATGAAAATTGCCTATCTCGGCGAAAAGAACTTTGCCGAAAAGCCGCAGATCCGTCTTTCCGACCTTAAAACCCACGGCGCCGGGCTGATTGCGCTGACGGCCGGAGTGGACGGCACCGTCGGTCGCCTGCTGCTGGAAAACCGGGCGGCAGAGGCCGAAGCTTTTCTGTTGGAGTTGAAAGAGATATTCGGCGACCGACTGTATATGGAAATTTCGCGTATCGGCCTTGAAAAGGAAGCCAAAACCGAAAACAATTTTATTGATCTGGCCTACAAGCATGACATTCCGCTGGTGGCGACCAACGAGGCCTTTTTCTTTGACGCCGACATGTACGAGGCGCATGATGCCTTGGTGTGCATCGCCAAAGGCGAATACGTAGCCAATGACAACCGGGAAAAATATTCGCCCAACCAGCGCCTGAAAACCGCGGCCGAAATGGTGGCGCTGTTTGCCGACCTGCCGGAAGCGGTGGCCAACACCATTAACATTGCCAAGCGCTGCAACTACGTTTTGCAGTACGTTGATCCGCTGCTGCCGATTTTTGAATGTCCCGAAGGCAAGACGCAAAACGAATACCTGCGCGAAGAAGCTTACAAGGGGCTGGGGCACAAGATGGAAACCCAGGTCTATTTTGAGGGCATGACGGAGGAAGAGAAAAAAGAGCTGGACGAACGTTATTATGCCCGTCTTGAATATGAACTGAGCGTTATTGAAAAAATGGGGTTCGCCGGTTACTTTCTGATCGTTTCGGATTTTATCCGCTGGTCAAAGACACACGGCGTTCCGGTCGGGCCGGGGCGCGGTTCCGGTGCCGGTTCGATGGTAGCCTGGTCGATCCAGGTGACCGAACTTGATCCTCTGAAGCTTGACCTGCTGTTTGAACGTTTCTTAAATCCGGAACGTATCAACATGCCGGACTTTGACGTCGACTTCTGTCAGGAAAACCGCTACAAAACGATTGAATATGTGCAAAACAAATACGGTTTTGACCATGTGGCGCAGATTATTACGTACGGAAAACTGCAATCCAAGGCGGTGATCCGCGACGTTGCCCGCGTTTTGCAGATGCCGTATTCGCAGGCCGACCGGATCAGCAAAATGATTCCGCCGCCGGTGCAGGGCGTGCAGCCGAGCCTGAAAGAGTCGCTGGAACAAGTGCCCGAACTGGAGGAAATGCGCCAAAACGATCCGCAGATCAACAAACTGTTCGACATTGCGATGAAATTGGAAGGTCTCTACCGCCACACCGGCGTACATGCTGCCGGCGTCGTGATCGGCGACCGTCCGCTTGACCAGCTGGTGCCGCTCTACAAGGATCCGAAAGCCGACATGCCGGTCACCCAGTATGACATGAAGTACATCGAGTCGACAGGCTTGATCAAGTTCGACTTTCTGGGCTTAAAAACCCTGACCACGATCAAAAGAGCTGTAGATTGGGTGAAAATCGATCGTGGGATCGAACTTGACATGAGCACGGTGCCGCTTGACGACAAGGAAACCTATGCGCTTTTGCAAAGAGGCGATACCGCCGGCGTGTTCCAGTTTGAATCGGCGGGGATGAAGGACGTGCACAAGCAGATCAAACCCGACCGCTTTGAAGACCTGATCGCTATCGTGTCGCTTTACCGGCCGGGGCCGATGGATAACATTCCGAGCTACATCAAACGCAAGCACGGCGAGGAGGAAATTACCTATCTGCATCCCAAGCTGGAGCCGATCTTAAAAAGTACCTACGGCATCATGATATATCAGGAACAGGTTATGAAGATTGCCCAGGAACTGGCCGGCTATACCTTGGGCGGCGCGGACAAGCTGCGTAAGGCGATGGGTAAGAAAATCAAAGAGGAAATGGTCAAACACCGCAGCATCTTCGTCGACGGTGCGGTTGAACGGGGAATTGAACGCGATACCGCGACCAGCATTTTCGACCAGATGGAAAAGTTTGCTTCCTACGGTTTCAACAAGTCCCACGCCGCGGCCTATTCGCTGATTTCCTACCAGACGGCTTACCTCAAGGCGCATTACCCGGTCGAATTTATGTGCGCGACCATGAGCCTTGACATTACCAACACCGACAAGCTGCAGTTTTTCAAGGACGAATGCCGCAAGATGGGGATAGCGGTGCTGCCGCCGGATATTAATAAATCCGGTTACGACTTTACGGTAGAAGACAGCAAGATCCGTTACGCGCTGACGGCGGTCAAGGGCGTCGGCGAAGCCAACATGAAGGCGCTGGTTGCTGAACGCGAAGCGCGCGGTCCTTTTAAGGACATTTCCGACTTTGTGCACCGGATCGACATCAGACAAACCAACCGCAAACAGCTGGAACAGCTGATCAAGTCCGGTGCGTTCGACTGTCTGGATAAAAACCGCGGCCGTCTGTTTGCCAACATCGACAACATCATCCAGCACATCAGTTCTTCTTCCGAGTTGAAAACCAGCAGCCAGTCTTCGCTTTTCGGCAACGAAGAGATGCAGGCCAAAATCAAGCTCAAGGACGAACCCGACTGGGTCGAGCTGGAAAAGCTGAAGCTTGAGGCCGAAGCGGTCGGCTTTTATCTTTCCGCCCACCCGCTGGACAGTTACCGCGATGGCGTGGAAAAGCTGGGGGTCAAAAACTGCAGCGAAGTGTTCCGCAACATCCAGCTGGGCGATATGATCCGAGCCAAATTGGCCGGCTGTGTTAACAGCTTTAAGAAAAAAATTTCCCAAAAGGGCAACCGTTTCGCCTTTTTAGAACTCTCCGACGCGTCGGGCGCTTTTGAAGGCATTTTGTTTTCGGAAACCCTGCAGCGCAGCGAAGAAATGATCAACTCCGGGCTGCCGCTTCTGGCCAGCGTAACGATTGAAAAACAAACCGAAGACAGCAATCCGCGGGTTATGATCAGCAATATCGAAACTTTGGACAAGGCGATTGCGGACGTGGCCAGCGCCATTGTTATCAGCATCAATAACATGGCGGCTGTTCGTCCGGTAAAAGAAGTTTTGAACCGGGATAAAAAAGGCCCGAACAAAATATATATTAAACCTGATAACGACGAATGGGACATCACGATTGAACTGCCGGGAGGATATGCCTTTACCAGCGGCAACATCATCTCGCAGCTGAAATCGATACCCGGCGTTTCGGCAGTAAAGGAAATGTGATATGATGAAGAAAATAGGCGGCGAGGTTCTCGCAAAACTGAAAAGCATCGGCAATGTCGAATTTTTGGACGACCGTTCCGTAAATCCGGTCAGCCTTCCTTTCTGGGAGCTGAGTTTTCTGCCGATCGGCATCCTTTTGTACCGTTTCAGGCGTTTTTTGTTTTTGAGTTTCGCTTACGGGCTGCTGATCACCGTTTTGGCTTTTGCCACGCAGCTGAGCTATGTCTGCGGTCTGTCCGAATGGAACGAAAACCCGTATTTCGGCTGTACGTCGTCGCCGGCCGTTTACGTCACGTTTTTCCTGCTCCGGCTGCTGATTGTCGCCGTTTTCCTTAAAACCTGGTACAAGACCGCGGTTTGCGGCGAAGCCCTGGATATGCGGGAAATGTTTGTTATTTCCGCCCGGGATTGGAAGCTGTTCGGCGGCATCCTGATTGCCGTCGGCTGTTTCTGTCTGCCGCTTGTTTCGACCTATATTCTGGCCGTCCGCGTTCCCAACCCGGACTGGCTGATTGAAAGCCTGTTTTTTGCCGTTGTGTCGTCGGGTTTCTGGCTGCCGTTCCTGGCCTTGCGGTTTCTTTCGGTCTTTGCATTTGTGCTGGGCGGACAGAAACGTCCGCCGCTGAAACTGTTTTGGCAGCGTACCACTGGCAACGCGCTGAAAATCATTATGGCACTGACGCTCATTATCGTGTTGAATGCTATCATTTTCCTTAATTACAATCTGTTGGCCGCTTTTGTTATCGGCCGTGTCTTTACGGTCGGTGTCGTGGTCTGCGATCTGGTCTACAACATGCTGTTTTTGCTGATGAGTGCGTCTTTTGCCAGTATGGCCGTCGTCCAGCGGGAAGCGCTGTTCTCGTGGTATGCGGGAGAAAGGCAAAACGAAGGAGAAGCCAAAGGCGAATAAACGTCCGCCGTTATGTAAGCGGCATTGACCGTTTCAAACCTCGGCCACCCGGTTTGAAGGGCTTCACGGGTTTAACGGCCGGGCCGGGCGGTTTGTGTCTGACTGTTTGCGCAGACGGACAATTCAAAAAAATCCCCGGTTCAACCGGGGATTTTTTTTGGTGCTGGACAACAAGGCGTCAGTGTTTGTTTGGGAACTCAAAGCAGGTCTTTGACCATCGGCATCAGATCCAGCCGATAGTCGTCGGCAATTTCTGCGGTCTTCGGATACCTGTCGCCGGCATCCAGCGCATAGATGTTGGCCTGCTGCTGTTTGAATTCCCGTCCGAGGATGATGGTCTGCGCGTTGGCTGACAGTTTCTGTCCGAACAGGATGGCTTCTTTGATGTTGTTTTTGATCAGTCCGTTTCTTTTGGCAAACAGGCTGCTGTAAACGAAAACGCTCCAGATCATGGCGAGGATGAACAGGGTGGAAACGGCATGAATGTGCAAACTCATCATTAAGGCGGCAAGGGCGATCATGATGGCGGCAAAGATTTTGGCCGTAACGCCGATCCAGCGCCGTTTGAAGCTGATGCGCAGGATCCAGATGTAGAAAGCGGCCGTCAGCGTCGCCGACAGCAGAAGGCCCATGGTGGCGGCGGTGTTGACGTTGAGCCAGGCGATTGCCGCTTCCGACAGGAACAACATGGCGGCACTGAACAGAATGTAGCCCGAATTGAGTTTGAGCGAAAGCAGTTTGATCCGTTTGCCGGTGTCTTTTTCAATCAGCTTGCAGGCGCGTTTCATTTTAAGCGCGTTGGCGCGGTTGAAGGTGACCGCCGTTTCCTTTGGCCCGATCAGCTGGCGGAAGGCCTTTTTTTCAAGCGGGTTCAGGCGGCTCAGATTGTCGGTCTTTTTGATCAGCAGCAGAGATTCGTGATCGGCTTTCAGGTCGATGATGTTGCGGCGGAACAAATCGAGCAGGAACGAACAGAAGGAAACCTTGTCGAAAGTCCCTTTTGCCAGCATCCTGAGCATGGCCGGGGTTTTTTGCAGGTCGGCTCTGACCGGGTTGGCGTCGGAATTGATGAAGCGCCAGGAAACGAGATAGGCGGAAACGATTGCCAGCAGGCCGAGGAAAGAGAATATGATGTCGCCGTAATCTTCAATGAACCATTCAAATTTTTTGTTAAAATCGGGTTCGATGAAACCGGCTTTCGGGATCGAAATCAGAATATGCATGCCTTCGCCGGCAAACAGCGGCGTGGTGGCGGTGAAGCCGAGCGCGTTGGTGCGGCGGTCTTTGGTGATGGTGGAATAGCGGTCGGTCAGGTTTTTCGGCGGATAACCGATGAACATGGACTGGCCGAGCGGGTTGACGTCAACCGGCAGACGCACCGTTGCCACCGCCTGGGAAACCACCAGATTCCAGAAACTGCCGGTGACGTCCCAGTAAAATTCGTTGCGGTCTTTATAGTACCACAGTTTGCGGTCGAGCATATAGTCAAATTCATAGGTATAAATGCCCGGCTGCAGTTCAAACTGTTTTTGGGGCGTGATCAGGTAGCGGTCGCCGGCGTCTTTCAGCCGGTAGGGAACTTCGGTGCCGTTAATGCGTACGCCGTTAAGATAAGGAATGGTTGCGTTTTTAACCCCGTCGCGGGAAACGGAATATTTCGGCAGCGCTTTTGACAGACCATATTTCAGTTTTTGTCCGTTGGCCACCAGATTGACGGTTTCTATGATGTGAACGATGCCGTTGGGCATGATGTCGATTTTGCTGGTAAGATAAGGAATGTGCTCTTTGGCCGGCACCAGAATGCTCTGTCCGGTCGGCAGGGTGACGCTGACGACGTCAATGCCGGTTTCCTTCTTCCATTGCCGTTGTGCCTGCTGCTGTTCCTGCTTTATTTGCTGCGGGATCAGGGCAGGAGTGTTGATCAGGTCGCGGGGCTGCTGTTTTTCCAGCAGGTTCAGGCGCTCCATGGCGCTGTCGTAAATTTTTTCAAAGGTGGATTTTTCCTGTTTTTGGCTGGCGATGAACGCGGCGTCGTCCATAACGTTCATGGTCGAGGCGGACTGGATGAGCGACATCGGCATTTTTTCCACTTTCTGTGCCCGTTCGCGGATAAAATTGCGGAACGCCTCAAAGCTGGCGGGAATGTTCCGGTTTTGCATCGCCGGTTTGATCTGCATGCTTTTGTCGGCGTTATACTGCTGGAGGGCAATTTCGTCGCGCATTTGTTTGATGGCGGCGTTTGAGGGGTTGATCAGCACGGCGGAAAAAACAATGAAACAAATTGCAAAAAAAAGTTTTTTCATAAAAAAACACCTTTGTTAACAAATAAAATATATTTGCTAATATAATATGCAGTTATTAAAAAAAGATTAGAAAGGGAAAAATATGACTAGCTCGAAAATTGCTGCCGTTGTGCTCGGTGCCGGCAAAGGCACCCGGATGAAGTCGGATCTGCCGAAGGTGCTGATGCCGATCTGCGGCAAGCCGATGATTCGCAATATCCTTGATACGCTCGGCGGCATGGACGCCGACAAGATCGTGGTTGTGACCGCGCCCGACGGCGAACTGGTAAGAAAAGAGGTGGCGCCGCACCAAAGCGTCATCCAGAAACAGCAGCTCGGCACCGGCGATGCCGTGATGGCCGCGGCACCGGTGTTGGAAGGTTTTGACGGCGACGTGCTGACGATTTTCGGCGATCACCCGATCATCACCAAAGAAACCTTTTTGAAAGCGGTGGCCAAACGCCGCGAGGGCTATGCGGTCGTGGTGCTCGGCTTCCGTCCAGAAGATGCCGCCCGTTACGGCCGGCTGGTCGTCAATAACGGCGAGCTGGAGAAAATCGTCGAGTTTAAAGACGCAAGCGACGAGGAAAAGGCGATCACGCTTTGCAATTCCGGCGTTATGTGCTTCGACGGCGGTCTGATGTTCGACATTTTGCGCGAGATAGGCAATGAAAACGCCGCGCACGAGTATTATCTTACAGATGCGGTGGCAATTGCCCGTGCCCGCGGACTTAAATGCGGCGTGGTCGAATGCCCGGCGGAAGAAGTCGCCGGCGCCAACACCCGCGAGGAACTGGCACTGCTTGAGCAATATCTGATGAAAAGAGAAGGAAAATAAAACTTATGCGGTTTATCAAAGATCATTGGTTCGGCCTACTGGTGTCAGTCGTCGTTTTTTTCTTTTTGTGCGTGTTTGCCCTTGTGCTGGCGGCGCCGCATCAGGATGAACAAAAACGCGGCTTTGTGCCCTGTACTGAAACAATGGCAGAGGAACTTTACGATTGCAACGGCAAAAACATGTGCGTGCTGGGCAGTGTGGTCGATAACACGTTTTGCAATGTCAAAGTGATCGGAGCGGGGCTGAAGCTGTGGATGACGGGAAAGCAGCCGGCGCCGTGGTCAAATTATCTGTTTGAACCGGAAATAAAACGCCCCTCGGCGACCGACGATGTCGAACCGGAGGAAAGCTTTGAGGAATATTATCAAAATACGCCGGATATTGCCGCCGAGATGGACGAACTGCAAAAACTCAATCAACAATTGGAGAATGACGACAATGAACGATAAAGCACTCCCGGCCTGGGATCTGAGCGATTTGTATGACGGCATTGAAGACGAAAAAATTGCCGCCGATTTGGAAAAGTACCGCGCTTTCTGCATTGATTTTGCCGGCCGCTACAAAGGGCGTCTGAGCGAGCTTGACGGCGCGGGGATTGCCGCCGCGCTGAAAGCCTATGAACAGAATTCCGAAATCGGCGGCCGCGTCGGCGGTTTTGCCTACCTCAACATGGTAACGCAGATGAAAAACCAGGCGGCGGTCGCTTTTTATCAGAATATCAGCGAAAAGCTGACCGATTACAGCAAGCCGCTGATTTTCCTCAGTCTGGAAATTAATCAGCTGCCGGCGGAGAAAATCGAAGACTGGCTGAAAAATCCCGAAGCCGCTTTTTATAAGCCCTGGCTGGAACGCGTCCGCCGTTTTAAGCCGTACGAACTTTCGGAAGCGGTGGAAGAGGTGCTGCTCGAAAAGTCGATGACTTCTTCTTCGGCCTGGGTTCGCCTGTATGAAGAAACTTCTTCGAAACTGCAATATACGGTCGACGGCAAAACCTACAACGACGCGGAAGTTTCCAAACTGCTGCTGGACAAGAACGCGGAGATCCGCCGCAAGGCCGGCGCCGAGATCAACCGGGTGGCGGAAGAAAATGCCGACCTGTTTACTTTCATCTATAACATGGTGATCAAAGACAAGGCGATCGAAGACGAAAAACGCGGCTTTAGCCTGCCGATGTCCTCCCGCAATATGTCGGAAAACGTTTCCGACCAAATGGTGGAAACGCTGGCCGAAACGGTGCGTGCCAACTATAAGAACATTGCTCACCGTTTTTACCGGCTGAAGGCCAAATGGCTGGGCGTTGACAAAATTTCCTACTGGGACCGCAACGCGCCGCTGCCGTTTGCCAATGATGCGGAATATGACTGGGCGGAAACGGTGTCGGTGGTGTTGGATGCCTACAAATCCTTTTCGCCGGAGCTTTACGAAATTGCCAAAGACTTCTTTGACAACGCCTGGATCGACGTGCCGCCCCGCGACGGCAAGCGCAGCGGCGCCTTTTGCGCGCCGGTCAGCGCCGGAGCCCATCCTTACCTGTTGCTTAATTTTGCCGGCAAACGCAACGACGTGCTGACCCTGGCGCATGAGCTGGGACACGGCTGCCACCACCAGACCCGGGTCAAAAACGGCGAATTGAACGAATATTCGCGGATGACGACCGAAGAGGTGGCTTCGGTGTTCGGCGAGATGATCACGTTTCAGTCGATGGTTGCCAAACTGCCGGACGGGCCGGAAAAACTGGCGCTGATTGCCTCCAAAGTCAGCGACATGATCAATACTGCCATCCGTCAGATCGCTTTCCATTTCTTTGAAAGCCGCGCCCATGCGGAACGGAAAAACGGCGAACTGAGCAAGGAGCGCCTGTGCGAAATCTGGCAGGAGGAAATGGCCGCCAGCTTGGGTGAGGCGGTCGAAGTCGGCGCAGACAGCCGCTTCATCTGGTCGCAGGTCGGGCATTTCTTTTTCCTGCCGTTTTACGTTTATGCCTATTCTTTCGCTGACTGTCTGGTTAATTCGCTTTATCAGGTCAGCCGCGAAGGGAAGGTTGAAAACTTCCCGGCCAAATATCTGGAAATGCTTTCCAAAACCGCGATCACCGATTACGGCGAACTGCTGGTGCCTTTCGGCCTCAACCCGAATGATCCGGAATTTTGGAACGAAGGCTTAAGCCTGATTTCCGGTTACATCGACGAACTGGAACGTCTGGACGCAAAGCTGCAATTCTGAAATATTTGTTTTGAAAAAATTGACAAAAAGCCGTAATCCTGATATTATTTTTTTATAATAACAACTTAAGAGGAAATATATCATGGACAAAGAAGAATTTGCCGAGCATTTGTCAAAAAATGACGGGCTTGACCGGGGCGGAGAAATCCGTACGGCCGCTGATGAAGATGGAAACGTATTCGTTTTTTCCGAAAACAAGTACGGTTGTCCGGTAATCGACGTTCTGGTCGAAGGTCAAGGCAAGGAAACGGCATATTTCAAAACCGGAAGTGGAGAGATTGTCGAGTACGAGAAAGTCATGTATGAGGAAACAGATCCCGAGTTGATAGAACTCAAGGGACGATATCATCTTATAACCAAGCCTTTTATGAAGCCTGTTCCCGATGTTATAACTGTGCAAGTGCTAAACGGAAACAAAGAAGTTCAGAGTTGTTGTACGAGATCAAGCAAGTCTGAAAGAGAAAAAAAGGGCATACATATACAGGAAGAAGACCTCGGATTTTACAGCGACATTGATGGTGCAAATTTTACATTGCTTCGAAAGGCAATAAGAGCCTACAACGATCCCGAAGGTTTTGCCCGCAACGTCGAACGCATCAAACAAGAGAGGGAAGCCGCCAGACAGAAAGAAGTGCAGGACATGGCGGTCATGCAAGAGTTTATGCATTCCGTCCGCGGCGGTATGGAATAGTTTATTTTCCGTATGATAAAAAATCTCCCGCTGTTTAGCGGGAGATTTTTCTTGCCTGAAAACGCTCCTTTATCTGAAGAACAGTTCCTTGGTGATCCGTTTTGATTCCTCAAGATAGTGCTGGGAAGCGTTGGGCGCGCCGAGATAGGAAAGCGAAAAGTTGGTGATCAGAAAACCGAACGGGTTTTTCAGCGCGTCTTCGTGCGTCCGTCCTTTGAATTTGACGAACCGCAGACGCATCACCGCCCGCCACAGGTTGACGTCGGGCGTGGGGTTTCTCGGCATATAGTCGATGGTGCGGAACTGGGTTTGCCACAGGCCGGTGCCGAGCGGGCGGATCCAGTCGATTTCCACGTCGCGCATCATGCTTTTGCGGCGGAATTGCAACATGTTGAACTTGGCGTCGTAACGGGTAAATTCGTCGAAAATGAACGGCGAGGAATACCAGTAGACGTAAGAACCCGGTCCCCAGCGGCGGATCAGTTCGTCATAGTCGTTGGTAATGAGATAACGCAGCATGATGTAGTTGGTAATGTGTTCTTCGTTGATCAGGTTGCCGACCGGATAGTTGATTTCCATCGGCTGGGCGCGCTCAATCTGGCTGAAGTAGTGGTCGATGTAAAACAGCTGCGGCGAGCTGGAGCGCTGAGGCAGCATCACGTAAAGCGCGCTGGCCAGCATCATGTTGAAGCAGATAGACATTGAGGCGATGATGACCAGAAAGCGCGAAGTCCACAGATAACGCCGTTCCGGCATGGCGTCCACGTGCACCTGTTCGGGAAACAGGCCGAGCTTGTCGGGGCTTTCTTTTTCTTTATATTTAAAAATGGTGTTAAAAATACTGAACATCGGCGTTTTGTTAACCTCAAAATAAATCTCTTTCCCTAATTTTATACATCAAAGCTGTCAAAAATCAAATAAATACTACTAAATGAGAAAAAAATACTACCAACTTCGAAAATATTAGTGTAAACATATAACTGTATCTTTTGTGCATAAAGGGTTTTTACTGATGAAAAAGCTATTGATATCTTTGTTGGTTCCGGTTGTGTTCGCGGCTTCCTGCGGGCAGAACGGCACCGTAAGTTCTCCCGATCCGGCCGGTTACGCTCCGGAAGCCGTCCTTTATAACGATTGGGACCGCGCCGTCCGTATTGACGTCGACATGCAAAACATGTATGTCAGCACGCCGACCAAAATCGAAAAGCCGATCGACCTCTACATGTCGATGGCCTTGGCGCTCAAATACAACTATACCCGCCGGCTGATTACTTACGAAGACAGCATCATCCGCGCCGGCCGTTCGCCGGTCAACCGCCTGCCGGAAATCGTCAGCCACGCCGGCTACATCAACGACACCAACTCCAGCATGAGCCCGGATCTGAAAGTGGCCTGGAACATGCTTGACATTTCCATGGTTTACTGCCTCAGCCAGGACAAGGAGTATAAGGCGAGCGTCGCTTTTGAGGAAAGCCGCAAGGTTATTCACAACATTTTGCAGGAAACCCGCACCCTTTATTGGAAAACGCTGACCGCCCAGCGGTTGCTGCCGGTGATCGACGACATGACCGAGTTCATGACTTTGGAGGTTGACGATATGAATGCCAAAGCCAAAGAGCTGGAAAAGAAAGGCGAAGCGCCGGAAGTGGCTCAGCTGGTCAAGAAAAGACAATATATGGAAGCGATCAAAAACCTTTCCGCGCTCAAACGCGATATGGAAACGGCGCAGACCCGTCTGGCCAGCCTGATGGGGCTGCATCCTTCGACGGAGTTCAAACTGGTCGGTTCCGAATACGGCAATTTCGATTTGCCGAAAATCCGCAATTCCCTGGCTGATCTGGAATGGCTGGCATTGAGCAACCGTCCCGAACTGCGCGAGCACGACCTGGCGGTCAATGCCGAACGGATGAAGCTGATTATCAAAGACTTTAAAGACCCGGGGCTGAAGAAATACAAAAACGATCCGGACTTTTACAATCGTCTGTGGTCCAAGCAGGCCCGCGAACTCGGCATGAGCGTGTTTGAAGATCCCGCCAGTCCGAATGTTTTGGATATGGAGCATCTGCGCCGCCAGCGGATGACCGCCCTGATTTTGAGCCAGGTTTACGTGGCCTGGGCGCAGTATATGTCGGCGGTGGAAGACTACCAGATCAATATGGAAATCGCCTCCACTTCCGAAAACATTGCCGAAGATTTTACGATTGCCGACGGCAGCAAGGCTGAAAAAAGCCAGCTGGAAGCTTCCCGCGCGATTGAAGACGAGGTCAAAGCGTTCAAGTCCTATGCCGACTTGCAGGAATCTCTCGGCAACCTCTATGCCACCATCGGGCTGGATGCTATTCCGTATTACATGCTGAACGAAAAACCCTCCAAAATTGCCGTTTACCTGCGCAATACGCTGGAGAAATGGGGTAAGGGTGATTTTATGCCCGACAACCGTCCGTATCTGTTGAACATTCCGGCCAAACGTCCGCCGGTCAACCTCAGTTCCGATACGCTTTTGCCCGACGTCAAAGGCGAAACCGGCAAAAAGATTACGGTAAAAGTTCCCGATTCGGCGCTTGCTCGGATGGATTTTGAGGGCAAAGTCATCAGCCGCGCCGGCACCATCGACGACAAGCCGCTGCCAAAATGGCTGACTTACAATGAGGAGACCCGCACCTTTAACGGAACGGCCATGCCCGGACAGGAAGGAACATATAACCTGAAAGTATACTTCAGTGACGAAAAGGGCAACGTGGCCTACATGACCTTTAAGATTGTGATCAAGGAGGTTTACATTCCCTCGCTGACGGTCAAAGGACAGGTGCCGGGCAGTACCGCCACCGTACTGAAACGCTGTGTCGGATCCAACTGCAAAGACGACTATATCATTGAAGAAGCCGTCGGCAACGATATCCGCACTTCCGCTCAGTAAACGCGGCATCCGATCAATAAAAAACCTCCGTTTGTTGACGGAGGTTTTTTTATGTTTTGAACGTCTGTGTAAGCCGGCGTATACAGGCGTTCCGTCCCGGCCGTATGGCTTGCGAAACTTTTAGGCGGGCGTTTGAGGTTCAGAATGGCTGATACCGCTTGTGTAAGCCGGGGGAAGTTTATTGGGGGATGAGGAAATTTGTTTGAATACGGTTTTCGGTTGATTTGCGTTTTTCTAAAGTGATGCGGCAAACGTATTGTTGAAACGGTTTAGATCGCTATTTTTGTGCCGAACGGGCGGAGGCATTTCTCCTGTGCTTTCTTTTTTATCGCGTCAAATTAATCACGTGTTTTCTTTGGCCGTTTTTCCTGATTATTATCAGGTTCCCTGAAAACCTGATTAAATTTCCGCTTGCCAACGGGCGGCAATTTCTTTAATATCAATCCTGCATCCGGGAGGCCGGGTGCGGTGTCTCAAAAACATCTCTCAGGAAAATAATCCTTCTTCGGAAGGAGTGTCGGTAATATGTTGAATAACGACGACTGTATAGTGACAGTTTTTGAGCTCCTTCCGCCTAAGGGTTTTCCCGGGCGGTTTTGTTTTTTTACCATAAACAAAATCAAGGGAGTTTCAAACTATGTTTAACGATAAAATCAAAAGAACAATCGGACAAGAGCTGCACAAATACCGCTGTGACCGTTTTCTGCAATTAAAAACGGTGGCGGCCAAAACCGGGATCCTCTGGTACGTGATCGACAACATGGAGATAGGCAGCGTGCGCAAATGGGAACATTACCGTCATCTGCTTGAGTTTTACGGCCGAGACGTCAAAATTGAACTGGTCGGGAGAACCGAAAACGTCGGGAACGGCACCGCGGAAAAATGTCGGAAACGAAAACGGCGGAAAGGCAGGACAAACTCGAAAAATAACGTGAAACAAAAAGGGGAAAAGCAAAATGCTTTCCCCTTTTTTAGTCAAAGATTTTTCCGCTGTTCCGAAAATATGTCCGGAAGCGGGAAAATTATTCGGCCACCGGTTTGATGTGCCAGATTTTGTCGGCATATTCCATTACCGCGCGGTCGCTTGAAAAACGACCTATGCGGGCAACGTTGCGAATGGCCGCCTTGGCCCATTCTTCGCGGTTGAGATAATCGTGTTCCGCACGATGCAGAGCCTGGTTGAATTCACCCAGATCTGCCAGTACCATATAGTAGTCGCGCGACAGGAGTTCTTCGTAGATCATCTTAAACAGCAATACATATTCTTTTTCGCAGAACATGCTTGAGTTAAGCGAATTCATAATTCGTTTGATGTAGTCCGAACGATCGTAAACCTCGTGCGGCTTATAGGAGTTGTTGGCATGCATTTCGGCAATTTGCTCTTCGCGCAGGCCGAAGAGGTAGAAGTTGTCTTCGCCGACGGCTTCGCGGATTTCGATGTTGGCGCCGTCATAGGTGCCGACCGTTAAGGCGCCGTTTAAGGCAAATTTCATGTTGCCGGTGCCCGAAGCTTCAAAACCCGCGGTCGAATTCTGAATGCTGATGTCGGCGGCGGGGATCAGCAGTTCCGCCAGCGAAACCTTGTAATCGGGCACGAAGACGACCTTGATTCTGTCATTGACCCGCGGATCGTTGTTGACAACCTCGGCCACGTTGTTGATCAGTTTGATGATCAGTTTGGCAAAGTTGTACGATGGCGCGGCCTTGCCTGCGAAAATATAGGTTTTTGGGCAGGGCGGAACGGCGTTATCCTTGATGATTGCCAAATAGTCGCCGATTACCTGAAGAATGGTCATCAGCTGGCGCTTGTATTCGTGAATGCGTTTGGCCTGAACAATGAAAATGCTTTCGGTGTTGACGGCCACGCCGGTGGTCTTGAAGATTTTCTTGGCCAGCCGTTCTTTGTTTTCCTTTTTGATTTTCATAAAGTCGGTTACAAATTTGGGGTCGTCAACGAAGTTTTCAATCTGTTGCAAAAGATCAAGATTGGTGATCCATTCATCACCGATCTTGGACGAAATGAGCGTTGCCAGCGGCGTGTTGGCGTGATACAGCCAACGCCGCGGAGTGATGCCGTTGGTTACGTTGATGAATTTTTCCGGCCACAGTTCGTAGAATTCCGGCACCAGGCGGTTTTTTAACAGTTCGGAATGGATTTTTGCCACCCCGTTGACCTTGAAAGAACCGACGATCGAAAGGTTGGCCATGCGGATGATCTGGTTATTGCCGTCGCCCGACACGATGGAAATTTTGCCCAGTTTGTCCGGCCGGTCGCCGAATTTGGTCTTGGCAAATTCAATGAAGCGGCGGTTGATTTCATAGATGATTTGCAAATGCCGCGGCAGCATCCGTCCCATCATCCAGGCCGGCCAGACTTCCAGTGCTTCCGGCAGCAGGGTATGGTTGGTGTAGGCAAAAATTTTGGTGGTGACTTCCCAGGCAGTGTTCCAGGACTGGCCGTAAACGTCAATCAGCTGATGCATCATTTCGGGGATAGCCAGCGCCGGATGGGTGTCGTTTAACTGAATGCAGATGTATTCCGGCATCCGGTGAAAGTCGTTGCTCTTTTCCATAAAGCGGCGGATGATGTCCTGGATGGCGCAGGAAACGAAGAAATACTGCTGTTTCAGGCGCAGTTCCTTGCCCGATTCGATACTGTCGGACGGATACAGCACTTTGGAGATGGTTTCGTTTTCGATTTTGTCTTTCAGGGCGTCGATGTAGCCGCCTTTGTTAAAGACGTTGATGTCAAGCTGTTCGTCGCCTTCGGCCGAGAACAGACGCAGGTAGTTGACCGATTTGCCGTTGTATCCGACTACCGGAAAGTCAAACGGAATGCCGTAGATGTGGGCGGAATTTTTCCATATGAACATCGGTTCGCCGTTGGCGGCGTACTGGGTTTCCACCTCGCCGTACATGGGGATGGAAATGCGCCGGTCGGGGCGGGCAAACTGCCAGGGCGAGTCTTCGCCTTCCCAGCTGTCGGCCATTTCTACCTGATAGCCGTTTTCAAATTTTTGCTTGAACAGGCCGTATTCATAGTTGATGCCGTAGCCGAAACCGGGAATGCCGAGCGAAGCCATCGAGTCCAGATAACAGGCGGCCAGCCGTCCGAGTCCGCCGTTGCCGAGCGCCGGATCATATTCGGTGTCGAATATTTCTTCCAGAGATTCCCACGGCCAGCCGTCGATTTTGATGTTTTTTAAGATGTTGAACAGTCCGAGGTTATGCAGATTGTTTTCGAGCGAACGGCCGATCAGGTATTCGATCGACAGGTAATAAACCCGCTTGGAGTTGACTTTGTTGTAGCGGGCGATCGTCTGGTACATCCGGTCCATGGCGAACTCGCGCACCGCGAGCGAAATTACTTTCAGCGCTTCTTCCTTGCTGATCTCGCAGGTGCGCTTGCCGATAAAATATTTGGTGTAATGTTCGATTGAAAGTTTCAGTCTGGCTTTGTCGATTTCATTTAATATAACCGAATTTTCCTTAACCATTTTGTCTCCTGTTTCCTGATAATATTGGTTTGTCCGAAAGCATACGCGTCAATTGTTTGAAATATCGTTAACAAACCGGAAATTTTATCGTTTGCCCGCTCGCTGTTGATTGTTTTTGCGGAGAAATATTTTAATTGCAATCGGTAAAAAATAGAATATAATCAGCAAAGCCAAAGTTAAAAGAGGGATTAATAATGAAAAGATATTTTGCATCAGTTTTGATGAGCGGCGTTTTGCTGTGCGCTCCAGTTCGGGCGGAAACGATTTTCGAAGCTCTGGGCGAGGCCTATACCAGCAACCCGGATCTGCAGGCCCAGCGGGCCTACCTGCGTGCGGTTGACGAAAACGTGGCGATCGCCAAATCCGGTTTCCGTCCTACCATTGATCTGACCGGCGGCTATTCCGACATCCGCAACAACAACGACAGCAACAATACCGATGACGGCAGCCGGGCGTCTTCGATCGGGGCGAAAATTACCCAGCCGCTGTTTAACGGCCTGTCGACCTACAATTCGGTAAAAGCCGCAGACAGCAACGTGCGCGCCGAACAGTACAATCTGTCAAATTACGAACAGTCGGTCTTTTTGAGCGCTTCCGAAGCCTATCTGAACGTCGTCCGCGATGCGGCTATTGTTGATTTGCAGAAAAACAACGAAAAGCTTTTGAAAAAGCAGTTGGACGAAACGATCGAACGCTTCAACGTCGGCGAACTGACCCGTACCGACGTTGCACAGGCTCGGTCGAGCCTTTCACAGGCAACCGCCAGCCGCATCAGCGCGGAGGGCAGCCTTCAGGTTTCGCGTGCGGTTTATAAGCAAGTTATCGGTAATCAGCCGGAAGACCTGAGCGAACCCGACAACATTCACGAGTTCCTGCCCGCGACTTTTGAGCAGGCGCTGGCTTATACGATGAGCAATAACTATGAGATTTTGGCCGCCAAACGGGCGCTCGAGGCTAGCGAATACAGGGTTAAGGCCAACTATGGCGCGCTGCTGCCGCAGGTTGCCGCTACCGGCGAAGTCGCACAGATGAAAAACGATCCCAAACACAGCGGTTTGAACGATACCACCGTCGACAGCGTCGAATTCGGCATTAATATGACGATCCCCCTGTACGACGCCGGTGAAAACCGTGCCAAAATCCGTCAGAGCAAATATACCAAATGGCAGGCTCACGAGCAGGTTCTGAGCGCCGAGCGCGCCGCCGTTTCCGACATTACCAGCTACTGGGAGTCGATGGTGGCCAACGACGCCATGATCAAGGCTCTGCAGGATCAGGTCAAAGCCAACGAAATTGCTCTTGACGGCGTGAGAAAAGAAGAGGCTCTCGGCAACCGTACGGTGCTGGATGTGCTGAACGCTTTTCAGTTGCTGCTCGATTCCAAGGTCGAAGTGGTCAAGGCGCGCCGCGAATATTATCTGTCGGCCATGCAGGTTATGCAGGCAATGGGCAAGCTGACGGCCGAAAACCTGAAACTTAATGTTGAATTGTATCATCCGAAGAAGTATTATAAGGAAACCCGGGGCAAATGGTTGTCCCTGTCGGCGGATGATTAATACGGGAAAATAATATGGCAGAACAGGAAAATAAAGAACTCTCAATGGCCGAAATTCTGGCCTCCATCCGTAGAATCCTTGAGGAAAGCGGGGCGGACGAAGCTTTGCGCCGCAAAGAAGCGGAAGAAGAGGTGTTTGAACTGCAGCCTTCGATGATCGTCCGCGAAGAGCCGGCGTCGGCGGCAAAGCCGGAGATTCCTTCTGCCGTTCCCGGACGCCTGATAGCGGAAGCCCGCAAAACAAGGGTTGCAGATGAAGAAACGGCGGAGTATTTTGCCGGCGCAAACCGGCACTTTGCCGCCGCGGAAGAGTTTTCTGCTGCCGGGATGGACGGTTTTTCCCTGCCCGGAGTTATTGTCGGCCGGTCGGAAGAAAAAGCTGCCGCGATTCCGGCCGAAGAAAAAAAAGCTCCGGCGGAAGAAGCTGTTTCCCCGTCGATGGTTCCCGCCTCGGAAAATGATGAGCCGGAAAAGACGGTTCACGCTTGCCGGGGGAAAACGTCGTCCGCGGATGTTTCCGAAGAAATCATCAGCAGTTTTACCCGGATGTTTGAACAAAACGATTTCCGCCGCCGTGCCGAACAGCCGGCTTTCGATGCCGATGCCCTCTTGCGCGAAATTGCCCGGCAGGCGGTTGCAGAGAAGCTTGATAACCGGATGCTGCAGGAAACGGTGAGAGAAACCGTAGTTCCGGTTTTGGAAGAATGGCTTTCTCATTATCTGCCGAAATTGGTTGCCGAAGAAGTTAAACGAGTGATGGTAAAGGCCGGCGGACGCTGACGGAGAATTTTCCGTCGGCGCCGGCCTCCCTGTTTGCTGCCCACGAAGCTGTGAAAACTTTGCGGGCTGTTTGCGTTTTTAGTGATGAAATCTGTTAAAATTGGAAAAATAATATGTTAGACAAGACTTACGATCCGAAAAATTTTGAAGAAAAAATTTATGCCGAATGGGAAGCCGCCGGCGATTTCAAACCGAACATGAACAAAAACAAGGAAGCCTTTGCCGTTGTCATTCCGCCGCCGAATGTTACCGGTGTTTTGCACATGGGACACGCGCTGGACGACACTTTGCAGGATATCCTTATCCGTTATAACCGTATGCTCGGCAAAAATGTTTTGTGGCAGCCCGGTATGGATCACGCCGGCATCGCCACGCAGATGGTGGTTGAGCGCAATCTTGCTGCGGAAGGAGTTACCCGCCACGATCTCGGCCGAGAAAAGTTTATTGAAACCGTCTGGCAGTGGAAGGAAAAGTCCGGCGGCACCATTTGCAGGCAATTGCGGCGCCTGGGCGCTTCCTGCGACTGGTCGCGGGCACGCTTCACCATGGACGAAGGTCTGTCTCGGGCAGTGCGCAAAATTTTTGTCCGCCTCTATAAGGACGGTTTAATTTACAAGGCAAAAAAACTGGTCAACTGGGATTCGAAATTCATGACCGCAGTTTCCGATCTGGAAGTTGTGCAAAAAGAAACCGTCGGCAAAATGTACTATTACAAATACCCGATTAAAGGGGAAGAAGGCGAATTTGTTCATATTGCCACCACCCGCCCGGAAACCATGTTCGGCGATACCGCGGTTGCCGTTTCCAAAGACAATGAAAAGTTAAAACACCTGATCGGAAAAGAGTGCATTATTCCGATCATCAACCGGGCGATTCCGATCGTGGCCGATGACCATGCCGACCCTGAAAAGGGAACCGGTGCGGTTAAAATTACCCCGGCGCACGATTTCAACGACTTTGAAGTCGGCAAACGTCATAACCTGCCGCTGATCAATATCCTGAATCCGGACGCAACCTTAAACGAAAATACGCCGTTTGCCGGCATGGATACTCAAAGTGCGCGCAAGGCGACCATTGCCAAACTGGAAGAACTGGGCTTTATGGAAAAGATCGAAGATCACCCGATGGTTATCCCATACGGCGACCGTTCCAACGTGGTGATCGAACCGATGCTGACCGACCAGTGGTTCGTTGACGCGCCGACGCTGGCCAAAGAGGCGATTCGCGCGGTTGAAGACGGGGAAATGCAGTTTGTGCCGAAGTCTTATGAGAAAACTTATTTCGAATGGATGCGCAATATTCAGCCGTGGTGCATTTCTCGCCAATTGTGGTGGGGGCACCAGATGCCGATCTGGTACGGTCCAGACGGCGAGATATTCTGCGAGGAAAACGAAGAGGAAGCGCAGGCGGCGGCCGACAGACATTATGGAACCCAGGTTGAACTGACACGCGAAACCGACGTGCTCGATACCTGGTTTTCTTCCGGCCTGTGGGCTTTTTCGACTTTGGGCTGGCCGGACAAAAGCGAATATCTGGATACTTTTTACCCGACTTCGGTTCTCGTTACCGGTTTTGACATCATTTTCTTCTGGGTGGCCCGGATGATGATGATGAGCATGTATATAATGAAAAAAGTGCCGTTCAAAAAAGCCTATATTCACGGTCTGGTTCGCGACGAACAGGGACGCAAAATGTCCAAGTCCAAAGGTAATACCGTCGATCCGATGGAAATCATCGAAAAGTACGGTGCCGACGCTTTGCGCTTCTTCATGGCGGCAATGGAAACCCAGGGGCGAGACATCAACGTTTCCGAGGCCAGAATTCAGGGCTACCGCAACTTTGCCACCAAACTGTGGAACTCTGCTCGTTTCGGCGAAATGAACGAATGCGCGCTGCCTGTGGATTTTGACGAAAACGGTGTTAAGCACCCGGTCAACCGCTGGATTGTTGCCAAGGTTAAGGAAGCAACCGTCGAGCTGACCGAAAATCTTGACAGCTTTCGCTTTTCCGACGCCGCCAATACCGTTTACCAGTTTGTCTGGGGGGCGTTCTGCGACTGGTATATCGAAATGATCAAACCGATTTTGTACGGCAGCAACGAAGAGGAAAAGGCGGAAACCCGCGCGGCGTTTGCATGGGTTTTAAATCGTATTTTGGTTATTTTGCATCCGTTTATGCCGTTTATTACCAGCGAGCTGTGGAACAATACCGGCACCCGCAATGAGCGTCTGATTAATGCTTCCTGGCCGAAAAACGAGAGTTTTGACACCGCAGCCATCGGCGACATCGACTGGGTGATTGAACTGATCGGTTCAATCCGTTCGCTCCGGGCGGAAATGAATTTGCCGGCCGGTGCCAAGCTGACGGTTCTGCTGAAAGACGCCAATGCGGATTCGCTGACGCATCTGCTGCGCTTCAAACCGATCATTTGCTCTCTGGCGCGGTTGGAAGACATCTGCGGCTATGAGGACGAAATTACGCCCGACATGGTACAAAGCGTTTTCCGCGAAGCCTCGCTTTTGATCCCGCTTAAGGGGGTGGTCGATTTCGCCGCTGAGCGCGAGCGCTTGCAAAAGGAACTGGCCGGGCTGGAGCAAAATCTTGCCGGTTACGAGCGCAAACTGTCGAACCCGAATTTTGTCGAGCGCGCCCCGGCCGCGGTGGTTGAGGAAGAAAAGCGCCGTCGGGCGGAGGCTTTGGAGAATAAAGCCAAAGTTGAGGAAGCGCTGGCGCGGATCGTCGGGCTGTAATCAAAAAAACAAAGCCTTGCTGCCCCACTGGCGCAGGGCTTTATTTTTGAATGAAGGTGCGGATAATGAAGTTTTTTTCGCGGAAAAAGGTTTATGCCGCCGCCGCTGCGGCGTTGACGCTGGTCTTGGTGCTACTGTATGTAAACCGCTACCACATATACCACTTTCTGCCGGCGCGCGACGGCGGAGAGCTTGTCCTTTCCGGCGGCGTACTGGTTGACCGCGTTGCGCACCAACCCTTCAGCGGTCGGGCAAGGCTGAAAAACGGAGAACAAACGCTGGTTTTGTCTTATGACGAAGGCCGGCCTGACGGGCTGGGGGTTGCCTGTCAAGACGGACGGATAAAAGAGGTCGTCAATTGGAAAAAAGGCCGCCGCGACGGCAAGTTTATGTCGTTTGAAAACGGTCGTCCGCATGTATCCGGAACTTATCGGCAGAACGCCAAAAACGGAGAATGGGTACAATATGACGAAAACGGGCGGATCGCGCTCAGCCGCAACTACCGGAATGATGTTCCCGAGGGCGTTGCCCGCCGCTATTACCCGAACGGCCGGGTATATATCCATATGAATTATCACGACGGTATTCCCGACGGATATTACGTGATGTATGCGGAAAGCGGTGAGCCGATTGTGGAGGCTTTTCTTAAAAACGGACGTTTTGAAGCGGTCAAACGCTATAATCCGAATTATCAGCTGCCGGATCGCGACGAAAACGGCGGGATCGTTATTCGCGGACTGCAAAATGAAAAGGAGAGCAAGAACAGACTGCCGCCGGTCGTTCAATAGCCGGTGAACAGGAAATGTTTAAAGCGATTTGTGTCGTTATGTGTTCGGGCGGTGGTCAGCAGTGCGATTTCGCCGCTTTGTTCCGTTGCCGACGGTGCGCTTCTTCCTCGGGCGGCATCTTCCGATTTAAAGCGACTTGGGGCGTTATATGTCAGAACGGCGGTCAGTAGCGTGATTTCGCCGCTTTGTTCCGTTGCCGACGGTGCGTTTCTTCCTCGGGCGGTGTCTTCCGATTTAAACGCGGCTTGGGGCGTTATGTGTCCGGGCGGCAGTCAGCAGCGCGATTTCGCCGCTTTGTTCCGTTGCCGACGGTGCGTTTCTTCCTTGTGCGGTGTCTTCCGATTTAAACGCGGCTTAGGGCGTTATATGTCAGAACGGCTACTGCATTTTTGTCGCTTGAGGATACCGTTAACGAGGCGTTCCTGTTGTTTACGGCCTTTTGCAGATCCTTGGCCGACGTTTTGGCCGCAATGTCGGCCAAATCTTCAAGCGAAATGACTTTGTCGGCGATGACCTTTTGCCAATACTGCCGCAGTTTGTCGTTGTCGATCGGTTTTTCTGTTTTGGCAACGTAAGGACGCACCCGGTTGATTTCGTCCATCCGCTGCATGTCTTCGGTAATTTCGGAAGTTCCGGTTAAAAAGGCAAAGCCGCACAAAGCCAGTTTTGTAAAATTGTTTTGTAAACGATGTAGTTTTTCTGTTTTGTTTCGGTTGCCGACATTTTGTGCGGCGACGGAAAAAGTAGCCGCGGTCAGGAGCAGGACGGATGCCGTTTCTTTGGCAATTTCCGGCGGCACGAGAAGCGGAGAAATGACGGCCGTTGCTGCTGCCGCTGCTCCGACGCCGCTCAGAAAGCGGGATCCGCAGACGGCCAGCCTGCTTTTGACGGAAGATTGTTTTGCGTCTTTTTCCATTGTCTGCCTTCTCTTTGTTACAGTCCGTATTTGCTCCAGTTGACAGGGATTTTCTCCGTGTGGCGAAGAATGGCTTCATAATGGTCGGCAATCTCCTGTCCGCGGACTTCGACAATAAACGCGTTGTTCGTGTTTGCCAGCGTCTGCCGTATTTCGGAACTGATATGGTCGAGGATCACATTTTGTCCGGGATTGCGGACGAGCAGGGCATGTTTTCCGCCGTCGTACAGAACAATCGGGCGCTCTTTTTTTCCTTCCGGTTGCGGCAGAAAGATCAAGAGCTTTCCGTCTTCGTCGGTTTTGATGATGTAAAGTCCGGCGATCAGTGTCTGAGTCATATCCGATAAGCTTTCAAAAAAGAAAAAACGCCGGCCGGTTACCGTGTTTTTGATACGGTTTTCGGCCGGCGAAAAATGCCGTTAACGGGACTCTCCGCCCCGTCTTCCGTAGCTGCGTGACGGGAGTTGACCGTTGTTGCCAACATTTCCCGTGATGTCAGGATTGTTCTGTTTCTCTTGTTCTTTTTCCGCTTTCAGACGGCGCTGGATGGGGCTGAAATCGTGCTTCGGCATTCCGATTTTGATGACCAGAATCGGCGGCAGCCCGATATCGGCCAGGTCATTTTTGACGTTTTCGATTTCTGTTGATGCTTCAGTAAGATAGGGCATAACAGCGTCGCGTGTCGCATTGCCTTTGTAAAATTCGTCTTTAACCAGTTTTTCATATTCTTCGTTGATTTTTCTGGTTGCGCGGGCTGCCTGAGTCTGCTGCATAATGGCGAACAGCTTTTTGGCAGCTTCCGGCGGCATGTCGCGAACCTGCATCTTTTCTGAACCGCGGATTACTTCTTTGAATTTTTCTTTTTCCTCGGGCGTCAGGGATTGGCATTTGTCGGAAACCAGATAATCCAACGTTCCTTCAGGGTTGTCGGAACCAATACCGTCACTGTATGCAGCATATAGTTTGGCTACGGCCTTGGTTGCTCCGATAGCATCTGCGGCACCGTTTCGGTTGCCCGAACCGCTGTTTTTGATAAACTCTTCATATTTATCACGCAGGCCAAAGTCTTCCCACCAGTCGCGGAACGGGGAAAAGTTGTAAGCGCCGATTGCGCCGCGAATACAGCGGCAGTCAACGTTGTTTTTGTTGGCGGGGTCTTGCCAGTCGATTCCTTTTTGCTTCAGCTGGTGGGCAAACTGCAGAGCCAGATCTCGTCGGTATTTGATCACCTTGGGGTTGTTTTTTCCGCTCTTGCCTTCTGCGGCATCAATCATCTTGTCAAATTTGGTTTGTGACAGCTTCAATCCGACCGGAACGATCAGCGCCCGGCCGCAGGCGGCGCGGATGGCACCTTCGTTGGCATCGGTCATGGTGCCGAATTTGACCCGGGTGATGCCGGCATCTTTGTAGGCGTCCATGATTCTGTCGGCATAGGTGTCGCTCAACGGTTTTCCGTTCGGAGTAGAGAACGAAATTTCCAATCGCCCGTCTTTGTCCATTTTAACGTAAAGCTTGCATTCGCTGCGAACCTTGATGTCTTTGGTTTTCTTGTCGATGATGCCGTCTTGTTCCATGTTTTCGGGATTTTCCTTGTCAAACGTGGTGAAGACTGTGTAACCGTTTTTGTGAGTGATAAAGTAGCTGAGGTTGCGGCGTTTGTTTTTGTTCATCCACTTGGTGAGCGATTCGACGGCGTTGTCATAAGCGTTTGCCGGCGCTTTGTTGCGATCCGTTTTCTCAATCGGCATCTCGCCGAAAGGCAGACCTTCGCCGTTGCCCTCAGACGCATCGTTTCTTCTCTGTGCTTCACCGTTTTCCCGGTCTTCTTCGTACGGAGAGTCGTTGTCGTTTGCGGACTGGTTGACGGTAAGCGCATCTGCTGCGCCGGAAGATACGAACTCGTCGCTGCCGCGTTTGGTTTCTTCCTCAGCTTCCTTTTTGACCGCGGCAAACAGTTCTTCCGTCTTGGCGTCCGCGTTTTCAAGCTTCAACCTGTCCATGTCGACGAAGGAAGCAAGTCCGCGGCGGTCGAGCCAGGCGAGTATTTCCCTTAGCTGGTCGGTGCTCATTCTGTTCGGATCAAAAGACAGTTTGCCGTCATGAATTTGGAAGGATACGTCGGACGGTTTCATGATTTCGACGGCCAGAAACAGGTTGCCGTTCTGGTCTTCGCAGATTTTTGCATGGGCTTTGTCAGTATCGCGTTCGTTTTCCTTTTCCCTGTTTTCGGTATGAACTTCTCCGTTGGCCGTTTCTTTCAGGGAAAAAAGGGTGGTGTAAAGTTCCGGATTTTTGTCAAACAATTCCAGATCGTTTAAAGCATTTTTATAAGCCATTTCCTCTTTGCGCTTGCGCAGGAAAGTCTCCCGTGCTTCGCGGTCGTTGCCGATTTCTTCCGGGACTTCGGTAACTTGGGGAATGCGGCTCTGCAACACGTTCCTGACTTCTTCTGCAGTGTGCGGCCGCTTGTCGGCAAATGTCTGAAAGTCAAGCGGGATAAAAGGTTTGTCTTCAATGTTGTTGGTGGCTTTGGTAACCATAAAATCCTCCCTGCAAAAGGCTCTGATATAGGCTCATCATATCATGATTATGCAAAAAAGCAAGCTGTTTTTGACAAAAAAGAGGCCGTGCCTCCGCCGAAAGTCAGTGATATTTGCGTACGATGCCGCTTAAAATCCCCTGCACTTTCACCCGCGAAGGATGCAGTTTGCGGGTTTCGTACGCGGGATTGCAGGGTTTCAGCCAGATTTCGTCTTTTTTCTTTTGCCAGACTTTGAGCGTTGCCTCGGCATCATCGATGAGGGCGACGACAATTTGTCCGTTTTCGGCGTTTTCGGCTTTGCGGATGATGGCGGTGTCGCCGTCTAAGATGCCGGCTTCGATCATGGATTCTCCTTCAATCGTCAGGGCGTAGAATTTGCCCCGGCTGACCATGTTGAGAGGAACGGTGATGCTTTCGTTTTCGTCGGCGATGGCGGCGATCGGCGTGCCGGCGGCGATTTTGCCGTAAAGGGGAATTTGGATTGCCGCCCCCTGCAGCGCCTGCTTGATTTTCTTTTCTTCCTCGATGATTTCCCGCGGTTTGAAGCGGGGAATGCGCAGAACTTCAAGCGCACGAGCCTTGTGCGGCAGCTTTTTGACGAAGTCGCGTTCGATCAGCTCTTCGATCAGGGCGTGGATGCCTGATTTCGATTTGATGCCCACCGCCTGTTTCATCTCTTCAAAAGAAGGGCAGCAGCCGTTTTCCTTGATCGAATTGTCGATAAACATCAGCAGCTTGTATTGTTTCGGGGTCAGCATCTTCTTCTTTCCTTCGCATTTATGGTTTGGTTATCTGTTCTACTTTAGTTCTTTGTCGCCGTCAAGCAATTATTAGGTTGAAAAGTTTTCGGCTTTTGTTTATAGTGACGGAAAAACAAACGAGAACTTGAAAAGAACAGGAATTTACCAATGGCAACAGAAACCAACATCCACAGAGAATCCCGCCTGGCAAAACTCAATGCCCTGACGGAAAAAGGCTACAATCCCTATCCGTATTGTTTCAAACCGAATGCTTTTGCCGCCGATTTGCAGGAAAAATACAAAGATCTGCCGGCCGGAGAAAATACCGAAGACCGGGTGACGGTTGCCGGCCGCGCGATGGCGGTGCGCAACAGCGGCATGTTCATCGATTTGAAAGACAAAAGCGGAAAGATTCAGGTTTTCTGCCACAAAAGCCATCTTGACGAGGCCGGGCTGGAGCTTTTGAAATGCCTGGACGTCGGCGATCTGGTCGGCGTTTCCGGCTTTGTCCGCCGCACCCCCCGCGGAGAGCTTTCGATTGCTGCCGAAAAGTTTGATATTATCGGCAAAGCCCTGCAGCCGCTGCCGGAAAAGTTCCACGGCCTGACCGACATTGAGGCCAGATACCGCCAGCGTTATGTCGATTTCATCATGAACGATGACAGCCGCGAAATTTTCAAAAAACGCTGCCGGATCACTTCGGCTATCCGCCGCTATTTTGAGGAACACGGTTTCCTCGAGGTGGAAACGCCGATGTTGCACCCGATCATGGGCGGCGCCAACGCCAAACCGTTTGTTACCCACCACAATGCGCTCGATATGGACCTTTACCTGCGCATTGCGCCGGAATTGTATCTCAAACGTCTGGTTGTCGGTGGGTTGGATCGCGTGTTTGAAATCGGCCGCAACTTCCGCAACGAAGGCGTCGACAAAAAACACAATCCCGAGTTTACGGCTTTGGAGGCTTATCAGGCTTATGCCGACTATAATGACATGGCCGAGCTCATTCCCGATCTGATCCGCTATGTCTGTGAGCAGGTGCTGGGTAAGCCGTCGTTTACTTTCAACGGACAGGAAATCGACGTCTCCAAGCCGTTTCCGCGTAAATCTATAGTCGATTTGGTAAAAGAATATGCCGGCATTGATCTGATGGCGGCCGAAACCGTCGAAGAAGCGCGCGAAATGGCAAAGTCGGTAGGAATTGACGCTTCCGAGTGTTCCAACTGGGGCAAAGTCGTGCAGCAGGTGTTTGACGAGAAGGTCGAAGCCAATCTGATTCAGCCGGTACTGGTCATGGACATGCCGCGCGACGTTTCGCCGCTGGCCAAAACCCACCGGAGCAATCCTCGTCTGGTCGAACATTTTGACGCCTATGCCTGCGGCATGGAACTCGGCTGCGCCTATTCCGAACTTTCCAACCCACTTGAACAGCGCGCCCGCTTCGACGCCCAGTGCGCCGAACGTGAAGCCGGCGACGACGAGGCTCAGATGTTGGACGAAGACTTTGTCAATGCGCTGGAAAACGCGCTGCCGCCCACCGGCGGAATGGGAATGGGAATTGATCGTCTGGCCATTCTTCTCACCGGAGCGGAAACAATCCGTGACGTTATCGCTTTTCCCACTTTGCGCAACAAATAAAAAATGAAGACGACGGACGGGGGAAAAAAACGGACGAAAACGGTGCGGACAGGCTGGCACCGTCGGTTGTTGTTTGCTGCCGGCGGTCTGCTGTCGGTTTTTCTGATCGGGCTGTCAGTCCTTTCCGCGGCCGAAAATGGCAATGTTGCGGAAGAATTGCTTCCGGTTGCCGAAACGGAAGAACTGCTGCCGGTTGCTGAAACGGAAGAACTGCCGCCGGTTGTTGAAACGGAAGACGACGGTTATCTGCAAAAGGCTCTGGAGCAGGACGAACTGGATGACGATAACCTTTTTCGGCTGGAAGATGCCGTGGTGAGGAACGAACCCGACGCACCGCAGCCGCCGGAAAACGACTGGGAAAAAAAGGTGGCTTATATCAACGAGATTGAGCTTCCGTCTCAGGTTGTCTATGATTTTTACGAAGAAAAGCTGCCGGAAGACGTAATCGACACCGAAGCGCCGAAAAACGTTCACCCGAAAATCAGCGGCATCAAAATCGAAGTCAGCCGTAAACCGCCTTATTTCGGCCGGAAACCGGTAATTGCGATCGTGATTGACGACATGGGGGTCAGCCATCGGCGAACGGCCAACATCAGTTCTTTGGACTATCCGCTGACATCTTCTTTTCTTACTTATGTTTCAAACTTGCGGCCGCAGATTGCGGCGGCCGAACGGGCGGGGCATGAAATTATCGCCCATCTGCCGATGGAACCCAAGGCCAGCATGAACGTTTCGCCCGATGTTTTAACGGTAAAGATGAACGAAAAACAGGTGGCCGAAGGTTTGAACGGAATGCTTGACAAGTTCCCCGGCATTGCCGGCGTCAACAACCATATGGGCAGCCGCTTTACCGAAGATCCGGTGCGGATGGACGTGGTGATGAAAGAACTCGAAAAGCGCGGGCTTTTTTTCCTCGATTCCAAAACTACTCCGCATTCTGCCGGCGAAAAGGCGGCAAAGGACAACCGTGTCCGCTATGTGTCGCGAAATGTTTTTCTCGACAATGAAGACAAGTTCGACTATGTCATGCGCCAGCTTCGTCAGACTGAAGCTATTGCCCGCAAAAACGGGTATGCGGTGGCTATCGGACATCCCAAAGAACAAACTTACAATGCGCTCAAAGTCTGGCTTCCGACATTAAAAAGCCGCAACTTGCGTCTGGTGCATTTGAGCGAAATCGTCAAAGCACTTAACTGACGTTTTGTATACTGCTTTGTAAAATTTAAGCATATATAAGATGTTATGCCGGCCTCGGCCGATTTGTGTGCAGCAAAATAATGATCCTTTTTTTGCCGCATGTTCATATCATTGCGAAAAAAACGCCAATATGTTGACATCTAAAATAAAAATCGCTAATTTGGAAACAAATTTTGTATGATTTGTTATGATTAAAAAAAGGATCGTTAAATTGCGTTATGCTAACGCGGCTCGATTCTTCAAGGAGCTGAAATGAAATTTGACATTATTATTCCGATGGGATGTTACTGTGCCTCGGCGCAGGCTTTGAAAGGCGTAAAAAAAAGAAGTCGTTCGCTGCCTTTTGACTGGGTCGGACCGCTTTCGTTCGATCAGGCTGTCCGTTTTCTGGAAACCGGATTTGAAGGCTTTTTTGAAAAAGAAGATTTGGTAAAATATGAAAAGGATACCAGGAAAAACGTAGGGTATGTCAATACGCGCAACAATCTGCTTTTTCTGCACGATTTTAAAGAGGTGGCGCATTTTGACGAGGAATATGTGCAGCTGCGCGAAAAGTACGAACGCCGGATCAAACGGATTTATCAGACGATTCGGGATTCTAAAGACATTTTGTATTTGCATGTTCATACGCCGGATATGATGGATCGTCTGCCGACAGACGAAGAACTGCAAGCCGCTTTGGAACGGTTGCGGAAAATGTATCCGGAAAAGAAACACCGCCTGTTGTTTATCAACCTGGCGGAAACACAAGAGGGCAAGACCGGTTTTGAAAAAAGGGAAATCAGCGGAGGCATCGACTATTACGATTGTTATCGTGACGAAACTGCCGAAATTGACGAGAATTTTCCCGGCTTCGTTTATTTCAAAAAGAATGTGGAAGCGGTTTTGAAATTATATAAAGTGCGCAAAAGCGTCAGAGACGTTCTGAAGAAATTCGCATTTAAACTGCTGGATGCTCTGAGCCGGGTTGTGCCCAGTCGGCGTGTCCGCGAAAAAATGAGAATGCTGTACAAAGAATACAAATAATTTTTGAGCTGCCGGCTTTAAACGGAAACGGCAGTCAGTGGATACGGATATGGAAAAATTCGATTTTGTGGTGCCTTCGGGATGTTTCTGTGTGACTACCTATCATTTGCGGCAGGCACACCTGCAAGATGAAACCTTGCCGTTCGACTGGCTGTACGGAGTGACGCCGGAGTTGTTTTCCGGTTTTCTGGAAAGTCGTTTTCGGGGCTTTCTGGAGTTGACGCAGCTGGTTCCGGAGAAAAAAGAGGAAGGAGAGAGTCATTATCGCTTCCGCATGCCGAGCGGGATCGTTTTCGTTCACGACTTTGTTCGTTCGGATCCGGCGGCAGAATTTGCCGACGTAAAGCAAAAATACGACCGCCGCATCAAAAGGTTGTTTGATAAAGCGGCAAAAGCCCGCGGCATATTGTTTGTGCATTGTAACCGACAAAGAGCTGATGAGATTTGTCTGAAAAAAATATATGAACGTCTGCAGGCGCTGTTTCCCGACAAAAGGGTGAAATTTTTGTACGTGCACCTGATTGACGGTAAAAAAGGGTTTGATTATGTTTCCCGATCGCCGGAAGTTGATGTGGTTGACATGGAATTTGGCACCAACAGCGATCCGAAGCAGTTTTGGATCGGCAATACCGGTGTTTTTAATCGTATGTTGTCCGCCTACCGTTTGACGTTTGCGGCGCGCATCCGGATTTGGATCAATCGCCGGAAACGGAAATTCAGCAAAAACTATGACCGGATGTGAACGTGCCGTCGTTCGTCTGGTGCAAAAACTCTCTATTCGGGAAGTTTATTCATGTTTCGAACATCTGTATAAACAGATAACAGGGATATTCTTCCCCAAAAAAGACTGAAGAAACTCTTGGGCGGACGAACGTGGTTTATAGCAGTCGATGCATTTTGCGCTGACTGGTGGACGTTTACGATGATGGGCGGTTTTCCGCGGGAAGGCCGGCCGTGATGATCTGCTTAAGCTCATGCGCGCCGGTCGGCTATAGTCCGGGTTGCCCGGTTTATCCGGTTGCGGGCGAAAAGGTGGCGGCAGAATTGGAAAAAGCCAGCTATTCGGAATTTCCGAATACCTGGGAATGGATCGGCCGGATTGATAAACTCCGGCAGGAACTGGAGGTGTGCAATTCAGCTAAGTCATAGACAAAAAGCACAATCCGACTCGCTGATTGTTCTTGTCCTGTTCTGTGATTTTCATTCTGACTCGGTTTGCTAACTATTTGAAGTTATTTGCAGGTAATTTGCATAAAAAAGTCAGAATGAAGAGAGCGGCAAAAAGAAAAAGCCTTGAAATAAATCAAGGCTTTTCAATTTGGTAGGGGTAGTCAGACTCGAACTGACACGGCCTGAGGCCACAAGATTTTGAGTCTAGCGCGTCTACCAGTTCCGCCATACCCCCATAAAACAACCAACAAATAACCGATTATTTTGCAAACGTCAACATTTTTTTTACTAAACTTTGTTATTTTAAATCATCTGGACAATATCAGCGGAGGGCAGGTTTTGCAAAAAGCGGAAGAAAAAGCGGTTGCCTGTTATCAAAGCGGGAATTTTGCGGCGGCGCTTCGTTCTTTTTTGAACGTTCTGGCCGAAGACTCGAAACGCGAGGATATTCTCGTGTACATCGCCAATTGCTATGACGGACTGGGGCAGAAGGAGGAAGCAGTCGTCTATTACCGCAAGGCATTGAAAATAAATAGGAAGTCGGACATTGCCGCCGCCAACCTGGCGATTATTTTTTATGAACTGCAGAATTACGCGGAAGCCCAAAACGCCGCCGTGCGGGCATTGAAAATCAATCCGCAGAACGCGTCCGCGCTTTCGGTGATGGGCAATCTGCGCTATCACAAAAAAGATTTTGACGGGGCGTTGAAATTTTATCAACAGGCGATGGAAACAAAACGCGATTTCTATACCGCGGTGCTGAATGCCGCGTCCATTTATTTTGAACGCCGCGATTTCAACACCGCCTATTTTTATGCCAAACGTGCCGTACAATCGTATCCGAATTCCCTTGAAGCGCAAAATCTGCTGGCCAACATCTGTATTGAACTCGGCCGTTCCGACGAAGCGGTTTTGATTTTGTCGGAATTGTATGAAAAAAATCCCGAAGATTGCTGGCTTTGCAACTTGCTTTCTCAGGCCTTTCAGCAGAAAAAGGAATATGACCGCGCCTTGGAAATGGGCTGGCGGGCGGTGGTGCTGTCCAAAGGCGACAACGACCAGCAGATCAACTTCGGCTATCTGTTGTATGAAATTGCGGTTGAGAGTCCGTCAACCGACGTTCTTTTTCATGCCCGTCGCTGGCAGCGCGAATATCCCGACAACCCGATCGTCAGGCATATGACCGGCGCCATGCTGAACGCCGGTCACGTCAGCCAGATCAACAGCGTTTACGTGCGCGACATTTTTAACGCTTTTGCCGACGATTTCGAGAATGTGCTCGGCAGTTTGGACTATGCGGTGCCGAGCCTGATGGCGGAGGCATTGGAAGCGCTGGCGCAAAACGTCAGGCTCAAGAAAATGAAGATTCTGGACGCCGGCTGCGGCACCGGTCTGTGCGGAGCCTATTTGAAAAAATATGCGAAATTCCGCGGCCTGGACGGCGTGGACCTGTCGGAAAAAATGCTGGAAGTCGCCCGCCGCAAAAAGCTTTACACCCGCCTGTACAATCAGGACTTAAGTCAGTTTTTGTCTCGGCACGAAAACGGTTATGACCTGATCAACGCCGCCGACGTGTTCACCTATTTCGGCGAACTCGGCAGCGTCTTTGTTTTGATGTTTGACGCTTTGAAGCCGGGAGGGCGGATTTTGTTCAGCGTCAGTGAAAATTCTCATAACAAAGACGATTATTTTCTCCATTTGTCGGGACGTTTTCTGCACAGTAAAAGCTATGTCGAAGAAGGTTTGAAAAAGCGCGGTTTTATCATTGAAAAGTTAAGCCGCGTCAAGCTTCGCAACGAAGGGGAAGCGGAAGTCTGGGGCTGGATCGTGATGGCCCGCAAACCCTGAAAAAAAACAGAATGAAAGCCTTTTTGAGGAAACCAAAAAGAAGGAAAATGGCAAAAATAAAAACCTCTCTTTGACGAGAGGTTTTTTAGCTCGAAAGTGTCCTGAATCAAACTTACTTTTTAGCGGTTTTTTTCGGGGCTGCTTTTTTCGCGGAAGCAGATTTGCAGGAAGTCGATTTTGCGGAAGAAGACTTCGAGCAGCAGCATTTGCCGCCGTTCAGCTGTTCAACCGCCATCATCCAGAATTTTTCGTCCTGACCCTGCGGGCATCCGGCGTTCTGCCAGATGTAGTAGGCTGCTTCTCTGATAGCGTTTTCATTATAATTTACCATCACTTACTCCAAATAAAAAAGTTCGGTTAACATCATCTAATATACATACAAAATTTTATCCGTCAATATGTAATCTTATACAAAATCAATAATTAACCGGCGATAAAATTTTTTAACCAAATAAAAATGTCTTTGTGGTGTAATTTGCTTGCAATTCTATAGATAAGAAACTATAGATAGATTTAAAGAGCCACGCTTTTTTTAGTTCAAATTTTAGAGGTTATTATATGGAAAATTTATTATCCGACGCAGAGATGGAAGCCGTCATCGACGGCGATCACGGCAATGTTTTTGCCGTACTTGGCATACACCGCGACAAAGGCAGCAAAAACGTGTTTATCCGCGCTTTTCAGCCGCATGCGAAATCAATTGAGGTGATCGGCCGCGACGGCGTTTCGCGCGGTATGATGAACCTCCTTGACGAACGCGGTTTTTTCCAGATCAACCTCGGCGCCGGCGACAATTTTTCCTACCGGTTCAAAATCGAAAACGACCGCGGCGAGTTTTATGAGGCGGAAGACACTTACCGGTTCCGGCCGACGCTCGGCGACATCGACGTCTATCTCTTGGGCGAGGGCAGCCATCTGGAAATGTACAGGAAACTGGGCGCTCACGTTTGCGAACAGGACGGCGTCAAAGGCGTCAGCTTCGCCGTCTGGGCACCGAACGCCAAACGCGTTTCGGTGGTCGGCAATTTCAACAACTGGGACGGCCGCACCTGCGTCATGCGCAAATATCCGACCTGCGGCGTGTGGGACATTTTCGTCCCCGGTCTGGGCGAGGGCGAAGTTTACAAATACGAAATCAAAACGCAGCAGGACTATATTCTCACCAAATCCGACCCGGTCGGCTTTTATGCCGAAAAACGTCCGCATAATGCGTCGATCGTCTATGACCTGAACCATTACCGCTGGAACGACGAGGAATGGATGTCGCAGCCCGACCGCCACAACCGCCTTACGGGGCCGATGTCGATTTACGAAGTGCATGCCGGTTCCTGGCGGCGCAAAGGCGAAAACGGTGAAGAGTATCTGACTTATCGCGAAATGGCGGACACGCTGGTGCCCTATGTGACCAACATGGGCTTTACCCATGTCGAGTTTCTGCCGCTGGCCGAACATCCGCTTGACGCTTCCTGGGGGTATCAGGTGGTCGGCATGTTTGCGCCTACCAGCCGCTTCGGCACGCCGGACGACCTGCGTTATCTGATCGACAAGTTCCATCAGTCGGGGATCGCGGTGATCATGGATTGGGTTCCCGCCCATTTTCCGAAGGACGGGCATGGCCTGTGCGAGTTTGACGGCACCCATTTGTACGAACACGCCGATCCGCGCAAGGGCGAGCACAAAGACTGGGGAACCAAGATTTACAACTACGGCCGCACCGAAGTTTTTAACTATCTGTGCACCAATGCGCTTTACTGGCTGAAGGAATATCATATCGACGGGCTGCGGGTGGATGCGGTGGCTTCGATGCTTTATCTCGACTATTCCCGCAATCCCGGCGAATGGATTCCGAACATTTACGGCGGCAACGAAAATCTGGAGGCGATTGCCTTTCTGCGGCGGATGAACGAACTGGTTTACGGGCTCAATCAGGGAGCCTGCACCTGCGCCGAAGAGTCCACGGCCTGGCCGATGGTTTCCCGTCCGACTTCGATGGGCGGGCTTGGCTTTGGCTACAAATGGAACATGGGCTGGATGAACGATACCCTGAAATATATCAGCAAGGATCCGATTTACCGCCAGTATCACCACGGCATGCTGACGTTCGGCCTGCTGTATGCCTTTAACGAAAATTTCATTCTGCCGATTTCCCACGACGAAGTGGTTCACGGCAAGGGGTCGATGCTGTGCAAAATGCCGGGCGACGAATGGCAGAAGTTTGCCAACCTGCGCGCCTATTACGGCTTTATGTATACCCATCCGGGCAAAAAGCTGCTGTTCATGGGCTGCGATTTCGGTCAGGACTGGGAATGGAACTATGACGAAAGCCTGCGCTGGCACCTGCTCGATTATCCGATGTATAAGGGAATGCAGAACTGCGTCCGCGACCTCAACTTGATGTACAAGGGCAATGCGCCGCTTTATGAAATCGATTTCGACTACCGCGGTTTCGAGTGGCTGGATCATGCCAACGCGGCTGACAGTGTCATTTCTTATATTCGTAAAGGAGAAACGCCGGGCGACTATCTGATCGTCGTCTGCAACTTTACTCCCGTCGTGCGCGAAGATTACCGGGTCGGGGTGCCGGAAAACTGCGGTTATCAGGAGATATTCAACAGCGACGACAAAAATTACTGGGGCAGCGGCGTCAAAAACGACGGCGTCCGTTATGCCGAGCGGCAGGAATGGAACGGCAAGCCCTATTCGATAAAGCTCACGTTGCCGGCATTGTCGACCGTTGTCATCAAACCGGTCAGATAGTATATGTAAGAGCCGGGAGGAGAAACGATGAGCAGTTTTAAGATACAACCGGGAACGCCTTATCCGCTGGGCTCTCACTATGACGGCAGGGGTGTCAATTTCGCGCTCTTTTCCGCCCATGCGACCAAAGTGGAATTGTGCCTGTTCAACCAAAACGGCACCGAAGAGGTTTCGCGGATCGCCGTTACCGTCAACGACAACAACGTCTGGCACGTTTATGTCGGCGGACTCAGGCCCGGGCAGATATACGGCTATCGCGTTTACGGCCCCTATAAGCCGGAGGAGGGGCATCGTTTCAATCCCAACAAGCTGCTGTTTGATCCCTACGGCAAAAAGCTGAGCGGCAAACTGATCTGGCACAAGGCGATTTTCGGTTATAATCCCGACAGTCCGGACAAAGACCTTTCCTTCAACGAGTTGGACAGCGCGCCCTATGTGCCCAAATCGGTGGTGGTCGAGGATCGTTTCGACTGGGAAGACGATGTCCGTCCGGCATACGGTTTTAACGAAAGCGTTTTATACGAAACGCATGTTCGCGGTTATACCAAACTGCACCCGCAGGTTCCCGATCGGCACCGCGGCACTTTTCTCGGCCTTTGCGCGCCGGCGGTGGTGTCTTATCTGAAAAATCTGGGGATCACCGCGGTGGAGCTGCTGCCGGTGCACGCCTTTTTCGGCAACCGGCACAAAAAGGGCTTTCCCCGCGACAATTACTGGGGCTACGAGAGCTGCAGCTTTTTTGCGCCGGAACAGTCTTATCTGGCCTGTGACGATTTGGACGAGTTCAAAAAAATGGTGAAGCTCTATCATCAAAACGGGCTGGAAGTGATTTTGGACGTGGTCTACAACCATACCGCGGAAGGCAACCAGATGGGGCCGACGCTCTGTTACCGGGGAATTGACAACGCCTCTTATTACATGCTCAATTCGGAAAACAAGCGCTATTATTACGACAGCACCGGCTGCGGCGCTTCGTTCAATGCCGAAAACCCTTATGTGCTCCAGTTGATTACGGATTCCCTGCGTTACTGGACAAAAGAAATGCATGTCGACGGCTTTCGCTTTGACCTGGCGACCACACTCTGCCGGAAGAAGGGCAGCTTTACTACCGAAAGCGGATTTTTGTATGCCGTTCGCCAAGACCCGGTTTTGAAAAACGTCAAATTGATTGCCGAACCGTGGGACGTGGGCGACGGCGGTTATCAGCTGGGCGCGTTTCCGCCGGGCTGGGGCGAATGGAACGACCGCTTCCGCGATGTGGTCCGCCGTTTTTGGAAAGGCGACCAGTATCAGACGGCGGAACTTGCCAGCCGCATTTCCGGTTCGAGCGATATTTTTAACTACCACAACCGCGACGTTTGGAGCAGTCTTAATTTTGTAACCGCGCACGACGGCTTCTGTCTGAACGACCTGGTCAGCTACAATGTCAAGCACAACGCGGCCAACGGCGAGGACAACCGCGACGGCACCAATGCCAACTGGAGCTGGAACTCCGGCGAAGAAGGCGAAACCGACAATCCGTCGGTTCTTGCCAACCGCCGCTGCCGCGCCAGGGCGATCATGGCGACCCTGCTTTTGTCGGTAGGCACGCCGATGCTGTTTGCCGGCGACGAGTTTCTGCATACCCAGATGGGCAACAACAATCCCTATTGCCAGGACAATGTGCTGACATGGCTGTGTTGGGAGGCCGTTGACGGCGACGATGCCGAATTTACCGAATTTGTCCGCCGGCTGATCGCTCTCCGCCGCAAATTGAAAATTTATGAGAAAAAACGTTTCTTTACCGGCAAGTACGGACCGGACGGGATCAAAGACATGGTTTGGTACAACGAGAACGGAAAAGAATTTGCCGACGCCGACTGGTACGACGGCAACCGCAAGGCTTTGTCGTACTGCGTTTACCGCAACGGCCGCTTTGTCCTAGGTATTTACAATGCCGGCGCAGCGGAAACGGAATGGAAGCTGCCGCTGCTGGGCAGAGGGATGAAATGGAATTTGCTGCTGGACACTTCGGAGAAGTTCGTCAGCCGGAAAAAAATCGCTTCCGGAGGCACGATTACGGTGCCGGCCTGGAGCGTTTTGTTGTTTGAAATTAAAAAATAGGGGGAAAACATCATGGATGAAAAGTTGCGCGAACTGGCCGACCGCCTGGGCATTGTCACCGCTTACACCGATTGCGGGTTGAAAGCCGCCTGCCATGAGGTGAGCGACGAAACGGTGCGTTTTTTTGCCGGCATTTTAGGGTATAAGGCCGGCAGCGACGAAGAAATTGTCCGTTCTATTCGCGCTTTGGACAACCGCCGCTGGCAGACGGCGTTGGAACCCGTTTACGTTATTTCTCAAAACCGCAGGGTTTTTGACGTTGTGGTTCCCGAAAGCGAAATTGAAGGCGATTTTGGTCTTTTTCTAATCAACCGCCAGACGGGCGAAAAGTCGGGGGTTTCCTTTGTTGTTGTTACTCTGCCGGAAAGTCGAACGGTCGGTAAAAAAACGTACGGCCGGTTGGAAATTGAGATTACTTCCGATCTGGCGATCGGTTATTATGACGCCGAACTGAGCGTCGGCGAAAGCTCATACCGGACGCTGCTGGCGGTGGCGCCGGAAAAATGCTGGCAGCCGGAAGGCTGGGACAAAATGCGCCTGTGGGGCTATTGCGTGCAGCTTTATTCTCTCCGCAGCCGCCGCAATTGGGGGATCGGCGACTTTACCGACCTGTGCAATTTTGTCGGCATATGCCGGAAAAGCGGAGCCGATATCATCGGGTTGAATCCGGTCAACGTACTCGGACATTGTTTTCCCGAGGAGGCCAGTCCCTATTTGTCGGTCAGCCGCCTGTTTTTAAACCCGATTTATATCGACGTCGAAAGCGTGCCCGAATTCCGACCGGAAGACCGCTATCAGGCAGAGGCGGAAATTGCCGATCTGAATGCTGCGGAGACGATCGACTACGGTCGCGTCTATCCGCTTAAGATGAAGGTTTTACAGACGCTTTACCGGCGGATGAAGGAAGACCCGGAACGGATGAAGGCGTTTGACAAATTCTGCCGCCGCAAGGGGGAGGATTTGGACAATCTGGCGACTTTTCAGGCTTTGTACGAGGACAAATGGCAGGATCATTGGGGCGGCTGGCGCGCTTGGGAAAAGGAATATCGCAAACCCGGCACCGCTGCGGTTAAAAAATATCAAAAACAGCAGGCAGACCGGCTGGGCTTTTTCAAGTTTCTGCAGTTTGAGGCCGATCGCCAGCTGCAAAAGGTTACGGACTGCGTTCGTGAAGCGGGGCTGAAAATCGGCATTTACCGCGACCTGCCGGTCGGCGTCGGCCGAGACAGCGCGGAAGTGTGGGGCGACGAAGGTCTCTATTTGCGCGAAAGCGGTGCCGGAGCGCCGCCGGACGCGTTTTTTCCGACCGGACAAAAGTGGAATTTGGGCGCGTTTAATCCGTTTGAACTGAAAGCCCGCGCCTATCAGCCGTTTATCAAGATTATCCGGGCTGCGGCGGAAGGGGCGGGGGCGCTGCGTCTGGATCATGTGATGAGTCTGATGCGCCTGTTTGTTATACCCGAGGCCGATGGCAAACCGGGAACGTATATCATGTATAATTTTGAAGATATGCTGGGCATCGTCGCCATCGAGAGCCACCTCAACCGCTGCATGATCGTCGGCGAAAGTATCGGCAACGTGCCGGAAGGTTTTCTGGACAAGATAGCCGCCAAAAACATCATGTCGATGAGCGTTCTCTGGAGCGAGCGCTGGGACGCCGGCTGGGGAGATTTTAAATCACCCTACCAGTATCCGGAAAACGTGGTGACTTCTGTCGGCACTCACGACATGCCGCCGCTTAAGATGTGGTGGTTCGGCTACGATATCGCGCTTTCGCGCAAACTCGGCATCATTGAGAGCGATCGGGAAATGCATGACAACTACCATAAGCGCGAGGCCGACCGCTGGAAGCTGCTGAAAGCGATGGATGAAAACCAGGTCTGGCCGGAAGACAACCGCCGCCACGGCGACTATCTGTACGGCGAAGGCTATCCGGAGGGACTGGAAGAAGCCGTCCACCGTTTCATGGCCAAAAGCAATGCCAAAATCTTTCTGGTGCAGCCGGAAGATATTTTCCAGGTGGAAAAACTGCAAAACCTGCCCGGCACCGATCGTGACAAATATCCGAACTGGCGGCTGAAACTGCCGGTTAACCTGGAGGATATGGAAAACACGCTGACCTATTATCGCAACGTTGCGGCCATCAAAAAAGAAAGATAAGCAAAGACAATGGTTGCCGAAAATAAAAAAATCCGGCTGGTGGCATCCGATCTTGACGGCACGCTGCTCGATTCTGAGAAGCGTCTGCCTGAAGGTTTTTTGCTGCTTTTGGAACAATTGCTGGCACGCGGGGTTTGTTTTGTCGCCGCCAGCGGTCGCCAGTATTTTAACATGCTGGAATATTTTAAAACGCTCGGCGAACGGATATACTTCATTGCCGAAAACGGAGGAGTGGTTTATTATCGGGGACGGATCGTTATGGCCCGCGACATGGAAACCGAACTTTGGCAGGCGGTTGTGGCGGAAGTTGCGGCCAAAAGGGCAGGGCGTATCATTTTGAGCGGCGGCAAAAGCGCTTATGTGGCGGCGGAAGATATGAAAGACGAAAATTTTGCCCGGAACGTCAATCGTTTTTTTGCCCGCGCGACGGTAGTGGAAAAACTGGAGCCTGCCGCGTTTGACGACGGCATTTGCAAGGTGGCGGTGTTTGCCGAAAATGCTTCGGAAACGCTGACTTATCCTGCCCTGCGGCATTTTTCCGCCCGGGCGAACGTGGTTCTTTCCGGTCCCGACTGGGTGGATATTATGGATTTGAACGTCAGCAAAGGCAACGCGCTTTCCTTTATTCAGGAAAAACTCGGCATTGCCAAGGAAGAAACGATGACCTTCGGCGATTATCTGAACGACGTTTCGTTGCTTGAAAACAGCGCCTGTTCCTATGCGATGGCCAACGCTCATCCCGATCTGAAAAAGATTGCCGCGGCCATTGCGCCCGGCAATGACGAAGGCGGCGTGATGAAAGTGCTGGAACAGGCTTTTTTTTGACAGATAAAAAACGTTTTTTTTAAGAAAGGCTAAAAACCGGCGTGTGCCGGTTTTTTTATATGCGGAAAGGTGCCGACAGGAACGGGAAATGCCCGAAAATTATCAAAATATCAGAGGATTGCAATATTTTTCGAGAAGACAAAAAGTATATCAAAAAAAAGGATCGTTTTAATTAAGCATTTCCACAATTTCGAAAAAGGGAATTAACTGTTTGATAAAAATCGAAATTTTGTTGCATTGTTAAAATAAAAACTATACCTTTATCCTGTATCAAAATAACGATCGTTTTGCTACGGCGGGACGG
>CABUBU010000003.1 GCA_902489795.1 uncultured Azospirillum sp.
AGTCATTTCGGCGAAGTCAACCGCCGGCAAAGCCCGCATTTCCGCCTGATACGAAAAAAGACGCTGCAAACCAGCGTCTTCTTAATCAAAATGGCGGACAGAAAGGGATTCGAACCCTTGGTACCCTTTAGGGGTACACACGATTTCCAATCGTGCGCCTTCGACCACTCGGCCACCTGTCCGTAAAACTGTTGGCAGATTATAGCATTGTCTTGAGTTTTGCAACAAAAATTTCAAAAAAACGGCATAATTTGTATAATAAGTTGAATTTGCATGCTATTATTGTCATTCAAAGATATTTGCGTCGTGCTTTGCTTATTTGTCTGTCAATTTCCGGCTTTGTTTTCTTTAGCCCCGACAGGGGATTTTTTCTGTTTTGTTTTAACAGGGAAAAATTTTATGGATAAAAAATACGTTCCCGAAAAGAAGAAAAGATGCCGGTCGGCAAACCGCGTCGGATGGCTCTGCCGGTATTAAAATGGTATAACGAAAGCGAAGCGGCTGCCATGACGGCAAGATATAAAAATAAAAACGCGAAAGTAAAAATCCCTCCGGAAGGAGGGATTTTTGGGTGTTGAGGAAAATGTTCACCGCCGGCCGCGCCGCATTAACCCGACGGCATGCGGCGATTCGGCATTCCTACTCCCAGCCGACCGCCTGGCTGATAATGACCGCTTCCGAGTTCGGCAGGTTCAGCGCTTTGGCAACCGCTTCTTTGTCAAAATAGCCGCGGACGACGGCGCCGAGCCCTCTGGACGCGGCGTAAAGGCCGACGTTCTGATAGGCCGATCCCGCATGCATGGCCGGATAGTCTTCGCCTTTGCTGCCGGTATATATCAATACCAGCGGCACGTTTTTCATGTAGTCCTGAGTTTGAAACAGCGGCAGAATGTTGTCGGCGCCGATTTGTTTGAGCGTGTGGCTGATGGCGTTATACTGCCAGATTCCGTCGGCTTTGGCGACGTATATTTCAAGATCTTTCTGGTTCATGGCCGTCGGGATGGTGCGCAGGCCGCCGCTGCGGTTGACGCCGTAGGCTGCCCACAAAAGGTCGCTTAAGGTTTGGTCGTCAATTGCCTTGTCGCTGAACTGTTTGACCGAATGTCTTTCGTCTAGGGCCTGCATCAGCGGCATGCCGCCTTCCCGGTTCGGGTCGGGCAGTTTTTGTTCCGCAGCCGAAACGTTGTTAATGATTGCCATCGCCGTAAATACTCCCAAAATTGTTTTTTTCATACAAAGTGCTCCTTGTCAAAATAGTGCGTTTTTCTTTTATTGAAAGCCTTTTTCACTGTTTGTCAATATCTGCCGTTTTTCCGCTGCGGGAAAAAATGTTTTTGCCCGCGAAACGGGGAAAGGCGTCTGCCGGCGGACAATCGTTTTCGATAAATTTGATTTGCATTTTGTCAAGCAGGAAGCCAGCGACGGCCTCGTCCATCCGGTAGGCGTGATGTTCCACGGGGTTTATGCCGTAAAGGTCGTTTCCCTCCAGGGCAAGATAAGCAAATTTGTTTTCAAACAGTTTGTCGATCAGCGGAAAATGCGACCAGTCTTCCTGCTGCCGGGCAACACGCAGTGCTTCGTGAAAAATCAGTGCGGGAACGAAAAGGTTGTTGCAGGCGGCAATTTTTTCTTTGTTGATGAAAACCGTGCAGCCTTCGGCATAGGCGGCCGGCGCGGTTTTGCCGGCCGGCGCGGCGTTCTTTTCCGCCTGTGTCCGATACCATTCGCTTTCTCCGAAAAACCGCAGTCCGATTTGGGTCTGATAAGTGTCGTTGAAGGCTTTTATGATGTTTTCGGCCAATGCGCGTTGTAGCCGGAATTCCAGCTCAAACCAGTTTTCAAGGTCTTCTTTCAGCCGCGGCACGCTTTGCAGGCGGTGACAGAACTGTTCGCAGCGCGCCTGTTCCTGCCGGAGAAACTCTTCCGGCAGCCTGATCCCGAACAGCAGTATTTTGAGCTGATCGCCGTAGGCGGAAACGGTTTGCCGGTTTTGCTCAAAAGTTTCGAGATCCCGGCCGATAACGTCTTGCAGCAGGCCGTCGAGCAGTTCGATTCTCTGCTTGTTGTTAAGGGCGGCGAGCCGGCTGTTGGACATGCCTGCCAGCTTGCGGACGGCCTGTTCGTGCCGGAGCCTTCCGGTTTCTTTCAGTTTGGGTTTGAGTTCGCGGGAAAGTCTGTTCCATTCTTCGATGGAAGGAAAGGTGATGCTGCCGAGCAGGCGGTCGAGTTTGGCCTGGTATTTGGGAAATTTCGGTTCGATCACCGCATATTGTTTTCCTTTGTACAGGCCTGCCATAATATTACAGTTCAGCAGAATCCAACGGTATTCGGATACGTTCAGTTTCATGCCTTACTCCTGTCTGATGTCCTTATATTATACTCTGTTTGCCGGTTTTTTCCAAGCAAAAAAATGCGGCTGTCGTTTTTTTTCGGTCGTTCCCGCCGCCTGCGTCTGCCGGCGTTAAAAAAAAAGAACCGCCCGATAACGGGCGGTTCCTTACAAACAAACCGGTTGGGGTTTATTTCTTTTTCAGGGCTTCGCCGAGGGCGTCGCCGAGAGCGGAACCGGTGGAAGCGGTGTTGGAGTATTCTTCCAGCGCCTTTTTCTCTTCCTCGATTTCCAAAGCCTTGACCGACAGGCCGAGTCTGCCTTTCTTCTTGTCAACGCTGACGACTTTGGCTTCCAACTCGTCGCCGACGTTGTACTGGCTCAGATCCTGACCGGCTTTGTCTCTCGACATGTCGGCTTTTTTGATGTTGGCGGCAACGCCGTTAACCTCGACGTCAACGCCTTTGTCGTCGATGGCGGTGATGGTCGCCTTGACCGTGTCGCCTTTCTTGAAGCCGTCGAGAGCGGTGGCGTTCTCGTCTTCGGTCAGTTGTTTGATGCCGAGGCTGATGCGTTCTTTTTCAACGTCGACGTCAATGATCTTGGCCTGGATTTCCTGACCCTTGGCATAGTCTTTGACTGCTTCTTCGCCGGATTTGTCCCAGGCGATGTCAGACAGGTGGATCATGCCGTCGATTTCGTCGTTCAGGCCGACAAACAAACCGAATTCGGTAATGTTTTTGATCTTGCCTTCAATGACGGATCCGACCGGGTGCTCTTCAACATAAGCGGCCCAGGGGTTCGGCGTGCACTGTTTGATGCCGAGGCTGATTCTTCTCTTTTCCGGATCGACTTCAAGAACTTTGACTTCAACTTCCTGCGAGGTCGAAACGATCTTGCCGGGGTGAACGTTCTTGCGGGTCCAGCTCATTTCGGAAACGTGAACCAGGCCTTCGATGCCGTCTTCGAGTTCGACAAACGCGCCGTAATCGGTAATGTTGGTAACTTTGCCTTTGTAAACGTCGCCGACTTTGAATCTTTCTTCAACGTTCTGCCACGGATCGCTCTCAAGCTGTTTCATGCCGAGGCTGATGCGCTGGTTGTCTTCGTTGAATTTGATAACCTGAACCTTAACCGTCTGGCCGACAGACAGAACTTCGGCCGGGTGGTTGATGCGCTTCCAGGAAATGTCGGTAACGTGCAACAGGCCGTCAACGCCGCCGAGATCAATGAACGCACCGTAGTCGGTGATGTTTTTGACCACGCCGTCAAGAACCGAGCCTTCTTTGATCGCATCGATCAGTTCGGCTCTCGATTCTGCTCTGGTTTCCTCGAGAACGACACGGCGGGAAACGACGATGTTGCCTCTGACCTTGTCCATTTTCAGAATCTGGAAGGGTTGGGAAATGCCCATCAGCGGGGAGATGTCGCGGATCGGACGGATGTCGATCTGAGAACCCGGCAGGAAGGCGATGGCGCCGTTTAAGTCAACGGTGAAGCCGCCTTTGACGCGGCCGAAGATAACGCCGTTGATTCTCTCATTGGCGCTCATGGCTTTCTCGAGATCCTGCCATACTTCTTCGCGGCGGGCTTTTTCGCGTGAAAGGACGATGTTGCCTTCGCGGTCTTCGTAACGGTCAACATAAACTTCGACCGTGTCGCCGACTTTGAGTTCCGGATTCTGGCCGAATTCGCGAACCGGGATGCGGCCTTCGGATTTCAGGCCGACGTCAACGGTAACGAAATCGGGGTTGATTTTAATGATGGTTCCTTTTACGACCGAACCGATCAAGCCGTTATCACCGAACTGTTCGTTGAGCAGGTCGGCAAAAACTTCGTCAGTTTCGGGGATTTGAACTTCTGCTGTATTCATAAAGTAAAAACAATTCAAAATGCCATTCCCGCGTTTTGCAAAAGCGGGCGGACTTGTACGTCGTTAAAAAATTGAGTGCAGCGTACCCTACACGTCAAATCAGCTCATTTATACACGTAAATTGTTATTTTTCAAGCGCAATCTGAGTTATCGGCGTCAAATTTGCCGCCCAAAGACGCTTTTTTACCGCCCAAAGTCATTTTTGTGGCTTTTTTCCTCGATCAGAGCCGTGACTTTGGCCGCCACTTCCGCCGCGTTCATTTCCGAAGTGTCGAAAATCACCGCGTCTTCCGCCGGCTTCAGGGGAGAGGCCGCGCGTTCGGAATCGCGTTTGTCGCGGGCAATCATGTCGGCAAAGACTTTTTCGTATTCGGTCTCGATTCCTTTTTGCACGAATTCGTCGTAACGGCGCCGGGCACGCACTTCCGGGCAGGCGGTAACAAACAGTTTGACGTCTGCCTGCGGACATACGACGGTGCCGGTGTCGCGGCCGTCGTAAACCACGCCCTCGGCCGGACTGCCGTCGGCAAAGGTCGGGTTCAAGGCAAAATCCTGCTGCATTTTAAGCAGCGCGCCGCGCACTTTCGGATGAGCGGAAACGATTGAGGCCGCACGGCTGCCGACGTCGCTGCGAAAATCCCGGTGGCCGGAAAGTTCCATCATCTTGACAAACGTCAGTTTCGATGCCGTCCGCGCCGCCTGTTCCTCGTCTTGGACATCAAGCCCTTCCAGCACCATTTCCAGTCCCACCGCGCGGTAGACCATGCCGGTGTCGAAATAAGCAAGCCGGTAGCGTTTCGCCAAAGCGGCGGCGAGGGTTCCTTTGCCTGCGGCGGCAGGCCCGTCAATAGTGATAATCATGTCTCTGCCTGTAACGAAAACTTAACTAACGTCATTGTATATTCCGATCATATGATAAACTCAAGCCTCCGCGGGAGGTTATTCAGAATTTATTTTCGTTTGGGGTGAACAAATTGTCCAGAAACACCGCAATCCGCCTGTATGTCGATACGCCGCTTGCCGTCGGCGGAGAAGTTTTGTTTAATGAGGAACAAAGCCGTTATCTCGGTGCCGTGATGCGGCTTGCGCCCGGCGATACGGTGCTGCTGTTCGACGGCATAAACGGCGAATTTTCCGCGGAAATCGTCAGCCTCGGCAAAAAAACGGCGTCCGCGGCCGTCCTTGCCCGCACCCGTCCGTTTGCGCCGGCGGCCGACATCTGGCTGTTGTTTGCTCCGGTCAAGAAAGACCGCACCGACTTCGTCATAGAAAAGGCGACCGAACTTGGCGCCGGAAAAATTATTCCGGTGATTACCCGGCATACGATTACCGACAGGGTGCGTATTGAGCGTTTGCGGGCGCAGGCGACGGAAGCGGCCGAACAGTCGCGGCGGGTGGAAGTGCCGGAGATCGGCGCGCCGGTGCGTTTGGAAAAGCTGCTTGCCGACTGGGATCCCGCCCGGCGGCTGTTCTTTATGGACGAAAGCGGCCGCGGCCGTCCCGCTGCGGAAGCGTTCGGAGAATATCAGGGATCGGCGGCGCTACTGGTCGGTCCGGAAGGCGGATTTGCCGAAGAGGAACTAAACGGACTGCGGTCGCGTCCTTTTGCCCGCGCGGTCAGTCTCGGACCGCTGATTCTGCGGGCGGAAACGGCGGCTGCCGCGGCTTTGAGCGTTTGGCAGGCGATAAGCGGTTTGTGGAATGGAGAAGAAAATGAGAAGAAAGGCGAGTAAAATTCCCCCCGCCCGGCGGGCGGCGGACAAGGCCAAGATTCCGCTCTATCAGCGGGAATTCTACAGCTGGCTGTATGAAAGCCCGCGCCTCACCCGCTGGTTGGACAACCAGCGTCTGCTCAATGTGCTGACGTTTGGCTTCAGTTCAAAAATGCTGCGGTCCTGTGCCGGAGAAATTGCCGTTTCTTCCGACGTTTTGCAAATGGGGGCGACTTTCGGCGACCAGATCGGGGTGGCGGCGGCCAAAGTCGGCATTTACGGCCATTATGACCTGCTGGACGTCAGCATGGTGCAGCTGCGTCATCAGCGCAACAAATACTGTTATCTTTATCCGTTTATGCGCTTTGTCAACGGCGACGCTTCCGAGCCGCCCAAGCGCAAATATGACGTCGTTATCTGCTATATGCTGCTGCACGAAGTGCCGTCGGCCACCCGCGCGCGGATCGTCAATAACGCGCTCGACTGCCTGAAGCCGGGCGGCAAGGCGGTGTTTGTCGACTACAACAATTCGCTGGTCTGGCATCCGCTGCGCTATGTCGTCAAGTTTTTCAACCGCCTTTATCAGCCTTTTGCCGAAAAGCTGTGGAACAACGAAATTAAAAACTATGCCCGCAATCCGGCAGAGTTTTTCTGGCGCAAAACCACCTTTTTCGGCCGCATGTATCAAAAGGTGGTGGTTACCAAAAAGGAAAGTTTGTATTAAAGGCGGTTCGCCGCATATGAAAAATCCCCGGATGTTCCGGGGATTTTTTTGCCGTTGTTCCGTTTTTTTAGGAACGGTGTTTGTCAAAACAGGGCTTTTATTTTTTCGCCGATTTCAAGCGCCGGATCCAGCCGTTTCATGGCGCCGTTTTGTTCAACGTCATATTCGTTGATGTTGACCGCAAAGCCTCCTTCGCAAAGCGAGTTGACAAAGCGTAGATGTTTCGGCGTCAGCCAGTTTTTGCCGCGGAAAACCAGTACCGGTTTGCCCGAACCGCAGGCTTCGCAGGCCATGGATACGGAGTCTCCGGTAACGATGATGCGGTCGGCGCAGGCGTAAAAGCCCATGATCGGGTTGTCTTTTTTCTCGCCCCACAAATAGGTGTAGGCGGGAATGTGGCCGATTTTCTTCATGATGATGTCTTCCGCCTCTTTGCCGGTGCGCCGCGACGAAGTGATCAGAATCGAACCGCTGACCTGATTGTGCACGTTCAAAATCGCGTCGGCCAGCATTTCCGCGTTTTCGGCGGTAAACGGTTTTTTCTTGATCGCGCCGCCGACCAGGACCGCCGTCAGCGGTTTGGGCAGCTTGGCAAATTCGGGTTCCCATTTGGCGCGGGCTTCTTCAAGCGCCTTTTCCGAAACGCGGTGGGCGCAGCCGGTGATGTAAAACAGGTTGTCGCCTTCCGCTTTGCCGCGGTCATGTTCGGGGATGATCACCAGGTCAATGTCTTTTAAGCCGAATTTGCCCGGGAACATCAGCTGGATAATTTTGGTTTTGCCTTTGGAGGCTTTTTTCAGCCACAGGGCGATCGGCGCGGTTCGCCGGCTGATCGACAGCACGGCGTCGGGGAAGGGGGCGTTTTTCAGCGGCGAACTTTCCTTGCTGTTGACGCCGATCAGGGTTTTGCCGCGAAGCATGTTCGGCAGAGCCGCCAGCCGGTTGTAAACGATCTTTTTTTCGATGATTTCAAATTCGTCCTCAATGACAGGAAAAATTCCTTTGGCCTGGCCGACGCTGCCGGCCCGGTCGTCCATAAGCGCCCAGATAGTTTTTTTCATGTTTGATAACTCTAATATTTTTATGGTAAAACGATTCGTTTTCCATTATATTGTCTATGTTGATTAACACAATCTTTTTTTAACCGATCCGGAGGCCTCAATGAAAAAATTTGCCTTTTTGATAACCGCAATGATGATTGGCTTTGCCGGTACCGCAAACGCCCAGATGGCCGCCACCCGCGATGCTCAGTATATTGCCGTGCTGCGCGCGGTGGTCAACTATAAGATTGACGACGAGGAAAATATCCGCAATATTGAACGCCTGCGCGAAGACCGCCGGTTTAACGAAAAAGTGCAGAAAATGCTCGACAAGCTGAGCAACAACCGCAGCAAAAACACCACCAACCGGAAAGTTTTGCAGATTTTGGAGCAGGCGGGAAAAGATTTGTATAACCTTTTGGATTAAGCATTGTTTAACCAAGCGGTGCTAAAGTCCGAAAAAAGGTTTAACCAGATGGGGAAGAAAATGAAAAAGTTTACATATGCCATGTTGGGTGCGGTTTTGCTGCTTGCCGGGTGCCGGTATCACGAGTTTTATTACGATGAAGAAGCTCTGAACGCCGAAAACAACGCCGGGGCGGAAAGCTCTGCCTCAGCCGCCGAAACGACGGTAACCGCAATCCCCGTCAATGATCCCGCGGCTTCGGCGGCGGAAGAAAAAAAGGCGGCCGAACGGCCGGCTCCCGCGGCGGAAGAAAAAGAGGAAATCGAAGTCATGAACCCCGATCAGCCGGTGGAAAAGCTGGTTTACGATTCGGCTTATGACCGTTTCTTGGACAACGTTGTCATCAAAGCCCGTTCGGAAAATTACGTTACCTACGAATACAAGGACGTGCGCGTTGATGAACTGGCGCCGATCGCCTCCCGCTATTGTCTGGAACACGGCAACCGTACCGCGGTGCTGCGCAGCGTAATCCTTTACAAAAATTATGCCCGCCGCGCCACTTTTGACTGCCTGCGCTTGCAATAGACTTTGTAAAACCCTATATAGATACAAAGAAATAAAGATTGCAAACGTATCGGTCAAGAGTATCAGATGGGAAAAGATTTATACAGCATTTTAGGCGTGTCCAAAAGCGCAACTAAGGCGGAAATCAAGTCTGCCTATCATAAGCTGGCACGCAAATATCATCCCGACGTCAACAAGGACAATCCGTCGGCAGCCGAAAAATTTAAGGAAATTTCGGCTGCTTACGACATTTTGGGGGATGACGAAAAAAGGAAAAAATACGACAACAACGAAATTGACGGCGACGGCAAGCCGACCGGTTTCGGCGCCGGTTTCGGCGGTGCGTACGGCGGCGGCAATCCGTTCGGGCAGGGTGGTTTTTATTCGTCTTCCGGCGGACAAAACGCCAACTTCGACTTCTCTTCCATTTTCGGCGACGACATTTTTTCGGCTTTCGGCGGCGGCCGGGGTGGTTATCAGGGCTTCGGTGGCAGCGCCAAACGGCCGCGCAAGGGCGAAGACATTACCTATACCATGCGGATCGATTTTCTGACCGCGGTTCGCGGCGGCGAACGTCAGGTCACGCTCGGCGGCCGCAACATCAACGTCAAAATCCCTTCCGGCACCGTTGACGGACAGACCCTGCGCCTGAAAGGTCTGGGCAGTCCGGGGCATTATAACGGAGAAAACGGCGATGTGCTGATAACCTTAAACGTCGACAAACACCCTTATTTCGGGCTGGAAGGACAGAATATTACCATGGAACTGCCGATCACCGTCAAAGAAGCAGTTTTGGGCGCCAAAATTACCGTACCTACCATCGACGGTCAGGTGGCGGTCAAAATCCCGTCCTATGCCGGCAGCGGCGACAAACTGCGCCTGAAAGGCAAGGGCATCAAAAACCGCAACGGGCAGGGAGATCAGCTGATTACCCTGAAGATCGTCGCGCCGCGCAACAAAAATCCGGAGCTGGAGAGAGTTCTGCAAAGCATGCCGGATGAGAATGTCAGGACTTTTTAATGCTTCTGGAGGCTTTGCGCGACTTTGAATGGTACAACGAGGCGGCGGACGTCGCTTTCGGCGAGCGCGGCGTGCGGGTGACGGCAGCGCCGCAGACCGATTTCTGGCAGGATGCCGTCCGCGGCTATCATCGGGACAGCGGTCATTTCTTTTTTGCCCGTCGCCGGGGCGCCTTTGTCATGACCGTTTGCTGGCGCTTCGGCATTCCCGTCGATTTTGCCCAGTGCGGACTGATGGGGCGGGTTGACGAAAATCATTGGTTTAAAATTTCCGTCATGTCGAAAAACGGCAGTTCGCTTAACGTCGGCAGCGTCGTTACCGCCGGCGGCTGTTCGGACATGGCGCTGACGCCGCTTTCCGCCGGCGCGTCGGAAATCTGGTTCCGGCTGAAGAAAAACGACGACGGCACCTGCGAATTGTCCTATTCCGTCAACGGCGTGGTTTTTGTTCCGGTTCGCTTGTTCCGCCTGCCGTTTGCCGACGATGTGCTTTCTGCCGGCGTTTTCGCCTGCAGTCCGTCGGACAAGCCCTATACCGCCCTGCTGACTTCGATTGATTTTTCATAAGACGCGCGTGAAATTTTTTGTTCCGGCATCTGGTGTATGAAATATTGCAAAATTGACAACCGTTCTCCCGGGCTGATTCTCTTTTTTTCCGGCTGGGGGTGTGATAAAAACCAGTTCGTCAATTTGTGCGATACCGATGACGTTTTGATTTTCTGGAATTATCAAGATCTGGAACTGGATTTTGACTTTTCCGCTTAAGAAAGGATCAATCTTGTTGCCTATTCTGCCGGTGTCTTTGCTGCTGCAGCGCTAAGCCGGCGTCTGCCGCCTCTGCAAAAGAAAACAGCGGTCAACGGTAACCCATATCTGTTTGACGAAAAACTAGGGTTGTCGTCGGCAATGGTGGAAACTTTCCGCGGAATTACGGCAGGAAATTATCTGTTCTTTCGCCGCGAATATATGGTGGAAGACGAAGATGAATTTATCCTCTACAATCGTCAGGAAAATTGCCGTACGATTGAGAGCCGCACCCGTGAACTGGAATGTTTGCAACAGCTCTATGAACGGGAAAAAACAGTCTTAGTCCCGATTTTTGATGCTGCGCTGATTTCCGATCACGACCGGATTTTTAACCTTGAGAGCCAGCGGCAGTTTTACGGAAGCAAAATGAAAATTTTGCCAAATGCCAAACACCATGATTTCTTCCGTTTCTTCTCTCTGGCGGAAATCTTAAATTACTGATTGTCTATCGCTTTTTGCCTTATCGTATGAATGTCGGCCGGAATTGTCTTTCCGGTTATAAAAGGACGCCTGCACCAAATTCCGGGGCGGTTTAGCGCAGGCCTTTTGGGGGTGTGGTGTTCAAAAGTCCGGCATATCGTCGTTTACCCGTAAACGGGAAAAATTCATCGTCATTTAACTTTGTGCTGCACCTTTTAACTGATGTTGGATCTTTTTTGCCTCCTTCCGGGCATACCTGCCGGCAGCATTGACATGCTGTTCACGATACTAACTTAAATCCGAATTTCTCATCGTTTTTCCTTTAAAGCCGTTCAAGGCGTTGTTTGCCGGGTATTATGAGGGGCATATGGCATGATCCGCTCTGTCATGCTGTCTCTTTTAGGAGTATTGTTTTCGTCTTCGGACGGTTCACATTGTAAAAAACTTTTGACGATGTTCCAGTGCAAAGACAAAACGGTATTCGGGGCTGCTTATACAGGCTGCCGTATGCATGGATATTCACAGAAAACTCTTCTTCAGGATGGTCTGATGGAAAACGGCAGATGTTTTTTTATCCGCCAAGAACAAAGTGTAAAGGAAGCGGGAAAAAAGGGAGAGAAGGAAAGGGGAGAGGGAGGGGAAAACAGAGAAAAAAAGAAAAGAAAAAAAATTCAGGCCTGGTCAAGTGATTCTTTGATGAGAGAGGAGGAAGATGAAAGGAAAAGTGGGGAAAGAAGAAAATGTTGCCTGTTCATTGAACCATGCATCAGGCGCGGCGTTTGAAACATAAACTTCCGCGGGTTGACGCAGGCGGTGTCAGCCATTCCATTCCCCAAACGCCTGTCCCCAAACCGTGCCGGCAAGCGCCTGTTCGTCCGGCAGAGCGGGAATATGCCTGTTTCTGTCTGTTCACGCGGCGTTTGAAACATAAACTTCCGCGGGTTGACGCAGGCGGTGTCAGCCATTCCATTCCCCAAACGCCTGTCCCCAAACCGTGCCGGCAAGCGCCTGTTCGTCCGGCAGAGCGGGAATATGCCTGTTTCTGTCTGTTCACGCGGCGTTTGAAACATAAACTTCCGCGGGTTGACGCAGGCGGTGTCAGCCATTCCATTCCCCAAACGCCTGTCCCCAAACCGTGCCGGCAAGCGCCTGTTCGTCCGGCAGAACGGGAATATGTCTGCTTCTGTCTGTTCACGCGGCTTTTGAAACATAAAAACAGGAAGAAAACGGGTGTCTTCCTCCTGTTAAAAAGGATGTTCGTGTTTTGTGCTTATTCGTAGAACCAGGCAATGCCGCATTTGTAAAAAGAGTGACAGTCGCAGAACTTTGCAGCATTTGCCGGCGTCAAAGGAGTGTCTTCTACCTTAAACTCGCCAAAGTCAAGATTGGAAGGAAAACCGCGAGGAGGTACCACCCCTGTAGGGCTGACAACAAGATATCGCAGTCCGCTGCCGGCGCCCCCCCAGTCGAAAGAGGCAAGCGTGATGCAGGTTTTTTGGGACAGACCGTTGTAAACAAAAACGAAGCCTTTGTTTTGGGAGATAGATCTGACAAATACTTCACCGTCGAAACGATTCAACAGTCGCTTATTCATACCGGTAATTCTGTGAACCCCTTCAACAAGACTTGATTCCAACGCCAGTTTGTTTAACCCCTCATAGCTTTGCTGATCGGCATATAAATTTTTGATTTTTTTGGTTGTCGTACTGATGTCGACAATTGTTTTGTCGATATTTATTTTTTCCATTGCCTTGGAGTATGCGGCTATACCTCCGATTGATAAAACGCCGATAACAGCCAATACACCTAATATTTCGACCATTGAGCGTCCGCTCTGGTTATTGTGGTAATGTTGCATACTGTATAGCCTTCATAAGAACAATTCATATAAGAAATATGTTATTCTAAATAAAATTAAAATACAAGTGGTTTATATACCTTTAATACACATATAACCAATTGTTTTATATGTTTTTTTTTTTTGATTCCTGAAAAATGTCACAAAAATGTAACAAAATATCAGTCTTTTATGGCTTGTATAATTTAAACTTTTTAATACCGATTGCCAAATAGTCTGATTTTTCCGTTTTGGCGTTTCGTTGAAATCTGATCAGTAAATTTTTATCTTTGCCGAGTATGCTTTGAGAAAAACAGAGTTTTTGGCGGAAAGGTGCTTGTTTGTCGGTGGAAATTACCCATTTATCCCTGTTTTTTCCATTAATTGATACATCAATTACAGCCGGTTTGTCATGTTTTTCAAACATGAGAATAAATTCAATGTCCAGACATATGTTCTCAACCTTTGAAAGGTCGACTTTAAGATGCAGGCCGTCCGTCCATATTGTTTGGACTTTCTTATAATGCGTGAGGGCGTACCGGACAATCTCGGCAGGATCAGTTACCTGTTTTCCGAGAGTGTAGGGAGAAGCCTTGTTAAGTTCCGGTTCTGCGGTTTGTTGCAAACTCTTATAAAAATCGGAAGATTTGCTGAATTCAGAGTCGAGAGCCAACCCATATTTTTCTTCCAAAGTGGGGGATGGTTTCCATAAGTTTCGCCCCAATGCCAGCCCGTTGTTGCTAAAACCAATAGCTTCCAGCAGCGTCGGCGCAATATCAAGTGTTGTCCAGCGGTGGTTTTGCGGCTTCAAATCTTGTTCGGGGTTGATGATCGTAAAAAATATTTGTCGTTTTTTACGATTCGGATAAACGGAGTTTTTTCCGTATACAATATGGTCGCCAATAATAGCAATGGTTGTATTATGGGAAAAACTCTGCTTTTGTACCCATTCGACGAAGTCTGCTGCCATTTTATCGGCGCAAAGAATCACATCGCGCTTATCACCGAATTTTTGACGGCATTCAGGGTCAAGAAAGGTTGTCGGTTCGTGCGTATCAACCGTTGTAATTATCGAAATAAAGGGCTTTTTGGCCTCAGCCAGATGCAAAATTTCTTTTTTGGCAATGGCGTATAAAACGCTGTCTTTGATCCCCCAGTCGTTGCCTTTTGCATCGCGAGCAATAGCGGGATATTTCCTTAGCAACTCCTCTTCCCCCGCAACTGTGTCAAAGCCGTGCTGACGGACAAATTTATCCGTGTCGGCAAAGGTAATGTCGGCGCTTTTAATAAAATGAGTGTTGTAACCCTTGGTTTTCAAAATATCCGACAAGCAAGTCGCGTTCGGCAGATTGCTGTTGATGATTGAAAAAAGGTTTTTGAGCTTTGTTTCAGTTTTGTTGGGCAGACCGCAGATGCCGGCAGTCAGGGCAGAAATTGTTGCATCGGCGTACATAAGCTGCCTAAAGCCCGGAAAACTGCTGTTTTGCTCCCGCAATGCAGACAGCCTCGGGAGCAGGTTTTGCCCTTCAACATTTCTGTAACCGTCTTCCATAGATTCCAGATAAAGGATAATCAGGTTTCGTTTGCCGTTGCTGCCGATAAAGTTTTTTTCATTTGGTGCAATATACTCTTTGTCATAAATATCTGTTGTGGAAACTATGCCGAAGGCATATTGAAAAAGCTGGAATGTGTAAACAAACAAAGCAACGGCGACGAAGGCAATTACCATTTTGATTTTTGGCGGCAGATAATGAACCGTTACGGCAGACAACAAGGCTGATATGCCGCAAACGACAATGAAATAATATCTGACATAGCTTCCGGCAGCGTTAATGTTCTCCGCATAAAAAAGCAGGTAATCAAACCGCGTACTGCCCCAAAAATGCAAGGTTACAACAGAAATACCCGCTAAAATGCCAAGGACAAAAAACAGGACGGAAATGAAGGCGAAATTGCAAAATTTCATTATATATTCCAACGTTGCTTATAAGATAATTTCTGCGACAGTTATAGCAATAATAAAGTTTTCATTCAAGCCGGATCAGCAGATATCAAATTAAATAAGTGCAAACAGAATGACAGACAAGATTCCCCCATCTGCGGAATAGCCGCTGCCGCAAACGATGCCGATTGTTTTGAAGTTCAAATGCTTGCTTCCGAAACTCTGCAGGCCTCAGTATTAGATTGGAGTGTCTGCGTTTGCTTGCCTATACCGATGCTTAGAATATATATTATACTGGAGAATTTTGGCTAAAGCAGCAACAAAAGTTGTGGTCTGGGTATGCGCGCAATTGTGATAATGTTACTGTCAGACTGTTTTCTCATCCCGTTTCAAATAAATCAGCAGTTTCTGCAAGTCAAACCATCTCGACTTCAATAGCAAAGGAGTTTTTTATACGCTAAACTATAAGCTCTTTATTTATAACCACACGCTTGGCGCGTGGTTTTCATGATACAAAAAAAAAGAGGAAAATATTAAATTTTCCTCTTTTTAGTATCTTATTCCGTAGATTAGTTGTAGTTCCACACAACAACGTTCGTATCACCGGAACCGTTGCAGCCTTTTGCTGCTGTAGCCAAAGACAACGGTAATGATGCATTTGCGGTTGTGCCGGAATTAGTCGGTAACTTTGTTACAGCAGCGTTACCGCTAGCATCAACACCTACACCGATCAAACCGGAACCAGAGCCTGAACCCCAGTCAGATGAACCAAGAGCCACACAGGCTTCCTTGCCCAAACCGGTAAAAGTAACCCAGAAACTGCGACCGTCAGTACTCGCTTCAACAAATACCTTGCCATTGAAAGCATTAAATGCTTCTGTTGCCGAGGTCGTCTTTTTTCCGTTCAACATTTCAGCGCCGATCGCACCCATCTGGATGGCGACTTGAGTGGTCAGACCTGAATAGTTCGGCTGACCGGAGTACAATGTACGAACGTTGGCAACGGTCATAGAAACCTGATCCATAACTTTTGATAATTTGAACTTAGACATAGCTTTCGAATAACCGGCGATACCGCCAACCGACAAAACGCCGATAATGGCCAGAACGCCGAGCATTTCAACCATGGAACGTCCACTCTGTTCACTCTTGTATAAAGTCTTCATTTTTTTCTCCCAAAAAAAATCATATTCCAAGTAATTATAATAGCCAATTTTTAGCTATAATACAAGTCGTTTTTAGCCTGATACGATAAAATCCGCCACAAAATTATTCCATTGTCCACAGGACTTTGGATCCGTTGCGACAGATTTTCTTCGCTTCCGGCCGGCTAACCGGCAGCTTGAAGGTCTCTTCTCCCCAACTGAAGCTCTGACGGTTGTCTTTGCCGACGATGGTGACCTGTAAGAGGCCTAATTCTTCCGGTCGTTCAAAACGGTAGGCCGCAAGGGCAATGCATTCCCCCGTGTTCAATCCGCTGTAAACGACATCAAAACTGCGCTCTCCGGGCATCACGGTATCGCCGTTTTCCCCGCTTCCGATTTTTACCGGTTTCCCGAGAGCATTAATCAATTTGCCGCCATCATAGGACAAATTGGTTAACATATTGTTATCAATTGTCGACTGGGTGCTCAATCCCCAGTAATCAACCCGGCTGGCATAGTTTTTGCGAACCAGCCGGGCGATTTCTTCCACCTGCAGTGCCGCTTCTTCCACTTTTTGGTTTGGCGAAACATATTGCCGGACAATAAGTACGATCGCTGCCGTCATTATCGCAAGCAAAACATACAGTTGGCGTGTTTGCAGATGCCTGTTCATGTTACATACCCATCGAACTGGTGATTTGGTCTTGCATTTCGAACGTGCCCATAACCGCCCAAGCGATAACGCCGGAAACCATCAGCAGGGCGACCATGTTCAAAATGCTGGCCTTTTGTTCAATAACGTAGGCGGATTCGTCCAGCCAGTTGTTGGCCAGATTTTCCAACGCTTCTTCAAAGTTATCCATTTCCGAATAAATCTTCAGGTCGCCGATAATTTCCGCGTCCGGAAAATCCAGTTTCGTTTTGGACAGTGCCTGACCTAAGTTGTCACCGTTGTTGACGAACACCAGAGCCTTGTCTATCCGCTCCTTTAAATATCGTGTCGAATCTTTACGCAAAGCGCGCATCGCGTTCGATACCGGTGTTCCGCCCTTGACCAGCGCCGACATGGCCAAAAGCCAGGTAATGCCGACAAAGGTCTTATACAGTGACCATGGCGGCAGGTGGTCGGCAATCGTCCGTGTTGGGCCGGTCCAAATGCCGATCGTCAGGTAAATCAAAAGCATAATGGCCGGCAAAATCGAAAAAGCGACGACCCAGTATTCCTGAATCCAGCTGGACAGCTCGACCAGGGTTTTGGCCGTGCCCTGCCATCGCGTGTTTGGCGCGGCTTCAATCATCGGCGGCACCATGAAGGCGCCGATACCGTAAATGATCAAAACAACCATCATCATCAGAAACGCCGGGTATGAAATGGCGCTGATAATCGGACGGATCATCTTGGTGGTGCCTTCGGTCACGCGGATCAGGTTGTAAAGCGCGCCTTCCAGGTCGGAAACGTCGCCCACCGAAAGCATCAGCCGCTCACGATCCGGCGCCCATCCTTTGAGCGCGTCGGAAAACGACATACCGTTCTGCAGTCCGTAACCCCACTGGGCAATGGCAATCGCCAGCGGTTCGCTCGGATTTTTGCCGTCGTTGGTGATGGTGGCATGCAGCATGTCGAGCGCGTTCATCAGTGAAAAACGGTTGCTCATCAATGACGCGATTTTCCGATAGATTTTTAAACGTGTTTGCCCGGATGTCAGGCAGATGATCTTGGCATAATAAATTTCTATGGCGTTAACTTTTTTTAGTGCCTGACTGAGGTTTGAGGCCGAATCTCTTTTCTTTTCATCCATCTCTTATTATCTCCCTGTCTTCCGATAACTCCGGGTCTTGAGGTTAATATACCGGGCGCTGGTCCAAAAGGCCGCACCAGCGTTCCACTTCGTCAAGGTCAATCAGTCCCTTCAGCATCCGTTCCAAAGCGGCGTCTTTCAGTGTCCTTCCGTTTAAATCGCCGGTCCAGTAGTCGATGGCCTTGCGGGTTTCTCCCGCGATCATCAATTCCAGAAACGTGCCGTCCGGCAGAATCATTTCCTGTACGCCCAAACGTCCTTTGATGCCTCGGCCTTCGCAGAATTTGCAGCCGGGGCCTTTCAAATAGGTGTTTTCTACGCCGAAATCGCCAAGTGCCGTTCGCAGACGTTTGACTGCCGGATTGTCCAGCCTTTCTTTGACCGGTACCCGGCAATAGGGACACAGTTTGCGGAACAGACGTTGGGAAATCAGCCCTTTCAGCAGTTCCGGGTCGCTCAGCATATAAGACTGCACGCCCATGTCGCGCAGACGGGTTACAATGGCTGGCGCCGAGTTGGCGTGCAGGGTGGCCCATACCAAGTGGCCGGAAAGCGCACCTTTGAACGTCAGGCTGGCGGTGGCCAGCGAACGGATTTCGCCCACCATCAGCACGTCTGGGTCGGAACGCAGTGCCGCCGACAGCGCCAGCGTAAACTGAACCGTCTTTTCTTCTTCCGTGTTGGCGTTGGTTACCGGCATTTGCCGGGCGCCCGGGATCGGATATTCCGGCGGGTCTTCTACCGTCAGCAGATTGATTTCGCCGTTTTTCTCTTTGATCAGTTTAATCATGTTGCGTTGCAGCAACGTCGATTTTCCCGAACCGGTCGGGCCGGCCACGATGTTCAGTCCCACCGGCGCCGCGCGCAGGCGGAAAAACAGATCCTGTTCGTATTCGCCGCAACCCAGAGCCGCCAGGTCGTCGTTGCCGTCCGGATTGTCGTCGGCGTAAAGAATACGCATAACCAGATATTGCGAACCAAACGCAATCGGATTAAATTGCAGACGAATGGCCAAAACGTTGTGCGGCAGCATCAGCTTGCCTTTGGAACCGCGCAGCGGGGTAGAACCCAACTTTTGCGCGCCCTGAAATTCGTTCTGAGCATAGTTGGCATCGGAAATGTCGGCGGAAGCAAAAGCGGCGCGCACAAATTGGTCGCCCCATTCCTTGCTGTATTCCATTTCTTTGATCATAACGCCGTTGGCACGGAAAAATATTTCCGTACAGTTGTCAGAAACGACGACATGCACGTCGGAAACTTTCATCGACGAAGCGCGTTTGATGATATTGACGAAGTCCCTCTGCATTTGCAGTCGAGCCAGGTCTTCGTCGTCTTCGGAAAAGACTTGGTTACGTTCGGCCATCGCATAGATGGTCGCCAGCTCGTTTTGCGAAATGTAAACCGGGGATTTCATTTTGATCCCCTTCTTTTCCGCAATACTCAGAAAACTTAAGACCGGGCCGTCAAAACGGTGGTCTTTGGAAATAAGCAGTGTACCGTCGGCAAAAAGAGCCAGCCGCCGTCTGGTTTCGTCGTTGATATTAAGCGCAGAGCCGTCGGGCAGCTTGGCTTTGGGCATCGTACAAAGATAATTGTCATTGGCGAAAAGGCCTTCGATGAAGTCTTTTGCACTCTGCTTCTTCGGCTGCTCGTTCTGAGCAGCCGAAGAAGTGTTGTTCTCTTTGTTGTTTGCGCTTTCTTCTACCATTTACTTCGCTTATCTGATAAACATACCTTGGCCTAAGCTCGGAATTCCCTGTGTGGCGTTAATCTGGCGTCCGCGGGACGAATTGCCGCCGTTATTGCCGCTGCTGTTCGGGTTGTTCGGATCATAAGACTGCTTAAGGGTAATGTCGGACGGAACCGGTTCTCGATCAAGAATGCCGCCGGCTGAAAAATACAACACGTCTTTGGCGTTGTCTTTGACCGCACTAAGATAAGTCTGGGTAATTTCGTCGATGGTAAAGCCGTTTCTCAAAGTGGTGCCGACTTTGGCCATGAAGACATCGCCTTCCGTGTTGATCAGTTTAGCCGCCAGTTCTTCGCCCTGACCGGTGATTTCCATAATTGCATATTCGCTGCTGAGTTTGACTTTTTCCGGCGACAGAGGCGTCGTCAGGTCAATGCCGCTTGCGGTGGCAAACGGGTTTTTGCGTCCGCTCTTGCTTTCTGCTTTGGCCGCGGCAATTTTTTTCTTGGAAGATTCGATTTCCGCTTCCAGCCGGGTTTTCAAGATCGAAATCTGGCTTTCGAGGTTGGCCACCTTCTTGTCGTGGGCGATCCGTGCCGCTTCCGCTTTGCTCTTAAGATCGTCGGCCTTTTGCTTCAGGATGTTCATCTTTTTCGTGTTGTCATCCAGAATTTGTCTGATTTCGGCGTCTTTCTTTGCCATTTGGGCATAAACTTCCGCATTCGTCTTGATCCATTTCTGGATTGAACCCAGCATCGTCGCCTTGTAGGCTTTGACAATTTTTTCCTGCCGCAAGGCTTCCAACGCGGCGGCGGCTTCTTTCAGTTTTGTTTGTTCGGCCACCATCAGGCGTTCCTGCTCGTTTTCCCATTCAATCCGTTTTCTTTCCTCTTCTTCTTTGCGGGCTTCTTCCTCCTGCTGGGCTTTCAGTCTTTGCGCCTTGACTGCGGCAATTTCGTTCTGAACCCTTTCCTTTTTCAGTTCCAGATTAAGCAGGGTGGTCTGTTTTTCCAAATCGGACATTTTGGTAAACAGGTCGTTGCTGATCGACGGTGAAATGTTTTCGTCAAAGCCGCCGGTAGCTTCCGCTCCGAGGAGCTTTCCGGTTACCATCGGAACCGTTGCCGGCGGCGTGTCTGAAACGGTTTTTACTGCCGGCGCATCGCCTTCAATCATCATGTTGAGGCCGTCATTGCCCGCCGGCGCGTTTCGGGCAGGCGCCGTTTCGTTTTTAACGGCAATGGAAATTTGTTCGGAGGAATTGTCGTCCGTGCTTCCTTCCATCGGAATGACGTCAGTGGCAACGCTGTCGGTCGGTTGGGACGGAGAAAGGAGACCGTCTCCACCGGGCAACGATACGTCGCCCATCTGTTCGTCGAACAGGGAAATCTCTTCCGGTGCGGATGCCCCTTCGTCTGCCGTCGACAAAGAAATGGTATCGTCGTCTTCCAGTAAAGTGACGGTTTGCGCGGCAGCCTGATCGGCCAGCAGTCCTGCGGCAATTACAACAGCCAGACCGCATAACGTATTTCTAAAACTATAATGCATAGATAGCTCCTTCATATTCCCAAACACCGGTATCGGGGTTGTATTTTATCATATTAATCTTAAGTCCTGAAAATTTTGTTAACAAAGTGCTCCAGACTTTTGGATTATAGTTTGAACTGAATTGAAACTTGACGGAACGGTAGACGTTCTGCTGAGGAGATGTGTAAACCTCGTCCGACAGCGAAACTTCCTGATCGATCGACTGGAAAAATTCGTTCAGATTGATTTTCAGATCAAGCATCGATTTCGTAGGTTCCGAAAGTTCCGTTTTTATCTCGTCCAGACTCAAAGCCGCCATAACGCTGGTTCCCGTATCGGAAATGGAACGGGCGGAAAACTGAAGACCGGAAGCGTTAAGCGCTTTGTCGGCAATTGATATACGGCCGAACATTCTGGACCAGCTGGTGCTGGCGCCACCGCTTGTACAGGTTATTTCGCCGATCTTCCAGCCGGGAGGCATGATCTGCAGCAGATCCATGATCTTGTTGTTGCAGCTGTTGAGGATGGCTATCGGATCGGGCAGGTTTTCCCACGGTTTCGGCTCCGGCGGAATTTCTTCCGTCTGAACTACCTTGGGCTGCACCGGAACAATCACCGGAACCGTCGGCGTGGTATCGAAAAGGCTCATGAAGAGCTGGTACGCAACATAAAGAACAACAAAGGCACCGGTGCCGGCAATGACGTAAAACATCTTGCCTTTGGTGTTGATCTTTTGCAGCTTTACTTTGCTGCCCCGCGCCAGCAGGTCTTCAAGCTCGGGGTACAGAGTGTCTTCGATGTTCCATTCCGGCGGTGCAATCTTCAGTTTCCAGTCCGGCACCATCAGCATGCTCATAAACTGCTTTTTGGCGTCTTCTTCGGAAAGGTAAAGCATATCGCCGTTCGCCAGGATAACGTCGTCGCGTACGCAGACGTACCACCAGCCGTTCGGAACTTTGAAAACGGCGACGAAAGAGGGTTGATCGCTCAACGCCGTTGCCAGGCCGATTGCCGCCGCGTTCATGCCCGGTTTGTAACCGTCGGCGGAAACGCAGATGCCGAACTGCGGCGTTTTTCCTTTTTTGATGCAGTAAAGATCGGCGCCTTCCAAAACCCCTTGCGAAGATTCTACGATTTCGGCCAGAGGTGCGTCCTGGTTCTGCAAAGACTGCCAGAACAAACTGGTTGCAAACTCAACCCCGCCGGAAACAAAATGCGTTCCCCAGCTCCGCTCCTGGTCGGTTTTGTAATCGTCATCTGACATTTTGGCATCATCTAACACGTTGGTTTCCTTAATCTAAGAATTTTCAGTCTAGTCGTGTACTCTGGTTTCCGGGTTGAGCGGGCTTTCGAGAACGACCGGGGTTAAAATAATGACCAGAATGCTTCTGACTTTTTCTGCCGTGGCGGAACCGCCCAGCAAAGAGTTGGTAGCCGAACCAACGCCGCGTTTTTCGGCGCTGTTTTCAACGCGTTCGTAACCGGTCAGAACCAGGGATTCTCCCGACTTCATAGCAACTTCCTGCGTAAAGCCGCGTGATTCGATGATCGGGTTTTGAATATATTCACCGCCCTCGCTCTGCTCTTCACCGGTGTTGGAACCGCTGATCAGGTCGACTTTTTCCAAAGCCAGCAGGTCGGACAGGGTAAGGTCAAACTTCAAAAGCAGTCGTCCGTGTTCCAGAATCCGCGGCAAAACGTTCATAGTAAAACCGGTTTCGATTTCTTCTGTTTCCGTCGACAGGTCATAGTAGTTGGAGTCTCCGCCGCTGTTGGTTTTGGTGATTTCGGAAATGTAGTTTTGCTTCTTGACAACCTGAATCGGAGCCGACTTGTTGTTCAAAGTGGTAACCGTGCCGCTCGTGATCAGGTTGGTCGTAGCCTGAGTCGATAATGCCTGAATGCTGGCATTGATGTTCCAGTTGCCGGGCATCAGGGTCATCGTCAGGTTTTGGGTAATGTCTGATGACAGGCCGCTGGCAGCGCTGGCAACGCCAAAGCTGGTTTTTCCGTCTTTGAAAGCAGAACTGAGGTTGAGGCCAAAGGTGTCAGAATCGTTAACCGTAACCTGTAAAACTTTAACACTGATGGCAACCTGACGGGATAAACGAACGTTCTGCTCGTTGATATAGTGAGCCACACGTCTGATTTCGTTCGGCGTTGCCGTCAGCGAAATGGTGCCGTTGGTCGGATCAAGCGACAGCTGAGCATCTTTTCCGATCATTGAGGTGATCGATTTTTCAATGTTGCTCCACAGTTCAAGTTCGGCCGTATTGGTCAGCGTCAGAGATGACGAACCGCCGCTTCCCGAGTCGGTGGACGAGCCGCCGATGTTGCTGCTCAGGCTCTGTTTGGTCGGCAAACTGTACAAAACGAAGGTTTTGGTCATAAATTTGTAAAAGTAAATTTCGTTTTTGTCGTATCTCCACCAAATGCCGAAACGTGAGCCGATTTCATCCAGCAGGCCGCTTAAGGGACCGCGATAGGAAACCAGCATTTTGGTTGGGTCAGCCCAGTGTGCGTTCATCTGTTCGGGCGAAGGCGCGTTTTCTTCCGCATTCTTCAGCAAGTCTTCTTCCAGGTGCGGCGCGTAGCGAACCTGAATGGAAGTGATTTTGTTGATCATGTCGCCGACTTCATACAAGGTTATCGGACGGTTGCTGATCAGGGTAATGCCTTCTTTGGTTTCGAGATATGCCGGAATTGGAGCGCCTTCGTATTCGACAACGCTCTTGTCGCCGAGCCAGATTTCGTTTTTAACCCGGACAACGTCGTCCGGTGCCGATTTGCTCGGTTCTTTTGCCTTTTCCTTAAGTTCGGTCGTTGCTTCCACTTCCCGTTCCAGCGTGGCATCCATGCTGGTGGCAACGGAGCAGGCGCCGATCAAAGCGACCAGACCCAGACTCAGGCTGTATTTAATCCAATTATTCATACGCATTCTCATCCTCCATAGTCTCGACTACCAAGACGCGGTTTCCTTTATAAAATGTTGCGATCGGTGCCGGCCGTGCTCTGGCAAAGGCTCTGACCAAAGCCGAACTGACGTCGGCAAAACGCCCCCGGAACATAGCTCCGGCGGTTAGGGTATAGTTGCGGTTAGTGTTCCAGATCAGCCGCCAGCCGGCGCGGTCACACCATTCCGTCAACAACAGCTTCAGGCTTTTTCCTTCTTCAGCCAGCCAGTCTTCAACCGGATCGTCGGCATTGTTTCCATCTCCTGCGCCGGCTGCACCGTCGTCGCTGACGTTCTGCTGGGTTTCGTCAACGGTGACTTCTTCTTCGTAATCAACGACTTCTCCGTCAATTGAAGGCGGAATGGTGGCGGACATGTTGCTGCCGGCACCGGCCTGAACGACTAGGTGGTCGCGCGGCGTTCTTTCGCCGTATTCGCGATAATCGGCGGCAACTTTCGTATAATTTACAAATTCGTCTTCGGCGGCGCAGCCGGTAATGCCCGGAGTGGGATATTGTCCGGCCGGACAGGTTTGTTTGACCGTCGTGCCCGGAGCAGCCGGCGCTTCCGAATAGTTGTATTCATAATCGTTGTTGGTTGCACAACCCGATAACAGCAGAACTCCTAAAAAACCGGCTGATAAAAGAAATTTGTAGTTCATTTTTGTGTTTCCTAAGCTGTTTTTATTCATATTTTTTAACCTATCATACATATTGGAAAAAAATAATCAAGCAGATATTCTACCACGACTGGTAATACAAATTCCGCCCTTTATTGCTTTCCTGTACAGTGTTGTTAACGTTTTCATTTATCCGTAAGGTTCTGATAATGAACGAATTTGGCTCACGGGATGTGAAGACGGTATTTATTTTTTCGTACTCTACACCCTTATTAGTTAAAATATTGTGTAACAAATTTAATCTTTTTTGCTGCAGTTCAAAAGAGCTGGTCCGGTCAATTCTGATTTCGAGAATGACGCTCGGATCCTCGATGACTTTGTTGGCGAAAGCCTGTATCCAGCGAAGCGTGGTACCTGAAATTTCGGCTCTGCCCGGCTGGAAGGAAAGTCTCATTTCTGCCGGCAGGATTTTGGCGGGGGATTTGTCGCGGCTGAATGCGGAGAACAACCCTCTGCGCTTTTTCGGTTTTTCTTCCGTTTGCAGGTTTTCATTGTCGTCCGCGGTCGTTTCGGCGTTTTCGTCCGAGCTACCGAACATTGAGGCCAGACTCTTCAGCAGCCCGCCGCTTTTGTCGTCGTTTTCGACCGTGTCGCTTTCCGCGGCGGTTTCCTCGTTTTCTTGTTTTTTGTTCTTCTTCGGCGAAACCAGCTGCGGCGTCAGGTTTTTGTCGTTCATGATGTCTTCCGGAATCGGGATCAGAATGTTTTTGACCATTTCCGCCACCTGAACTTCTTTGCCGTCTTCAGCGATTTTTTCCGGTGCGTTGAGGGCGGCGTTGATTTCCGATTCGCTCATGCCTTTGTAAAACTCTTCGTCAAGAACGTGGTTGTTTTTGGGGTTGCGGGTGCCTTTGGCGACCACCCACGGGTTGTCCGCGTTGCCGGCCGTGTCTTTTTCGCTCATTTCATGCCATTCGCGTGGTGCCGCTTTCGGGGCTTCCGCGGTTTGTTCGACGGCGATCTTGTCAATGTTCAGTTTGCCGCCGTCGGCCATGGCGATCTGATTGTCGGGCGCTTTGCTTGCAATTTCCACCTTTTCGGCGGCGCCGTTGCCGAATTCAAGCGGGATCGCCTCGTTGTCGGCCTGTTGTGGAAGCGTTGCGGCAAGCAGCTGCGGCCGAATCGTTTCCGCGGGCTTTTCGGTGTTCTGCCTCTCCGCGGCCGGTTCCGTTTGGTTTGTTCCTGCTTCTTCTGCAAAAACGTTGTCTGCGACCGTCGCCGGTTGCGGCGCTGCGTCGGCGACAACGGCTGGCCGTTTGGCGACCGGCTGCGAGTCGTTGCTTTCCGTCATGTTTTTTACCGGATCGAAAACGGAAGCGGCAGCTGAATGTTCAAGCGGAATGTCGGCGGCGTCTTCTATCGAATTGATGCGGATGCCTTCTTCTTCGTCGTCGAAAACAAACAGATTTTTATCAATGAAAATTTCCCGTTCGGCCGGCTTCGGGGCCAGTGCAGCCAGAGAAAAGGCCTGAACCGGCGTTGAGGCAGAATAGTTGACCGTCGGCGCTTCGTGCTGAAAAAAGAGCGCTATGTTTTTGTCGGGAATTGATATTTCCGCATTTCTTCGTTTTTCGGGAACGGCAAACAATCCATTGACCGCCCATATCGTAAACAGAGAAACGACAAAACTGTTAACAAATATTTTTAAAGTCTTTTTTCTCATTAACTTGACCCCTCTAATGGTTAACAATAAATTAAAATAAGGGAATTGGCAAGTATATTGTTTGTTGAAAATTAAATTTTAACGCTTTTTCCCGGCGTTTGTACGGACTGCGGAAAAGAACGGATTGCACGAGGACTAATATAAATAAGTGTGCATGCCCGGATGTCGGATGTCTGCATTCCGGCGCGGAGTCTTTCGTTTTTATTGTCCAAAAATGGCCGCTTTTAACTATGAATTTTTTGTTACAGGGGAAAATATTTACTAAAAACAATATGTTATCAAAAATGCGATGGGCGTGATAATGCTGGTAATTTTGGAAAAAATCAGGTATTCTAAAAATGTATAAGTAAAGCACTTTTAATTAATTAAAGGAGAAAAACTATGCAATTTATTAAAAGAAATATCTGGACACTGGCCGCGATGGTTCTGTTTGTAACTGTTGCGATGGTCGGTGACGCCGCGGCGGTTGACGGCACCAGCCTGATGACCCAGGCGAGCAAGAAGGTCTCTAACGTATTTGAAGCCGTTAGAACGATCATCTTTATTCTGGGTGGTTTCGGTCTGGTCGGCGTTGCTTTTGCCGCCATTTTCGGTAAAGTAAACTGGAAATGGTTTGCCGCTTTGGCCGTCGGTCTGGCTATTCTGGCTGCTGCGAACGCCGTCGTTCAGTATGCTGCCGGTTCCAAAGCCGGTACGGGCGTAACCGATACCTTCGGTGTATAGTCCCGGTGACTTAACCACGGGGAGGGCTGCCAGAAGTTTTGGCTAGCCAATGACAGCCCTCCCGTTTTACTGCTAACAAAAGAAGGAAAAAGAAGATGTTGTACGTAAAATTAAAGAAAATAATAATATTTGCATTGGTTGCGTTCTTAGCTTCTTCAATTTTATTTGCAACCAATTCTTATGCCGCACTGTTTGGAGATCTGACGAGCAAGGGCGCCGAAATCTTCAAAGGCATGCGCGAAATTATCTATGCGGTTGCCGGTTTCGGTATCGTGGCGATTGCCATCGGCGGTTTTTTCGGCAACTTCAACTGGAAATGGTTGGGGGCCATCATCATCGGCCTGATGGTCATTGCCCTGACTGCCGGCATCATCAATTATATGGTGGAAGAAACGGTTATTACGCCGGACATGATCACTGATACTCTGATCAGCGGCAATGACTCGGGGTTGGCAAAATAGTTTGGACAGAGATTTTAGGAGGGTGCTATGCAAAATTTTAAGGTAAAAAATAGGATGTCTGTATCTCTGTTGTTGCTGCTGACGGCGCTGTTTGTCTGCTTTAATCCTGGATATGCTTTTGCTGATCTGCTCGGGTGCATGCAAAGCGAAGCCGGGCAGGGAATTTTCAAAACCATGGCGTGTAAAATCACGACCACGCTGTTCGACATCCGGAAAATTGTTTATATTCTTGGCGGCTTTGGTCTGATCGCCTTTACCTTTGCGGCAATTTTCAACAAGATCAGCTTCAAACATCTTGCTAATATTGCCTTGAGTCTGTTTCTTCTGTCGATGGTGACGCCGTTTATCGAGTATTTTACTCAGGCGCCGGGTGCCAAGCTGACTTACGGCAGTTTCCTGCAACCGGATTTTACGGAAGCTGACTATTCGATGACTTTCGGTGAATGCGAGGGCGGTGATTGCCCGGTTTCGACGACGGTTGCGGGCGGTGCTGTTGCCGGTGGTTCGTCCGGCGGCGGTCTGGGCGGTTCTGGCGGTGGCTTGGGCGGAGGTTTAACAACCGGTTCCGATAATCCGATTGCGACTGCGGGTACCGAAGTGGATACCAGAACCGGCTGGCAGAAATTCAAGGATGGCATCAAAACGGTCGCTCAGGAAGGACTGAAGGCTTATAATACAGCCAGTTCCGTTATCTCTGCGGCGGGCAGTGTCTATAATGCTGTTGACTCTACAGTTAAGGGGGTTCAGGGGGTTGATGGTATTAAGGATGTTGGTGGAATTATCACGGCGGGTGTGGGTGCTTTTGATAACTTTACCACTGCGACCGGTGCTATTACCGGTGCTGCCGGAACAATCGGAACCAATTATACCGACAAGGAAGGTGAAAAAGGTCTTGGTGAAAAAGTGGATGATTTCTTCAAAGGCAAAAACAAAGGTGCCCAAGAAGGAAAGGAGGTTACTCAGGATCTGGGAACCATCAACGGTACTGTTAACGGGATAAGGGATATTCCGAACGATATCGAAAACATTTTCAGGTAATGTATCGTTAAAGTCGAAAAATGCCGCTCATTCTCCCAGGGCGGCATTTTTTCCGTCCGGCGGCAGGCGCCGTCGGAAGCCCGTTGATCCGTTGCCGGTGCTTGTCAACCGCGGCAAGCTTTTTTGTTGCATAAAAAAAACTTTTCCTGTAGAATCATAAAAAACGAAGGATGGATTGAAATGCGTGAACCTGTGTTAAAAGCCGTTGCCAGTCCCCCCAAGATTTTGTGGGGGCCGTTTTTGCCGGTATTGCTTAATCTCGGCGTTCAGTTTCCGATCATGTTCGTTTCGATCGGCGCTTTCGAGATTAACCCGATTATATTTGTTGCCAGTATTCTGCTGGTGCACGGGATCATCGTGCTCTGGGGTACGAAAGAACCGCATATTTCCAGCATGATTCAGGCATTCGGACAAACTTATCGTGTAACTAAGAATTTGTATAAGACAAAGGGGAATAAATTTGCACCCTGATTTTGATTTTTTCAGCACGTTCGTACAGGGGCTGAGCGCTAAAGAAGTTATCGTTGCGGTGATTGGTTTTATTTCTGCCGCAGCTTTTGCTGGTTTGTGGGTAACCAAGCTTGGGCGCAGCATTCTGCCGCAGCCGAGCGAGTCCAAAGTGGCGGATTTCCTGCCTTTCAACAAACTGATGTCAGACGGCATGACCATCCGCTGCTACAACGGTTCGTTCGCCCGGGTGTTTAAAATCGAAGGCTTGGATCTGGCCTTTGCCACCGAAGAGAAAAACATTTCCATGCTTGAGGCGAGAAAGTCCTGGATCGACAACATGTCCGATCTGCAGGTAACCTGCCGCGTCATTACCCTGCGCGAGAGGATTCCGCCCGATGAAATTATCGGCACTTTTGACAATCCGCTGCTGGAACAGGTGGCCTACACCTGGCAAAGTACACTGAACCGTGTTTACAGCAATTCTCATTACGTGGTCATTTCCATTCCCGACCGTCCGGATGCACTGAAAGATCTTAACTATGCCTCTCAGACGCTGATGGCGACTTTGAGCGAATACGGCGTGCGGGCAATGTTTGAGAGCGAGGACAGTCTGCCGAAAGACAGCCCGTTTCACGTATTCAGCCGCATTTGCAGTCCGGTCTCGAAACCTGATCCGAAAGTTCGCAGTGCCGAAGGGGCGATGCTGAATGAAATTCTGACGGCCGACCATATTCACTTCACCGGCGAAAACGGCATTATCAAATTCTTTTCCGGCGATCAGGAAATGTATGCGATTACCATGGGGCTGAGAACTTCCGGAGACTTTATGGACGAGTCGATGATCGTTTCCCTGCTGGCGATCGACTGCGAGCTGACCATGCTTCACAACATCAAGCCGATTTTTAAGCCGAATGCGCGGGCGCTGCTTCTGCAGCAGGCCAACATGGCGCGGATGACAAGCTTTTCCGGCGATGTAATTGACCAGTATAACGAAGCCCTTTCCTCAATCGAAGACAGCGATGCCAACTATCAGGCGCTGACCGAATATGCGATGACGCTGGTGCTGAAGGGGCACAGTCTGGAAGAAATCGACTTTGCCGAAGGCGAAGTGCAGCGTATCTGCCGTTTGTTCGGCGTGACGCCGGTGCGCGAAGGCTGGGTCAGCCAGGCCAGCTTCTTCAACCAGTTTCCGACTTATGACACCTATCCGCGGACTTACCGCTATCTGTCGCGGGTAGCGGCGGTTGCGGTTTCGTTTGACAAGCCGTCGGAAGGCTTTGCCAAAAGCGACTGGGGGCCGGGCGCCATCTCCGTGTTCCGTACCACCACCGGTTCCGGTTACCGGTTCCAATTCCACGTTTCGCCTGAAGAATCTGCCGTGGCTCACTGCTGCATCATCGGTCCGACTGGTCAAGGTAAAACCACTTTGCTGACGTTTCTGGCCGGCCAGGCGATGCGCCACAAAGACCTAAAGGTGTTCTTCTTCGACCGTCACCGCGGTGCGGAGATTTTTACCCGTGCGGTCAAAGGTGCTTACGTCGGCTTTGACGGCGATGAAAAGAACGTTTCCTTAAATCCGTTCGACGCGGCGCCGACGCCCAACAACCGAGCCTTCCTCCGCCGCTGGATGAAATCCATCACCATGGTTGACGACGCGCTTTCCGAACGCGAAATCGCCCGCGCGGTAACGACGGCGTTTGACTATCTGCGTCCGGAAGAACGGGTGATGAGCAACCTTTACAAAAGTTGTTTCTCGCCGACCGGCAATATGCGCCGCGAACTGTTCCGCTGGGTCAATCCCGACCAGTACGGCAAAATTTTCAATGCCACTAACGACAGTCTGGACTTGCACTCCAAGCGCTTTATCGCTTTTGACTTTACTCATATTTTTGAGGACGAAACACTGGCGCCGGCAGTCATCAGTTATATCATGCACCGTATTCAGTCGGAAACCGGGGAAACCGGCGTTCCGTCGCTGATCATGATCGACGAAACTGCGCCGATGCTGAAGCACCCGATGTTCCGCGACTATTTCATTATCGGTCTGCAGGAAGGCCGTAAGAAGCGTCAGGCCTACCTTTGCGCGTTCCAACAGCCGAACATCATCGACCGGCTGGGTGTCGGCGAGGTTATCCGCGGCCAGTGCCAGACGGTTATTTTCTTCCGCAATCCGCAGGCGATGCCGGAAGACTACGTCAACTGGAACCTGAACCAGCGGGAAACCGACTTTATTTTCGGCAAGTCCTATCGTGATTTTCCTTATGCGATTCTGCTTTCCCGCCCGGCTACCGGAGAATCGGTGATCCTTGACGTCAACCTCGGCGGTCTCGGACCTTACCTGAAGCTTTACAATTCCGGCCGCAAGAATGTTTTGCTGGTGGAAGAGCTGATTAAGCAGTACGGGGAAGACAATTTTGTTACAAAATATTTAAATCTTGCTTGAGAAACGTAAAATAGATTTATAAAACAGTTTTTTTTTGCTATTATTAAAATGACATAGACCAAGACGGAGGGTGGTATGGTAAATATTAAGCGCATTGGTTCGGGCATTCTGGGCGCGGGTGCCGTTTTGTTTGTTGCCGTGGGGGCGGAAGCCGGGCTGCCGACTTTTGACGCCGCCAATATTGCCGGTACGATGAGTATCGTGAAAAACGGTTCTCAAAATCTGAAAGGAATTGGCGATATCACCAACAAGGTCGGCGAACTCAACACGATTGTCGGCGATGCGGCTGCCTCTGTCTCGAAATTTCAGGAACAATACGGCGACGAGATCAAAAAGGGCATGGAAATAGCGCAAAAGGCGATGGCGCGCAAGGCGGAAGCCGAAGCGGCCAAAGCTGCTCATGACGCCGAAGTGCAGGCGCAGAAAGACGCTTATCAGGCGGCTATGGACAGCGTAGCCGAAAATCAGCAGGCTTCGCAGCCGGAAGAAGAATATTACGAAGAAGTTGAAGAAGAGGGGGGCAACGCACCTGAAGAAACCGTAACCGTCGTTGAGGGTGCGGCCGAAGATCTTTATAGGGAAGATGCTGAAGAAAACAGTGTTTCTTCCGCGATGAACTCTGCCAACCGGGTTTATGACGACGGTGATTATGAAGAGACCGGCGGCGAAAATTTGGACGGCATCGCCGGTGACGACGAAGCGACTGCGGAAGACGGCGGCGCACCCGTAAAAACGCTGCAAAACCTGCCTGAGGGAATGCATGCAGCGCAGATGAAGCCGGTTGTTGCCGGAAAAGCGTGGGTTGCCGGTGATGAAAGCGGGGGCCCGGCAAATCGGCGCAGGGCTTTTGCTCGTCCGTCCGCGCTGAAAGCGGAAGCTGTTGTCGCAAAGCCCGAGTTGAAAGCTGCTGCCGCCGGAGCTGATGCCGAAGCCGTGCCGACAGAAGGAGAAGCTTCCGATGCTGCAGCCGTTTCAGTTTCTCCCGCTGCCGTCCGGGCGAAAACGCCGGCCGCACAGGCAGCACCGGTGCAAAGACGGCAATTCAGGGTTTCGCCCCGTCTGAACCGGGTTGAAAAAGTTTCCCGCAGTACTTATAGCAGACACGAAGAAATGGCATTTGCCAGTTCCTCCGACGATGGTGAGGCTGTTGGCAACAGCTATGTCGGCAACGTTTATATCGTGCCGATGGCACAGCGTTGCGAAATCAGCGCCCAGACGTTTATCAAAGATGAAAAGAAACGCAATGAATGTATTGAAAAAATCATTCGCGAAAACAATGCTGACAACAGCTTCGATTCCAATCTCAGCATGAAAGACTGCCGCCAGATGACTTATAATGCGGTAGTTGCACTGCTGGCAGAAGCGACAAATTCAAAGTACGAGGCGGCCAATTACAGTGATACGCTGGACGAACAGGACAAGCTGGCGGCGGATTCTACAGATGTCCGCGGCGACTTGACCGTAATTGCCATGAGCAACTATCAGACGCAGTTGCTTTTGAACCGGATCTCCATGAATTTTTCTTCCCAGATCATTCTTGAAACGGTAGAGCAGGTATGCGCTGCCCGCAAGGATGTTTTGGGAGATTCCGATCTGGATGAAAAGAGCGACGCCGGTGGAGAATAACGATGAAAACATTTTTTGCTTGGACATTGCTTTTCTCTCTGTTGGGCATCAACTGCGCCCATGCCGACTTTGAAGCGGTGGAAACCACGCTCGGCAAACTGGAAGATGTGCAGAAAGAGGCGCAGAACGTTCAGGAAGAACTGAAAAAGGTGCAGGCGGCCTTGAACGCGGCTCGCCAAGGGGAATTTGGCCCGTTGAAAGAGGTCAAAAGCAATATTTTGAACGAAAAGAAAATCGATGTCAAACTGATTGGGCCGATTGCCGAAAAGGTCGGCGATACCAAGGAACTGGAAGGTGCGGTGGAAGAAAACATCATTCCCCAGTATACGGACAAAGATCAGGACAAGACCTATTTCATCAACAAGGATACGACCGATGCCATTCGTCGCGAAAATCTGAGCCGGATGTATGCCTATGCGCTGACGTTGCGCACCAATATGGCCAAAACTCGGAAAGAGGGAGTAAGCGACGACAAGCCGGTCGAAGCCAAGGACAGCCGCGAAATTCTGCAGTCGGCGGCAACCAGGGAAGCCATGGAAAACGCCCGGCGCTTTGCCCATATTTGGGATATGCAGGCGGCGATTTATGAATTGCAGCTGATAGAAATGGCGCAAAGGTTCAGCAACAAGAGCGGCGGTGAATCTGAAGGAGATGAGCAATGAACAAAAATCTTCTCGGCCTTTTGGTCTTAAGCGCTTTTTTACCGGCCTTTTCGGTTGAAGCTTTTTTGTTGCCGCCGTTCAAGCTGGATGCCAGCACCATCGGCAACGAAATCGTTTCCTACGGTAATACCAGTTCACAAACTGCGGGCAAGGGACTGCAGCAGGCAGCCATCGTGCAGACGGCAATCACCTACGGTCAGGGTGCCAAGGAGGCTTATGAATTTGCCACAAAAATGCTGAACGATTTTAAAAACTTGAATCTTAACAACCTCGGCGAAATGCTGGACAAAATGAGCGAGGCGGAAGCTGAGCAGACCAAGGTCAAGGAAGACGCTGCGGTTGAAATTACCGCTAAGACCCGTGAAGCCAACGCCAAAATTTCCGAACTGGACGCAAACACGAGGGAATTGAACAAAAAAATCGTCGAAGATCCGGAAAACATTAAAAAATATCAGAAGCAAATTGAGAAAAACGAAAAAGAAAAGAAAAAGATTTCGCAAAAACTGATCAAGGAAACCCGGAAGATCAACCGCAAAACGGAAAAGGAAGTCGGCAAACTGGGCGACCAGATCAGCGAACTGCGCGGCAAGGCGAGCGAACTGGTTTCTTCGATTACGACGATTTCCGACAATTACGATTCGACGAAAGACCTGAACCGGACGGCGGAAACACTGCTGCCGGGCGCCGATACGGAGGTGGATACCCATGTGATGGCGACGTACGCCGCAATTTACCGGGTCAACTATTATCAAATGCTCGGCAAAGCCGCAGGACGGGCGATGCTGATAAAATCGACGCTGGTCAAAGACAATGAAAAAGCGGCCAAAAGCAAACTGTCGACAGCAGAGTTTGAAAGTCTGGGCGGTGCCGTCGGAACACTGGTTAAGATGAAAACGGACAATATTCAGGCGCTGCTGAATTTTACCGAAATTCTGCTGCAGAAAATGCAGCTTGACGTGGCCAGAGATCTGGCGCTGGAGAATTTTAACGCCGCGAATCCGGTTCAGGCAGCCGGTGATTTCAACCTTGACAACTATCGTTTTACCCCGCCGACGGCTGCCGAACTGGAAGCGGAAGGCGGTGCAAAGCCGGAAAAACTGGAAAAGCTTGAAAAGGAAATCACGCCGAGCAGCGGAAACATTCTGACGGAAGGACGCAAAACCATGACCGCGGGTACGGATGAAGCAGGCGAAAACACTGAAACAACGGGGGATGGGAATGATGAGAAAAAACAGTAAATTTTATCTTGGCATTCTGCTGGTGTCGGGGATGCTCGGCCTGAGTTCTCCGGCTCATTCCCAGTTGGTAGGCGGCGTTTCTTTTGACTTCGGCGGCGATGCCGCCGCGGCGGTTACGCCTGTTTTTGAGCAGATTCAGACGGCGGCCGACGAAGCGATCAAATACGCCAAGGAAAAGGTGACCAAATTGAAGGCAAGCATTGCTTCTTATTTCACCAAACGTAAAAATGCGGCCGAAAAAGTGCCGGGGACCAAGCAGTTTGCCGAAGGAACTTCGGTGGACATCTATGATCCGGCCGCCGTTCAGGCTGCGATTAACGAACTGTTTCTGCAATATCCTTCTTCCGACCAGCGGGTAAACCGGTTTTACGAGAAAGAAGCGGCCGAGTTTTATTACGATACCATGATTGAAATCCAGACCGCGTCGAAAAAGCTGGAGGCTCAGTTGAACAGCCTGCGTACGGAAATCGATAATTTCTCGAAAGACGCGATCGCCCCTTCCGGCGGCAATGCCGGTTCAATGTCCTCTTCGGATGAAAACGGCAACTATTACAACCTCTATCTGGCGCATAAGAAGTTCAACGACGTGCTGAAGGTTACCGAAGAAGTGATGGCGCTTTATTCCCAGTATTACGTTGCCCGCGCGATTTACCGCAAAACGATCCTCCCCGCGCCGTATCAGGAAGAAAGTGCTGAAGGCGAAGGGAAAAAATCCGCGGCCTCGCGCTATTTCAGCAGCAAAATGGCTTTTGCCCAGTTTGTCAGCGGCAGTACGGCATCGGCGGCGGCAGAGGAGGAAGAAGCCGAAGATACGGAAACAAAGCGGAGTTCCTATACCGAAGTCAATTTTGCCGTGCCGGAAGCGCCCGAAGCCAAGTCTTTAATGGCCGGCAGCGAAAAGGAACTGGCCGACCTCGGGGTTATTTCCGATGCGCAGAAATCGTTGAACGAGGCGCTCAAGGCGCATAATACGATCCGTCTGCTGCCTACGTACCGCAATATCTTCCGTCAGTATGAACTGTTTAAGCAAATGCATGAAAAGGCAGCGCAGGCGGTTGCATCCTCGGATCAGTGCGTTGTTCAGTATCTCGGCCGCCGTTACGACCGGCCGGAAAAAGTCTGGTACGGAACGATGGCGGCGCCGGCCGATCCGACGGATTATGACAGCCGGACCGGGCTTTCGGGTTGGGCGGTTGCAGCCTATCAGGTCGCCAATGCCGACAAGACCGCGGGACTTGACACGGATTCTTTCGCCACTTTGGATCTGGGTATGGAAGCTGACAGCGGCGACCTTGCCAGCCTTGAGAGCGTCAGCGAAAAGGCGGCGGCGATGGATTCTGCCAGCGCGTTGGCCAATCCGAGCAAGGAAGAAGAATTTTCCGCCGCAGCCCGCGAGGTGGAACTGGTCACCTGGCAGATCGGCGCCCAGGCGGCGAAAATTCTGGCCGAAGACCAGTATTCCGACAGTCCGGTTTACGGCAAGGCAGCTCATCCTTACCCGTTGTGGCAGGATCAGAAGAGCTTTTACAATCAGTATATCGACGGCAAATATGAAAATATGAAAACCTATATCCGCAATCTGGATCTGACTTCCGTTGCGCTGAAAATTGCCCAGCTTATCAATGACGACCGGCCCGACGGAACCGCCAAAAGCGCGGCTCAGCGCGGTTTGCAGCGGCTGGCCGGATATATATCGGAGAACGGTTCCGGCGGAAGCGCCGCGAGCGGACTGGTTAAAGAAAAGATGACGGCGGTCGCCAAAGTCGACAGTGCCCGCGAAGCGGCGCTCAAACCTTATCTTGCTTCCAAGGAAAAACTGTCGGCCGAACTGGATAAGGTTGCGGCAAAGATCAGCGAATTGAACGACCGGATCAGCCTGGTCGATTCGGAAGCCGCTTCCGGCAACGCCAAGGCTGAAAGTTCGTACAGCAACATCAGGCTGATGAACAACCGCGGCACCACCGACGATTCCGTATTGTACGAAATGGCGCGGCGCGATTTTGCCGAAGGCAGCAGGCAAATGACCGAAAACATGGCGACGGCAACACAGTTGCGGGCGGAAGTTAAAACTTATGAGGGACAGCGGGACGAACTGAACAAGAAGATTGATTCGGCAAACGAAAAAATTGCCTCGATCGAAGAGGATTATCTGAACCGCAAATCTGTCGTCGAAGCGGAATACGACGCTAAATTGGAAAGCGTTGCCGCCGGTGCGAAAGCGCCTACGCTGGCCGCGCTGGTCGACAAACTTGATATCGACGGCTTTGGCCTGAGCAACGTGATTTCCGATGCCGACAGTTTGGTTTCCGATGCCAAAGGCTATGCGGTCAAGTTGATCGACAAGGCGCGTCAGGATATGTACAACCTTGGCGACGGACTGTACGAAACCAGAAATAACGGAGTGGTTGTCAAACGTCATAAGGAACTGATCGACGATCTGAAGAATATGCCCCGCGAGCAGTTTATCCGCTCTGCGGTTTCCGTCGTCAGCGGCGGCGCGTCTTCATCAGTTGCCTCAATGTTGTCCGGTGCGCTGACGTCGGCGATCACGGGACAGATCTGCGGCAAGGTTTCCTGTAAGGCGGCGGACAGTGAATATTTTGTCGGACTGCCGGCCAAACCGCGTGATTTTGTCGCGCCGAAGGCTCCCGAATTCGAACATTATCCTTCGCCGCGTGACATTGTTCATTTTGATGCGACGGACTATAAAAATATCCGCAAGACAAATGACGGAATTGTGGCCAAATCTTCGATTCTTGAATATGGCGGAGAAATCCCCGGAATCTGGCGGCAGATGTTGGCCGACGACGCCTTTGTCGAAAAAGGGCTGAATTTGAATTCGCTGCTGGAACAGGGCGGAGAAAGCAAATATCTGATGCGCGGAACGCTTTATCCCTGCCGGATCGGCAATTATACGATCGACGTTGCTTCTTCCAAGGTGGATTTGGCGCAAACCAGCGGACAATATCTCGTCAGTCCCGTGGATTCCCCGAAAAGGCCGGTCTGCGGCGACATCTCCGTCAGGGGAACGCTTTATTACACGGTTACTGATCTGGAGCTGGACGAAAGCGTCCGCGCCGGCACCCAGAAAACGCCGGCCGTCGTTTCGCCTTCCGAACTGGGAACGCTTTTTGCCTACAGCGGCCGCAAGCTGAAGTTTAACGATGCGGCCTACAACGTCTATGAACGCATGCTGGAACTGGAAGACAAGGCAAACGGCGACAATTTCAAATACGAAGTGCGTGACAACGTATATCAGAAGTCGATGTACGCCAACAATCAGATCGGGAATTTCCTGCATTTCGTGGACAAGGAAAACAGCATTCGCAAAAACATGGACGAGCTGCAGCTGAGCATTGACGATGCCAGGGAAACGATCAGGGAAATGCTGTCCGAGATGGGATTCAAGCTTGCCGACGACTTTAATCTTGCCAACGACGAGGAATACGCTTATATTCGCAATAAGCTGATTGAATACAAGAGCAACCTGGTCGGTCTGGCGGCTTCGGATGTTTCGACCGTCAACAACGCCAACCCGGTTGTCAAAGAGCGCTACGACAAGGTGGAAAATACGCGGGCGGCGCTGGTTCAGGATCAGGAGGCGCTGGTCAATCTGACAAATTCGACCGCTGCCGGCAGTTCTCTGAGCGAAGCGATCATCAGCGAAAAGGCCAATCAGGAAGTGATGGAAAAGTCGCAGCAGGAAGCTCTCGACGCCATCCGCAAGGAGATCGACAACTATGAGAAGCCGCTTTGCACCGCGTATTAACGAAAGTAAGAGATGAACAAATTCAGTAAAATTCTTGAAGGCAGCAAAATTCTGGCCATTACCGACAAAAACGGCAGGGAATATCGTTTTGTCGGCGACAGGGAACGGGAAAAGGTCAGTGCCAAGATGATGTATTATCTGTGGCTTTCCCGTTTCTTTATCGTCACTTCCGCCGCTTCGCTGCTTTTGTTTCTGTCCGCGTCTCTTTCTTTGTTCAACCTGGCGCCGCAGGTGACGGTCGAGCCTTTTCTGATCATCGACCAGAGTTCTTCGGACGAGATCGTCCGCTATGAACCGATTGCCCACGACATGGCTTCCAAAAAAATGATGATGGAAACCTTCGTCCGCCAATATGTCATGTATCGCAACACCATCATCAACGACGAGCGCGAAATGATGGTGCGCTGGTATGCCGGCGGCATTCTGAATTATCTTTCCGCGCCGCAGGTATTTGACGAATTTGCCAAATATCGGGAAGGTATCTGGAAAGACATCACCGACAACCAGACCAGCCAGGAAGTGGAAATCATTTCGATCGGCCGCGTGGGCGGCGAAAAAAGCCCGGTCTGGAAGGTGGATTTCAAAACTTACGAAGTTTCCGCCCGCCGCCGCAATACGGAAACCGGCGCGTTGTTTCTCCGGGTTCACTACTGGACCGCTTCGGTCACTTCCTATTTCATTCCCGAACGCGCCTTTATGGGCCGTCGTCTGCTTAATCCTCTCGGTTTTACGGTTACCAGATATTCGCAAAGCGAAGTCGAATTCTTGTAAATTTGTTAACCATTTTGTTCTATAACGTAAGCAGATCAGAGTTTATTTAAAAAATGTTAGACTTTTGCGAAAAAAAAGTTTAATTTCAATATATCTTATCATGAACGAGGATGTTTCGATGTATAAAAATGTAATGTTGGTCCTGATTCTTTTGCTGCTCTCGGCCTGCGGCCTGTTCGGCTCCTATTATGAACCGGAACCGGTCGGCATCGGCCGCGCGTCGGACGAACTGAAGCTTTCGCCCTGCGCCTGCATGCAGGTCGAGTTGCCGAAAATGCTGCCCGACTGGTTTGTTGAAACGATCTGATGGAAAGTTGCCGGTATGGTACAGCAGTTGGGGGTAAACAATCAAAATCAGCGCTTGCTGGCCGGACGCGGCCGGCGGCCGGAATCGCCGGCGTCGTCTCAGGACGCCTTTGTCGCCAACGTCGCCGAAAAACGCTATTTGTGGACGGCGCGCGCGTTTGCCATCATTACCGCGGTCAGCCTTTGCTGCAACATCGTGCTGTTGCTGGCGATCGCACAGGTAATACCGTTGTACCGGGTGGAACCGTTTTTGCTCACTTTTCAAAACAAGCAGGAGCAGGTTTATAACATTCAGCCGGTCAACCGCGACATGGAGGACGAAAAGGAAATTACCGAAGTGTTCGTCCGCGAATATGTGCTGCTGCGCAGTTCTTTTAATCGCGACATTCCGGAAGTGGAAGCCCGCTGGATGCCGGGCGGCATGATTGAGGAAATGTCCAGTCCCGCAGTTTACAAAGATTTTGTGGAAAATACGGCCAACCGCGCCCTGGAACTGATCCGCACCCGGCAGATGATCCGCGATGTGCGGATTATGACGGTTAACGAGCTGGGGGCGGGGATCTGGCAGGTGGAATATGAAACGCGCGACATGTATCCGGATTCCAAAGCACCGGAGATCAATTACTGGACGGCCAGCCTGAAAGTCGGCTACCGCAGCAAGAGAGTGAAATTCAAGGGAAGATTGAAAAACCCGGTCGGCTTTACGGTGTACCAATACTCGCTGACTTACAACAAAGTAAAATAAGGTGGATAAAGATAATGTTATCAAAGTCTGTAAAAATAAGTGTATTAAGTTTGTTTGCCGTCGCGTTTGCCGCGGAAGCCTTCGCTCAGGCCACGATTAACAGCATGGATCAGAATGCGGACCAGTCGCAGGGACAGTACCAGCCGATGGACATGGGCTATGCCGGCTTCAATTCTCTCGGCATGATGCAGAGCGCCTGGCTTGATCCGTTGCAGAACCTCGGCGAAGGGCAGAGCAAACCGGCTTATTCGAAATATTACTGGTCGCCGGATCTGGTTTTGCCGCTGCGTCTGCGTGAAGGCATGATTACTTTGTTGAACTTTCCTGAATGGGAAATGATTGAGGACATTTACATCGGTGACAACGCGACTTTTGACGGACAGATTTCGGGGCCGAACACCTTGTTGCTTTATCCCCGCAAAGGCGCCAACGTCGGCGTTGATACCAACATTATCGTTTTCGGCCGTTCGGGCAATCGTTATGTGTTTTATGTCCGTAGCGAGGGCGTCAATACCGAGCGTCTGACCAACGCGATCGTTGACATCGACGTGATCGACGGCGCCGGCGGGGCGGGGACGCTCGGTTCCGGCGGTTCGTCTTCCGGCCGCGTCAATGCCAGTAAATATTACGGCAACGGCGGCAAGTCGGTAGATTCCACCTTTACCAAAAGATTTCAGAAAAACGACTGGATCAAAAGCATTCCGCTGGATCCGACACAGTTCCGTTTTGACGTTGAAGTTTACGTTCCCAACCCGGATGACGTTGTCATTGCGCCGGAACGCGTATGGCGTGACGACATTTTCACTTATATCGATCTGGGCGAAAAGGCGCTCAACATGACCCAGCGCCCGATCGTCACCCTGATTGTCGAGCGGGTTGAGGTTCCGGTCGGATTCCGCACCAAAGGGCCGAACAACCGCCTGATCATCGTCGAGGCGATCGGCGACATGGTTCTGCGCAACGGTAAGCGTATCGTCTGCCTGAAACTTCGCAGATCCGATGAGGTCGGATTGGATAATATCAGTTACGCCGACGACATTACCGACAAGGAATGGGACGTTCCGGGCGCCCTGCCGGAAGGCAAACGCGGAAAAGCCGGCTCGGCCAGCTATCCGGACGGTTTCGGCAGCAATTATGTGGAAGGACAGGTTGATGTCAACGCCGGTTCATCCGAGATGATTGTTCCCGAATACAGCGGCGGCAATAACGGCGAAGGGGTTACCATCCGCTACAAGGCCGGCGGCGCCTTCGGTGCCGGCAACGGTCAGGGCGGCGACTTCGATTACTCCAAGATGCGCCGGATCAAAAATACGCAGGAATTTGATGCCGCGGCCAGCAATTTGGCCAGCCAGTATCGTTACGGATCGGGATTTGCCGACGGAGGCTCCAACATTTCGATTGAGCTCGGCACCGATGCCAATGTGGACAACCTGGAAAATTTATGGGACAACCTGTCCTCTAAATATTCCAAAATTTTGAAGAACTATGACCCGTTCTTCTCAGTTGACGCGCCGGCGGACGGACAGGGCAAAGAGCTTTTCCATCTGCGCATCGGACCGGTCAAAACCTTGGACGAAGGTGACAGCGTGTGCAGCAAACTGGGCAGAAACGGCGTCTTTTGCAGCGTAGTCAGGACCCAATGAGCAAAGAAGTTTTAACACACTCTGAAAGCTATATCAAAAAAACCAACCGCATAATTCTTGCGGTTGGTATTACTTCTTTCGTCGTTTTCCTTTTCGGTTTGTATCTTCTGTTTTCAAGCGACGAGCCGATTGACGAATACGAAGAACCGGTTTTCACCGACAACGATGACGCCTTAAATGTCGTTGACAACACTCCCGTGCAGGAAAGCATAGAGTTCAGCACGGTGGGCAATACGGAAGTTCCGCTGACGGCGACCCCGAACCCGGTTCCGCTGGGGCAGGTGGTGCTCGGCACTGATGCCAAAAACGTCCTGACGCTCGGCACCAACGGCAAAACCTCGGTGATGATCATATCGGTTCAGTTGGCGGAGGCGCCCTTTGACGGTTTTGAGTTCAACGACAACTGCAGCGGCAAGCTTCTGCGCGGCAAGGAAACCTGCGACGTTACCATGAGCTGGACTCCGGTTGTGGCCGGAAACGTTCAAAACAACTTTATCGTTTCCTGGCACGAAAGCAATGTTTCCCAAAACAGCGCCAAGGCGGAAAAAGTGCCGGTTTACGGCAATGCCGTCAATAAGGAAGACTGCAATTTCTGCGAAACCGTTCCGGGCGCGTCCGGTAGCGGAACGGCAACTGCCCCGACGGCAAAGAAAATGCAGCGGGCAATCGTCGGTCCGGGCGGCGCTGTAATCGGTTATGCCGATGAGGACGGCTATGTCTATGACGAAAACGGCAATGTCATCGGCCGGGTGAATGAAAACGGTCTGGCGGTGGACGGGGAAGGCAACATTATCGGCGTTGCCAACAACCGCAAACTGGTTTACGACGACAACAACAACGTAATCGGCTATGTCAATCCCGACGGTACGATGGTTGACGTCGACGGCAACGTTACCGGCCGCATGCTGCCCGACGGAACGGTGGTTGACAATGACGGTAACGTGGTCGGCAAAGCGGTGGATATGGGCTATGTTTATGACGAAAACGGCAACATTATCGGCCGGGTAATGCCCGACGGCACAGTAGTCGATCTGAACGGCAACGTGATCGGCCGCGTCAACGAAAAAGGCGAAGTGGTTGATGCCGACGGCAACGTTATCGGTCATGTTACCAAGTCCGGCCAGGTGGCGGTAGACGGCGACGGCAACATCATCGGCGTGGTTATGCCCGACGGCAGCGTGGTTGACGCCAACGGCGAAGTGGTCGGCCGAGTGGACGAAAACGGCAACGTTATCGCGGACAAAAATCTGGATGCCAAGAGCGTCCGCCGTCGGCTGGCCTATGATAAAGACGGCAACGTAATGGGCTATGTCGACGAAAAGGGAAACGTCGTCGACTTTGACGGCAACACCATCGGCCGCAGCCGTCCGGACGGCACTTTGGTCAATCTTCGCGGCGAGGAAATCGGTTCGGCCGGAACGGCCGGCAACCTGCTGGCTTATGACAAAGACGGCAAGGTCATGGGGTATGTTGACGACGACGGAAGCGTCATCGGCGCCGACGGCAAAAAAATCGGCGAACTGCTGCCCGACGGCAGTCTGGTCGACGGACAGGGCAACGTGATCGGCCGGGTTGACAACAGCGGCCGCCGGCTGGCTTACGACAAAGACGGCAACATTATCGGCTATATTGACGAGAACGGAAACGTCGTCGATTTTGCCGGCAACGTCATCGGCAAGGTTCAGCCCGACGGCAGCATCGTCGATGCCGACGGCAATGTGATCGGCAAGGCCGGTCCGGCTTATCAACGTCTGGCTTATGACAAGGACGGAAACATTATCGGTTATATTGACGAAAACGGCAACGTGGTCGATTTTGACGGCAACGTCATCGGCAAAATGCTGGAAGACGGCACCATCGTTGACGAAAACGGCAATATTATCGGCCGGGCGGGAACGGTTAACCGCAAATTGGCCTATGACAAGGACGGCAACGTCATCGGCTATGTCGACGAAAACGGCAACGTGGTGGATTTCAACGGCAACGTCATCGGCAAAATGCTGCCCGACGGCACCATTGTCGACCTGGACGGCAATCCGATCGGCGAAGTTGCCGGTTTTTCCCAGATCGTGCTCGACAAGTTCGGCAAAATCAGCGGCTATGTCGGCAAAAACGGCGAAGTTTACGACAAGGACGGCAACATTGTCGGTTATGTCGACGAGAACGGCAATGTGGTCAACAGCACGCAGACGATCCTCGGGCGTCTGATTCAGGAACAGATGATTCCGGTTACCCCGCAGGGGGAAATTCTCGGCAAGGTCAACTCAAACGGAACGGTTGAAAACGACCGCAAACAAATCGTCGGCCGCATTCTCTCCAACGGACTGGTGAAAAACCCCTCCGGCTCCAAAATCGTCGCCCGGCTTGTTCGCGGCGGGTTGGTTGTCGGTCTGGGCTGCAAAAACATCGGTTATCTGGAAAAAGACGGCGTCATCCGCAAGTCTAACGAAGATACCGGATACAAGGTCAACGCCGACGGCGTGGTGGTGGACGAAAGCGGCGCCTACGTCGGCGAAGTGGTCACCCCCGGTCCGGTGTTTGACAATACCTGCACCATGATCGGCGAGGTGGATACCGACGGCATTGTCCGCGACGGCGGCGGTTCCTATGTCGGCTGCGTTAATCCGGACGGTACCGTTTTGGACGAGAAGGGCGAGATCGTGGGCGGCGTTTCCCGTTCGGGCATAGCGCTTTCTTATGACGGCAATTTCCTGGGAACGGTCAACTCCAACGGACTGGTATTTTCTCCGCAGGGAGAAGCGGTCGGCTGCGTTGGCACCTACGGCGACGTGTTTGACAAGAAAGGCGGCTATGTCGGTCGTGTGCTCGAAAATACCTATGCGTATGATCTGGAAGGAAATTTTCTCAATATGGTCAACGAAAGCGGGCGGGTTTCGATCAAAGGCCAGTCGGCGGGAAAATTATTGGCTCACAATGTTCTGGTTGACGAAAACAATAAAATCATCGGCGTGGCAATGCCGGAAAAAACGGCGGTGCTGAACCCTTCCGGCAAGCTGATCGGTCATTTGTTTCCCGACGGACACGTCTATGACGCCAAAGGCGTATCAATGGGCAAAATGTACAGTGACGGCATGAGCTTTTACAACCATGTGCCGGGCAATCCAGCAGCTTCCGGGCTGATTGCCGATTTTGACGGCAATATCGTTGGCCAGACCGGCTACAACGGCGAAGTCGTCAACCGTTTCGGCGAAAGACTCGGCAGGGTGGATGCCAAAGGTGTCTTCTTTGACGCAAACGGCGAATACAAGGGGGCGGTGCTCAAACGCGGCGCGGCCATCGGCTATGACGGTGCGTTCCTCGGCTACAGCCTGACCGACGGCCGGGTGGTGAATTTTGACGGCAAAACGGTCGGCCGCAGTTCTTCCGACGGCAAGGTGCTGAATTCGGATCTGGAAGTGGTCGGAGAGGTTATCCCCGAAAACATCGTCATTGACATCTGGGGCGCCTACAAGGGGCGGGTCAATTCTCTAGGCGACGTAATCGACCTTAAAAACAATAACGTAACCGCCATTTTGCCGGGTGGTTCGACCGACAAGAACCTGAGTCTGCTCAAACGCGGCGCGGTCATTGACTTCGGCGGCAAGGTGATCGGCACGGTCATGCCCGACGGCAGTGTAATTGACGTCTTGAACATCAATATTGGCCGGGTTTTGTCCGACGGCAGCGTGATCAACAATTCAGGTAAGCTGATCGGCGAAGTAATTGACGGCGACATCGTCATCGACGACGCGGACAAAGTGGTCGGCAGCGTCAACTTTGCCGGCATTGTCACCGGCCGCAGCGGCGAAGTGATCGGCCGCAGCCTGTCTTCCGATCTGGCGGTGGACAATAACGATGCCGTTCTGGGACGGATTTATAAAATCGGTACCGCCATTCTCGGCAATGACGGCCAGTATGCCGGACGCCTGCGTTATGACGGCAGCGTCATCGGCCGCGACGGCAAAATCATCGGCTACCTGAAAAGCAACGGTTCGTTTGTCAATCTGGATAAAAAAGTTGCCGGCTACGCTTTACAGGAAGTGGCTAAAAATCGGAGGAACTAGCATTGAAACTTAAGTTGGGCAAAATCTTGACGTTATCAGTGAAAACCGCAGCGGCAGTCGGCTGTCTGGCTTTTAGCGTTTCCGTTGCTTCGGCTCAGGAAATCACCGCCATTGACTTTAACGGCGACCTAATCGGCAAAGTAATCCCCGATGGCAAGGTCGTCAGCTTTGAAAACCAGCTGATCGGCAACATTACGGCCGACAGTCTGATCGTCAATTTTGAAGGCAACCTGATCGGCGGCGTGGTGCCGAAAGGGATTGCCATCGGCAACGACAACCGTTTGCTCGGCAAGGTGAACAATGACGGTACCGTGCGTCTGGCCACCGGCAAAATAGTCGGCAAGGTGCTGCCCAACGGTTTGGTCGTCGATGACCGCTTTTCGGTTTTGGGTGCGGTGCTGTTTCCCGGTTTGGTTTATTCCGACAGCGGCGAAACCGTCGGCCGGCTGACCGGTGACGGCTTGTATTCCAATCTGCAGGGACAGAACATCGGCTTTGTTTCCCCCGACGGTTATGCTTACCGCCGGGTCGGTAACGATTATGTGATCGACGGCCGGCTGATTTCCTCCAAAATGGTGATTGACGCAGGGGGCAAGTTTATCGGCAGCATTGCTCCGGGCGGCAAAGTGACGGATTTTGAGGGCAAGGCGATCGGTCTGATCAAAGCCAACGGTTTTGCCTACGATAATCAGGATAAGATTATCGGCCGCATCGTCAAATCGGGCTATGCTTTCGATAACGGCGGCAAATATATCGGTTTTGTAACTTACAACGGCGAGGTCGTCGCCAAAAACAAGGTGATCGGACGCCTGCTGATTGACGGTACCATTGCCGATGCCAAAGGCGAAGTTATCGGCTATATGGCGGACATCGCATCGACGGTGACGGACGCCGCCGGCAAATATGTCGGTCGCATTATGCCGGAAGGACGGATTGCCAAAGCGCGCAATTTTGTCGGCACTATGGGGCCGCGGGGACTGGTTTTCGGCGCCGACGGGGTCGAAAATGGCCGGTTGGCGGTAACCGGACCGGTGTTTGACTATCGCGGCACCTTAAAGGGACACGCCTTAAGAAACGGGCAGGTAATTCTGCTTGGCGGCACGCCGGTAGGTACCGTTTACGGCAGCCGCGCTTCCGACTATAACGGCCGCGGCATCGGCATGACTTTTGAAACCCGTCTGGTCGTCGATTCCTTAAACCGGGCGCTGGGTGTTAACGGCATCGGCTCCGCCTATATCGACGGAGAAGAAAAGAAATTTCTGTCGCCTTTCGGTTATGTTTATAATGCGGACGGCGGCATCGACGGCAACCTGCTGCCGCTGGGCGGAATCTATAATTTGAGCGGCAAGACGGTCGCTTTTGTGCATCCGAACGGCGAAATGGTCAATAACAACGCGATAATCAGCGGACGGCTGACGCAATACGGCTACGGCGTTGATGAAAAAAACCTGATTCTCGGTAAAAATATCGATGTCGGCTATGCCGTTGATGATCGGGGAAACAGTCTGGGCATTCTGGCGGACGGCAATATGCTGCTCGACAAGTCGTTGAAGACCGTCGGCAAAATTTTGCCCGACGACGAAGTCGTTTCCGACCTGAATAACCCGAATGCCATGATGCCGGTTGTCGGCAAAGCGCGTGCCCGCAGCCTGGCGCTTGGTTTTCAGGGACGTTTTATCGGTTATGTGGACAGTAGCGGAACGGTTCGCGACACGGGCGCTTCCGTCGTCGGCAAAGCCGGTGCGGGAGACGTTGTTTTTGACAACGGTGGCATTGTTGTAGGCGGCACCGTTTCTTATATGCCGGTGATTGATGATCAATGTGAGTTTGTCGGAGTGACGGCGGCGCAGGGCGAAGTCCGCAACTACCGCGAAGTCAATATGGGACGTCTTTTGCCCAACGGACAGGTTTTTTCAGTCAACAATACGATTATCGGTCATGCGGTAATACCGGGTGTGGTGATTGACTTTAACGGCAATATGGTAGGCACTGTTTCTGCCAACGGTAAGGTGCTGAATTACGCCAACCAGAACCTCGGCTGCCTCAACCGCCGCGGTCAGCTTTTGAACGGCAAAGGTGCGCAGACTGGTAAACGGGTGGAAGTGGCACCGGTGATGAATTTCAACAATGTGATTACCGGTCGCTCAACGCTCGACGGTACCGTAATTAACGCTCAAAACAGTGTCATCGGTTATATTCGTCCGGACGATTCTGTCAGTTCCAAAACCGGGCTGCCGACCGGCATTTTGTTCAAATACCGTTTTGCTTTCGGCAATGACAACAAGCTGATCGGCACTGTCAACGACAAAGCGGAAGTGATCAACGGTCGCGGCGAAAAGAGCGGTATGGTCGATTTCGACGGCAATGTCGTCATCGGCGGCGAAAAGGCGGGATATGCCCTTTATGACATGTATATTTACGACAACAATGATATGGTCAGCGGCTATATTACCGCCGACGGACAGGTGCTGTCGCTGAGCAATCAGAATCTTGGCGCCCTGACCAGAGGTTTTCTGGTCAACAAGAAAGGCAAAGCGATCGGTCGCGGCAACCGTGATTTCCATATCCGTGACAATTTGAACGCCATTCTCGGCGAACTGAGGCTTGACGGTCGGGTTCTGAGTGCGGAAAACGAGCTGGTCGGCACCTTGGGGGCTTCCGGCGACATCATTTCCGCCGCCGGCGAGGTGATTGCCCGCGCCCGACCGCTGCAGTTTTACGAAGCGGTGAAAAGACAGCCAATTTATGACAAGGACGGCAACATTATCGGTTATGTTTCGCCCCGCTTACAGGCGGTGGACGCCAAGGGCAGGGTGATCGGCCGCATCAGCGCCGATGAGCAGCAGCTTGCCATTGCTGCCGATGGCAGGGTTCTGGGGCATATTGACGCCAACGGCAACGTACTTGACAAGGACGGTAAGGTTGTTGGCAAACTTCTTCCTGATGGAAGTATTGCAGCCATCTCGTCCGTCATTGGCCAAGTTGATGAAAAAGAGCGAACGCTTGCATTTGATGCATCTGGAAACCTCTTGGGTTATGTCGATGACAATGGTAATGTTGTTGATAGCAAGGGAAATATTGTAGGCAAGGTTAACGAAAAGAACGAGGTTGTTGATCTTAGCGGAAATGTGGTAGGCAAAGCAGATCCTTCAAAGAAAGGAAAAATTGCTCGTGATAAATCCGGAAATATTATCGGTTATGCAGATGAAAGCGGAAATGTGTTTGGCAAAGACGGTAAGATCATCGGTACGGTCAGTGCTGACGGCAGCGTCATTGAAAAAGGTGCACAGATCATAGGTATGGCCGGAGAAAAGCGCAAACTGGTTTATGACAAAAACAACAAAGTTATCGGTTATGTCGACGCCAAAGGAAAAGTGCTTGATTTTAACGGCAATGTTGTCGGTGAAGCGGTTGAAGGCGGGGAAATTGTTGACGCCCGCGGCAATGTCATCGGTCAACTGAACAAAGACGGTTCGGCCATCAGTCTGGACGGTTCGGTGATCGGCAATACCAAATTGAACTGGTATGAGAAGCCGCAGCCCGCTCAGCCGGTGGAGTTGCCGGAAGTCGGCGCGCGAGAGGTTGCCGACGTCGGTCAGTTCAAACGTTCGCTGAACATTGCGTTGACGCCGGACGGCGAATATCTGGGCGATATTCTGGAAGACGGCAATGTCGTTGACAAAAAGGGAACGGTTATCGGCAAATTGCTGCCGGACGGTTTGATCGTAGACGGCGAAGGCTCGCTGATCGGTATTGAAGAAGCGGCCAAAAAAGCCGATACCGGCGAAATGTTCGTTCCGGCCGGAACTTTCGGCCAGGGCGGCGCGTACGGCACCGGTACCGGCGGCGGCAACCTCGGTCCCGGCGGCGGTTTTGGTCCGGGCGAGCGTTATGATCCGCAGCGGGCGGCGGCTTTGCAGACGGCGCAAAACGAGCGCCGGCAGGGAATGTACGTCGGCAAAATCAGTTCCAGCATCCGCAAGGAGGCGTTTGACGGCTACCAGAAAGACTGGCAGGAACAGGGCATTGACAAGGTTATTTCTTCCTGGCGGGTGGACATGAGCGAAATGATTTTGGCCGACAAGCCGATTCCGGCTGTTATTGCCCGTTCCATCGATACGCAGAACCCGGTGCCGATTACGGCGTTTGTTGAGCGCAACGTCTATGCCGAAGACGGCAGGAACATCGTCATTCCGGCCGGCAGCCGGCTGATGGGCGAACTCGGCGGCACTGCCGGCGGCGGTGGTACCGAAACCGCTTCGGAATCCGCGCGCATTACCATTGTCTGGCAGCGGCTGATTCGTCCCGACGGCGTATTGTTTACCTTCCAGGGCGAAACCGGTGACGCGCAGGGACGCGGCGGCGCGCTGGGTTATGTTGACCAGCAGCTTGGCAAGAAATACGGCATGCCGCTGATTACCACGCTTTTAACCAGCGCAACCAGCTATATGATGGCGACCGATGAAGAAGAAAGCACCATGGATTCGGAAACGTCCCGTCAACAGGCGGCCAATGACGCGCGTCAGAATTTCATTGACCAGATGAACCAGATTTTTGAAATGATCCTGTCCGACAAGACCAACATCCGCGCGCTGACCTATGTTCCGGCCGGTACCCGTATCATCGTCTATCCGAAAGTCGACCTGTGGCTGAGAACGCTGGAGCGTGATGCCGATGCCTCGACCAACATGAAGAAGAAAGATGTGCTGATCGACGATAAGGAAGCACAGGATCGTATTGCCACGCAGGCGGCTGAACGTCGGATCAAACAGGCCGGCGGTGGTGGCGGCTCGGCTTCCTCTCAGGTCGTTTACGAATCTGAGAAAGCTGAAGTTCAGCCGGTTCTGCTGGAGGACAGCAGCGCCAAACAGTCTGGCCGCGCGCCGGCTTCGACGGTCGGTGCCACGCCTCCGCCTCCGCCGAGTATGGGCGGCGGTTCGTCTTCTTCGTCGTCTTCTTCTTCTTCTTCTTCATCAAGCAGCGGCGTACCGCAGTTGTTTTAAGGAGGTTACATGAGCTTTGAAGTATTGGAATCTGTTCTGCGACCGCTTTCGTACTGGTACAATCAGGACAATATCGAAGAAGTGGCAATCAACCGCGCCGGCCAGGTCTGGCTGCGCTTGCGCGGCAAACGCGCCTACCCCTGGGTGATGTACAAGGACGAAAAGCTGACGAAGGAATATCTGACCGATTTGCTTTATATTGTCGCCAACACCTATGAAATTCCGTTTGATCCGGTTGCCGGCAGTCCGGTGGTTTATGCCAGCATTCCCGGCGAACACCGTTTTTCCGCCATTTGCGGCAAAAACGTGATGTATGACGAAGAAGATCTGACCGGCGGTATTGCGCTTACCATCCGCGTGCACAGTGACGACGTGGCTTTCGGCTTGGGCGACTACGGTTTAAAGCAGGGGGAAAAGCTTCATCAGATCAATCCGCTGAAAACGATCAAGGATCCGGAAGATCCTTATGAACGGCTGCTGCTCAGCATCAAGCGCGGCGATCATATTCTGGTCAGCGGTGCGACTTCTACCGGTAAAACGACGTTTTTGAACAACCTGCTGAAGATTTTGGATATTCATAAACGGATCATCACCATTGAAGATACGCGAGAACTGCTGGTTCCGCATCCTAACCGCACCCATATCGTGATGTCGCGTACCGAACAGACAAACCAGTTTGACTATGCCAAAATTATCGACTTGGTGGTACGTTTTACGCCCGACGCGATTATCGGCGGCGAAATTTCCACCAGTAACGCCGGCGCGCTTTGGGAACTGATGGGATCCGGCCACGACAACTGTCTGGCCACCATCCACGCGGAAAGTTCGACCGCCGCTTACGAGGCTTTTGTCGATCGTATTCTGCATACTTATCCGACCATGGATCGCAAGAAAACGATTGAGGAAATGCACCATAAGCTGCGGGTCGTGCAAATCAACCGTGACGGCAACCTGCGCGCGGTAACGGAAGTTACTTAGAGCGGGAATTTCCATGTTTTTTTATCAAAGCCGAAACCTTGGTTTTCGGCTTTTTTGTAACGGAAAAACCCTGCGCCGGGTGCATGGTTGAGGAGAGCTTACTGCTTTTTTCCATTTCGCTCTTTGTCGTTTCCCTTTCCTTGCTTTCTGCCCTTCTTTTTTCCGCCCTTCCCACCTTTTCCGCTTTGCTCTCCCTCTTTTTCTTTTTCGTTTCCCTTTCCCTTTCACTTTCACTTTCACTTTATCTTCTTTCTGCCCTTCTTTTTCCCGCTTTTCCCCCCTTTCCCGCTTTGCTCTCCCTCTTCCTGCTTTTTCTTTTTCGTTTCCCTTTCCTTGCTTTCTGCCCTTCTTTTTTCGCTCTTTTCATCTTTCCCGTTTTGCTCATTGCGTATATAAAACTCCTTCGCCATTGTAAGAAAGACGATCCGGCAATTGTCTTAAAAAGCAAAGGCGTTTTTTGAATGTGTGTACTGTTTGCACATATGATGCGGATTCCGAAAATACCTTGTTTCTTCGTCCCGAAATATCGAAGAAAGGCGTTTTAGGGCAGACGTCGTCTGGAAATAGGAGCTATATTTAGGGAACGATGCCGACGGAAAGGAGTAGAAATTGTTAAGACCGAAGTTTGTCCGGACATATTCATATGTTACGGGAGATACCACCTGAATATTCTGTAAGCTCAATAATGGGGTATCTCAAAGGTAAAAGCAGTCTTATGATATACGAAAGATGGGGAAATGCGAAGTTTCGATATAGAAACCGAGAGTTTGGGTGTAAAGGGCACTATGTCGATACCGGTGGAAAGAATACCCAAAAGATAGCCGAGTATATCCGAAATCAACTTAAAGAAAGCGCGGAGAAAAGTCAGTTGACTATGGATTTTGATCCGTTTACGGCAAGCCGGTAATAGTCGCCTTATCAGTCCCTCTTATGCCTTTAAGACGTTGCCGGCACCGTGAGGATTATATCCGTATACGAAAAACCGTGCGTTTTACACGGGAACCTTTTGCCGCGCATGATGCGAATGGATCGGCACTGGCGTAATTATGTTCGACGGCCGGCAAACGATGGTGCAATTTTTCGTTTTTTCTCATTTCAGCTGCTTTTTGATCAAAAGACAAAACGGCTTTTCCTGCCGGGTAAGGCATGCGCTTAAAAACTTTTATAACAGTCTGCTTGTTTTGTGAGCAAAACCGGTTTTTTCTGCGGGCAGGAGGAAAACGTGCCGAAAAGCTTATTTTAAAATTGAAGGTTAGATGTTGTCGTTTTTAAAATAAAAGTTGTTATATTTATCAAGTTCTGTTTTTGCTTTAATTTAAAGAAAGCGGTATATATCCTTGGTCGCAGAGGTGTGAGAAGAAATGCCGGGTACATATATCCCTGCATGTAGGGATTTTTGCCGTTCTTCAAATAGTTGTTGCTTTTGGCAAAATTATTGTTTAACTTGAAAAACAGGCAGCAATGTTGCTGCTCAGCATCCGAGAGGATGCGGAGTCGTAGAAAGCTCTCGCATAACCGGTATTAGCGGATATCATACCGTGAAACTGTCGGCCGCATTGTCCGTACAGTTTGTATATCCCCTGCCAAGCCAAGGCCGGGGAGCTTTAAGCAATGTCCAGAAACCCTCAGGTTTTAAAGGCTTAAGGGATCATAGTTATGCATGATTTTTCTACCTCTCCGACCACCTTCTGGTGGTTTTTGTTTTATTTGCGAACGAAAACGGAAAGGTGGTCAGATTTTTGGTAAAAAATTTGAGGAACAGACTATGACTAACCCTGTTAAAAACTATCGTGCCCGCACGCCCAACAACCAGCCTAACCCGATAGACGTTTTTATCGGCGGCAGGATCCGCTATTTCCGCAAGCTTCGGCATGTAAGCCAGGTCGAACTGGCCGGCTCGGTAGGAACAACCTTTCAGCAGGTACAAAAATACGAAAACGGCAATAATCGCGTGTCCGGCAGTCGTCTGTGGATGATCAGCCAGGTGCTGCAGGTTCCGGTCAGCCTGTTTTTTGAAGGCATAAACGTCAAAACCGGACGTTCTTCGGTCAAAATCATTTCCGGCAAAGAAGAAGCTGTTTATTGTCCGCCGGATAAGTTTATGCCGTTGCAGGTACAGAGAAAGAAACCGTAACCGCCCCAAAAGGCGTTTGCGGCGCGGCGTTCCTGCGGCTGCTGAAATATGTCTTTGTTTTTCTTTGCGAAACCGTCGAAGGCACAGCCTGAAAGATGAGAACGGTTGTCGCTGTTTCCGACGGATTGTTTCAGAAGCGTAATAATCTTCCGTAAAAGGAGAGGTGAGAAAAAAGTTCCGGCGTAGAAAAAAGAGCCTCACGTAAAACGCGTGGTTCTTCATATGAGGAAGTAACCCCGACTGTACTGGCAAATTAAGAGTATGATACCCTGACAGGACGATGGCTGCCCGGCTCGTCGTAAACGGGGAAAAGTCCGGTGTGAGCAGACTTTGCCCGGTATTTTTTCAGTTGATTACAAATGTATCTTTTGAATATTCTGCGCCGGGAGATCGACGCAATTCCCTTGGCGCTCAAATTCCCGGTTGCAATCCCGAAACCTTGCATTTCCACAACGTTCATATATCGACAAACTGCTCTTGCCTTTGAAACAGCCAGCAATTGAATTGACGGAATATTCGGGCGGCAACCCCGGTAATATATGAATATTACGGATCGGAACACTCTCCGGTTTTCGTAATGACCATGCCTTTCCGTCGGCATCGTTCCCTAAATATAGCTCCTATTTCCAGACGACGTCTGCCCTAAAACGCCTTTCTTCGATATTTCGGGACGAAGAAACAAGGTATTTTCGGAATCCGCATCATATGTGCAAACAGTACACACATTCAAAAAACGCCTTTGCTTTTTAAGACAATTGCCGGATCGTCTTTCTTACAATGGCGAAGGAGTTTTATATACGCAATGAACAAAGCGGGAAAGGTGGGAAGGGCGGAAAAAAAAGAACGGAAAGAAGGAAAAGGAAAGCAGAAAAGAGGGGAAAAGGAAGAACAGGGAAAGAAACGAAAAAGAGGAAAAAGGGGGAAAGAGCAAAACGGGAAAAATGAAAAGAGCGAAAAAAAGAAGGACGGAAAAAGGAAGAGGAAAGTGGAAAAGAGGAAAAAAGCAGGGAGAGCAAGAAAAGACGGAGGAAGGAAAAGAGTGAGCGAAAAAAGCCGTAAGTTCTTCTGAACCACGCGCCTGCCATGGGGCGGTATAAAAAAATCCCTCCCGTCAAGGGGAGGGATGAAGGAAAACGGCTTATTGCAAAGGCGGGATGTTAAGCTGCGCAATTTCTCCCGGTTTGATTTTAATGCTGGAATAGCGCATGTTTCCGGTCTCAATCATAAACCGCTGGCGCCCGGTCAACTGGGCGGCCAAATCGTAAAAATCGCGGCCGTTTAAATCCTGACGCTGCGGATTCATAATGTACAAAACACAGCCCTGTGTTTTTTCGGCCACGCCGCAGCGGGCTCTTCCCCGCGGTACCTCCGAGTTGATGACAACGCCTTGCAAACCGTTTTGAACGGTGGTCGGACCGCTTAAGAATATTTTGGCAAACATGATGCCGAACAAAAGGAAAACAGCGGCGGTGACAAAAACGGCAAAACCGGTGTACAGATCGCCGACGACCATTCTGTCTTTCCAGCTGGGCGGCGTCGGATTGATGTCCTCGTCGCGGATAAAGCCGCGTTCAAAATTGTTCTGTTGTAATCTCGTATCCTGTTGAATGGCCGGCAGATTGTCGCCGTCAAGAAAAGCGTCTAGGCTGAAAGCGTCCATTTTTTCCGGCGCGGGTGCCTGATGTTCCTCCGCCGCAGCGGAAGAAGTCATGGCCGGAGCAATGTTTTGATCCGGATGCGGAGCGGCAAATCCCGTGGTTTTCGGTGGGACGGAAAGCGTTTCCGGCGTGCTGATGGGGCGTTTGATTGGTCTTTTTACCTTTTTCAGCTTATGCCGGACAGGGGTTCCGCCGGGAGCTTTGTTCATGTTGTCCATTTTCCCTAATCTCCTTTAATTGCGATAATTATTAATTTGCCGTCGGTACCTGTTTTTTTAAGGTACGGATGATTCTAGGTACCATAAACACGATCGTTTCCGATTTCGGGCTGCTGATGCCGAAAATTTCGTTGGGGATGCCGATGATCAGGAAGTTTTCTCCCAGTTTGCTGCGAATGTTGAACTGGGTGATCTGTCCTTCGGTGCCTTCCAACGTAATGTCCGAAAAAATCCGGTTTTGCGGCATCAAGGAGGATTTTGCCAACAGCGAAACCTGGGCTTCCGGCGACTTCCGGGCGGCGCATTTGCCGATGTCGAAACGAGCCAGCCACAGGTTGGGAACCACGAATTTTCCTTCCGCCGCCTTAACCACTCTTGCCTGGCCGGAAAGGAACCGCTGCAGGGTTTTGAAATTCAGATCGTCCGAAGTGGTCAGCACCCGTCCGATAACGCCGGTTTTGGCGGTTTTGATGGTGCCGAAATCAAAGATGTTCAGCAGTTTTTGCCACTCGATGTCGTTTTGCGCATTATACGGATAAATGGTAAATACGCTGACGTCATATGCGATCAGTACCGGATTTTCCTCAAAGTAATCGAGAAGATCCTGAATTTTGGTTCTCAGTTCAAAATCGGCGTCGAAGGTGATTGAGTAATCGGACCAGTCGGTCGTGATGTTGGTGATGCCCGACCCGCGCAGAACGTCGAGCAGTGCCAGAATGATCGGCCGCGATTTCGGCATATAGAGCGTAAAGTTGTTTTTGCGGCTGATGGTCAGCGTTTTGGTTTCGGCGTTGTAGTTATAGTAAATTTCGGCCGCGTCGGTAATCATTTTGACCACTTCCGACAGTTCGCCGCGCAAATTTTCCGCCGAAATGCTGGTGTAAGGCGCATCTTTGGCCACCAGCCGGATATCCGCTTCTTTAAGCAGTTTCAGGAGCGCTTTTTCCGCCGGCATGGTTTTGAAGGAAAAACCGGTTACCTCAAAGCGCGGCAGCGGATTGTTGATGCCGTTGCGGGTGAGGTTGAAGGCTTTCATGTTGTAAGGCAGGGCGGTGATCATTTCCTGCGTTTTCCAGTTGACGTTGCAACGCAGCGGCGTTTCCAGATCAAGCGAACTGGCGCCTTTCGGCGTGCGGATCATGTTGGGATCCTGCAGATTGATGAGGGAGGCGGCGGAAAGCGGATCCGCTTCGACCGGCTCCGGTTCCGGCGCCGGCGTTTTGCAGCCGGCCAGCATGCCCGCCCACAGAAGACAAACGGTAAATTTTTTGAAATTATGACAGATTTTAAACATTAGTCGGTTACTTTCCGTTTTAATTAGGTTGACTGTTAAAATTATTTTTTATCGTCTTCGGCCGGGAAGTTGGGCTTGATGTTGTTTTCCTGCATCAGCTTTTCCATCAGCTGTTCCATTCCCATGCCGGCGCCCACGGTCGGGTCTGCCGATTTGTCGACGTCGCCCAGCGCCTGCTTCATTTTTTCCACTTCCCGCGCGTCTTCCTTGATCATGTCGGGAGTGGAATTGCTTTTCAGTTCGTTCTGATATTCGATCAGCGTTTTTTTCAGCCCGTTCAGCCCGCCGGCGATTTTGCGTTCGACATACGGGTACAATTCCCGGTGCTGCAATATGTATTCGCCGGTTTCGCTGATTTCTTCCAGAACGTCAAGTATGTATCCGAAAAAGGGGTAATCTTCGATCGCAATGTTGCCTTTGCGGACGCAGCGGGCGGCAATCCGGGAAATCGTGCGGTCGTAATAGTCTTTCAGCAGGATATAGTTGTCAACGTACCACAAGTCGGCTGTTCCGGCGGCTTTGTTTGGTTCCATTATGCGTCACTCCCTTCGCGGTAATTCTGGTTGTCGTTCATTTGCGGCAAATTGTTTTCCTTTCAATTTACCCGATATTGTCACTGTTTTCAATATAAGGATCGCGGAATTTTTCGTCCTCCAGTCCGAACAGCACGAATTGCGGCAGGCTGTCGACGACGATTTCCGAAGTCTGGGCAAATTCATCCGGACTGAGGCTGCTGTCTTCCGCCGCCGCTTCTTCATAAACCTCATCTTCCGTTTCGGCCGCGGTTGCCGGGGTATTCTCGTATTCCCATTCCCAACCCCCGTTTGCTTCGCCGGCCGTTTCGGCGTCGGCGGGCACTTCTTCGTATTCCCATTCCCAGTCTTCGCCTTCTTCTCCGCTCATCTCGGCGTCGGCGGGAACTTCTTCATACTCCCATTCCCAGTCTTCGCCTTCTTCTCCGCTCATCTCGGCGTCGGTGGGCACTTCTTCATATTCCCACTCCCAGTCTTCGCCGTCGCCGGCGGCAGTTGCGGCTGCGGAATAGCCGTCGTCGTCTGTTTCAAAGCCATAGCTGTCGTTACCGCCGGCCGCATTGTCCGTCTTTTCGCTCTCGCTTCCGCCGAAACCCCAGCCCCAGTCATCGCCCGGATCGCTGTCTTTAATGCCCTGTACGTCGGCAAAGGCGGTCGAAATCGTCATCAGTTTACGCAGCATCGGTGAAATCTGCGGTTCTTTTCCTTCCTCCGCGGCAGCAGGTTCGGGCTCTGCTGTCTGTGTTTTTTCCGCTTTGGGGGCGCTTTCTGCCGGTTTTGCCTTTTCTTCTGCCGGTTGGGCTTTCTCTTCCGTCGTTTTTTCTGCCGCCGCTTCCCGGGCGGCTTTTTTATCTTCTTTTTCCGTTTTGCCCGTCGGTGCTTTCCCGGCGGCAGGTTTGCCTGCTTCTGCCGCTTTGGGAGTTTCATCGGCCGCCGGCGCGGAAACTTTGCTTTCTGCCGGCGCCTTTTCCTTTTTGGCTTCGCCTGCCGTCGGAGTTTCCGTTTTTGTTTCCTGTCGCGGTTTTTCTTCGCCGGCTGACATTTCGTCCGATTCGTCGTCGGAGGTTTCTACTGTGCCGTTTTCGGCTTCCCGGTTTTTCTTCTTTTTCTTCTTCTTTTTCTTTTTCGGCGTTTCCTCAATTACCGCTGCGTTTGCTTTCTCTTCTTCCTCTTCGTCAATGCCGTCCAGATACTTGTCGATCATCGGGGTGGACGCGGTCGGTTCGGGTATTTGCGGCACCGCTGGCCGCTCATGAACCGCGGGCTGCGAAGCGGCGGAAATTTCCCTGTTGATGGCAGGCATCGGTACCGGTACCGCCACCGTCTGCACCGGTGCCGTTTGCAGTTGGCTGAGTGCGGCAATGATTGCTTCTGTCGACTGGCGCTGGCTTTCTTTCAGCGCCGAGGATATCAAAGCCGAAAACTCCTGATTTTGCGCACGGGCGATGTCACGGAACAGGTTGGCTTGCATCCGCATGATTTCTTCAACCTTAAGGTTGTTTTGTCCGCCGGCCGAAACGGTCGAATCTTTTTTCAGCGTTTCCAAGGTTTCAATAATTGTCTGCGCGGAATTTTTCTGGCTTTCTTTCAATGCCATGGAGATGATGGAAGAAAACTCTTTTCCCTGCGCTTTCAGTGCCTGTTCGACCGATTCCATTGCCGGCTGGCCTTTGGGGGACGAAGCGGCGTAGGTAATCGGCGTCGGAATTTTTTCTTCGTTGATTTTCTTAAACGATTCAATCAGCGCCTGAGTAGAAACTTTCTGGCTTTCCTTGATGGCAGTGGAGATGATAGAAGAAAGCTCTTCTTTCTGGCTTTTCGTGGTTTCTTTCAAAAAGGCGGACTGAGCCTTGACCAGATCGTCGACCAGCCCTTTCATCTGAATAGGAGCCGCTGCCGTTTTGCCGTCACCGCCGGAAATAAATTTAAGCTGACTGCTCTGTTCAATTAGTTTGGTCAGGTTTTCCTGCAGCTCCGTAAACGAACGGGCAATCATTTTGTTGTCTTCCAAGCGTTTCTTTTCGGAGTTTTCAATTGCTTCGGACAATGCTTTGGAGATGATGTTGGTAAAGGATTCGTCGGCAACCAGTTTCATCGGGCCGTCAAAGCCACCGCCTGTTCCGCTTCCGCCCTCAATGCCGGCTGCCGCCGGGCGGGTGTTTTGCAGTTCGCGGATAATTTCGGCGTTTGACTGGGCCAGACTGCTGGCCAGAATCCGCGCGAAATTGTCGCCGTTGATGATTCCCTCGCCGCCGGTCGTTCCTCCCGTGCTTCTGTTTTCAGACAGGGCTTCCTGCAAAATATTGCTGTTTTTCTGGTGACTGTGATGGGCAACCGGCTCAAGCCCTTTGCTTTTTTGCTCCAGATCTTCCATATATTCCTGCAACGGGGTGCCGCCCGGCAGGCTCTGAAAAATGGATTTGACTTCCGGCGGCAGTTCCAGCAGCATCTTATTGAAAGCTTCACGCCTTTCGTCGCTGAAAATGTGCAGCTGGCGAAAAATGTTTAAAAAGCGCTGAGCGACAATGATCGGCAATTCTTCACTGTCGTTTTTGCTTTGGCCGAAACTCGCCGAGCTGTTGATGTCGTCTGCCACAGTCGTCCCCCCTTTAGAATATATATAGAATATACTGAATACAACATAAAGTCAAATCCATAAATGTCAATCAGTCAAACGCGGAGAGCGAAAAAAATCGCTGCTTGCGGGAGAGCGGCGAGAGGTGAATGACAAAAGCGAAACTTGCCTTCGTCCGTTGTCGCCTTGGTTGCCTTTCCCGCCGTCCGGTTTGCTTTTTTTTCCTTCTTTTCCCGTTTGTCTGTCTGTTGTTGTTCGCCTATCGTCGTTTTCGCTGTCCGGCATAGGAACTTGCCTGCTTTTTCCCGCGGCGGATTTTTCGCTATCGTCTTTCTGTTTTTTTATCGTCTTTTCCTTCCCGCCGTCCGGTTTGCTTTTTTCCCCGTCTTTTCTCTTTTGCCGGTATTTCCCTTCCTTGTTTGCCTTTTCCTTCGTCGCTTTTTGTATCTGGTCTTTCTTTTCTGCTTTTCTCTTCTCTTTTTTCTCCGTTTTGTTTTTTCTTTTTTACAGGGAAGCGGCAAGCAGCTGTAAGACCGGCGGATATGACCGCCGTATGGCGTTAAAGTTCTTTCTTCCGGCGGCAAGGCAAAAAGAAACCCCGCCGAAGCGGGGAAATTTTTATAAGTAAATGGCGACGACCTTATGCAGTTTGCTTAAGTCGTTGTCGTCCAGCTTGATCCTTTCGTCTGGATTCCAGCGGATGCCGTAAAGTTTTCCGTTATCGTCTTCGCGAATGCTGACAACCATTACTTCTTCGGGGTCAATCTGATAAACGGCGATGTCGCCGACACTGACCACTTCCTGCGGATCGACGAGCAAAATGGAGCGAGCCGGCAACAAACTGCCCAAACGCCGCGTGCACAGGTTCAACCCGTATGCATCTTTTTTGCCGTTTAAGACTGCGGGGCGGCCGACCCATTTGATTTCTTTTTCGTTGTCGATGATAACGTTACCGTCTTTGCCCGGAACGCCGTATACTGGCACTTTCTGACTGTCACGCGGCGCAGTGTCAAAAGTAGAAATTGCGCCGCGGGGATTGGACAGCAGTTTGTATTTGGCGTCATTGCGCTGGATAATTTCGTCCAGCATGCCTTTGCCGTCCAGATTTTTGATCGCTTCTTTCAGTTCTTCGGCCGTATATCCGAGCGATTTGGCGATGTTTTTCATTTCCTTGTCGGAAACTTCCCGCTGTCCCATCTCGATCCGGTGATAAACAGACAGCGTCATGTCCGAACTTTCCGCCACTTCGATCAATGTCAGGTTCTTTTCGTTGCGGATTTGGCGCAAACCGGCACCCAGCGTTTTCAAACCGGCCTTTTCGTTGATTTTGTTTCTTCTTTCCTGTTCCCGGCGCCATGACAGAATGACGTCTTCCTGAGAATTCTGTTCGTTGACGAACAGATCCTGCATCGGGCAGTCCAAAAGCTCCGCCACTCTTACCAGCTGTTCCTGATCAATTCTGCGATAGCCTTTTTCGATTTTGGAGATGGCCGACAGGCTGACACCTAAATGATCGGCCAGTTCCTGCATGGAACGTCCGCGCAGTCTTCTGTACATTCTGATCTGGTTGGGGAAAATAATTTCTTCCATAATTACCACCTTTGCATTGTTACAGATTGTTAAATTTTAGCTAAATAATAATCTAACTTTGGAATTAATCAAGAAATTTGCACAAAAGATGACGATTTTGTGCAAAAAAATGGCAGAAAATAAAATTTCTGCCATTTTTTTTGACTGTTTGCCGAAAAGGGAATCACTTAAACTCTTTGAAAGTATAAGCTTTGTTTCCTTTTTTGCCGACCTGATAAGCAAAGTTGTTCATGTCTTTTTGTCCGAACATGATCTCCCCGGCGGGGATGTTGTCTGCCGTGTCGCCGTTTGAGTATAGGGGGCGGTTGGCGATCTTGGAGTAGTAACTGCTGAAAGCGTATCTGTTTTCAACAATGGTTTCCTTGCTGCCGTCGGTGTTAGTCTTGACGGAAATGTAAGACTTCCGCTGAACGATGCCGTCGGTGGCAAACGCTTTGCCCTTGCCGCTGGCGTCGACGTTCTTGAATTCCGACAAAACGCGGTTGTTGGCGCCGAAGGTAACCTTGAAGGTGGAACGGCTGCCGTCGCGGTTGGTCTGGTTGACAGTCCAAGTTTCGCGCCCTTCCTCGTCCTGTCCTTTTTCTATCGTACGGCTTTCAAACGAATCTCCCATTTGTTCGGCAGCTTCGCCCATCCGCTCTTTCATCACGGCCTGAACAAACATGATTTGTTTGTTTTCTTCGCTGAGCAGGGAATTCTGCATGAAATTGCTGACGACTTCGGGATTGTAGGTTCCGTCTTTTTTCATCGCGTATTTCAGCAGGGCGGCGTTGGCTTTCGCATCTTCGTGCGTTTTGACACCGTCCCGGTCATATTTGCGGATAACGGTGGCATAGGCATCGGTTTCGGTTTCCGTCCGTTTTCCTTTTTTGTCCTGAACGGTAACGTTCATTTTGGTGTTGCCGCTGGCGTCCGTCGTGAATGTACGATACTCCTTTTTGCCGCGAAGCTTCTGCCACGCACTTGTTGTATCATATACTTCGTTGCCGTTCTCATCCTGTGTTTTCTCAATGCCGCTGTTAACTCTGCTGAACGGATTGAAAGGATTGAAAGGATTGATGACCGTTTTGCCCTCGGCAGCTTGTTTCCAACTGTTGATTGACGCGCGGTGAACGCCTTCGGAAATAACCCTCCCCGTGGCTGTGCCGAGCGCTTTTGCACCTTTGGCAATCGGCTTGCCGACGGCCATGCCCGGCCGTTTGGCGAAAAATTCCATCCCGAAGCTGCCGGTAGAACTGCCAATGTCGTCTCCGAATTTCAGGCCGCCGGCAAAACTGTTGGCAAATTTTTTCATTTCGCCCAAAACGGCATAACCGAGGAAGCAGACGGCGACGACTTTGATGACTTCTGCCATCCACCAGAAGAATTTCATGATGATGCCGACATCGGATCCGCCGATCATCTCGCTCAGCGAGTCTGCCGCAATCGAAGCGATGATGTAAATGATCAGCGACAGGAAGATGAAACTGAATATGGCGTTTAAGAATATCTTCCAGATTTCCTGCAGGTAGTTTGCCGTAACCTTAAAGGCAAAGGCTCCCAGCGCCGCCGGCAGCAAAGCCACTGCGATCGACAGTTTTAAGACGCAGTCTACCAGCATGAACGGATAAATGAACAACAGCATAAATCCGCCCAGCCAGAACAATATTGCCGTCAGCAGATAGCCCAGATGCGGAAAGACCAGCATTACCAGGTATTCCGAACTCCAGGACAGGCACCAGCTCAGTTCTCCCAGCGCCAGCACGTCACCGATCTGGTCCTGAATGGCTTTGATGGTGCACAGGATGCCCGTTCCCATCGACGGGGAAAGGCCGCCTTTGTCGGTGCCGACAATGCTCATGTTATGGCTGCCGAGGTCACAGGTATCGGAAATTTTGCCTGCCAGCTGCGCCACTTTCAGGCCGGTGGAAAAGACCGGATCAACGCTTAAGGCCAGTATCTGGCTTAGGCCGGAATTCAGCAAAATGACGACCACCAGTACGCGGAATGCCTGATTAAGCAGGGTTTTGACGAATATGCGCGGCTCTTTGATCTCCATCGTCGAAACAAAACGGATGGTTACAAACGAGAGCCAGATGGCAAACGCCACCACCACCACCGCGATAACGGCTTTGGCCAGATTGTTAAACGACTTTTTGGCCATTACGCTGGCGGTGTTGAACAAAATTTCAAACGGTTTGCAGAAAATGCAGCCCCATTCGCGGTAACTGTTGCGAACCTCTTCGTAGGGCGCGCAGTTGGCGGAAGATTTCGCCGGCGTTTCGGCGTTGTTGGCTGTGCCGACTGAAACCGCGGTAGCGCCGGCGGCCGAATCTATCGGCGTGGAACTGGAGGCGGCAAAAGTCGCATCTTTGCATTTTTCTAAACCGCTGGAAGGAACCGGCGTTTTGCAGTTGCATACGCTTTGGACTTCGTTACACATCGGGTTGACCAGTGCGTCGCCCGGTCCCCGCAGTTCAAAGTGCAGGTGAGGGCGTCCGCAGGCGCCGCCGGTGCCGCCGACATAACCGATCAGGTCGCCTTTTTTGACTTTTGAACCTTCTTTTAAGCCGGGAACGGGTTTGTTGGTCAGGTGTCCGTAACGGGTCGTATAAGTGCCGTTGCAGCCTTTATGCTGGATATATACGACGTTGCCGTATCCGCCGCCGCTGCTTTGGCAAACGCCGCGCGCCGGTTCTGAAACGCCGAAGGAATATCTGGTGATGACGCCGTCCATAGCCGCCGTCACTGCGGTGCCCATTCCGGCGGCATAGTCCATGCCGTTGTGGTTGCGTTCGCGGCTCCAGCCCTGTCCGCGGTGGCAGACATCTTCCGGAATGCGGGCGACGTTGGTAACCGGCATCGTGTTCAGGCAGTTGCCAGCCGCCTTGTTGGCGTCTTCAATGCATTTCGGACTGATGTCGTAACGGGCTTTTCTGCCGTCCGGACATTCGGGAGTCACGTTACCGCCGCTGTATTTGACGGTACAAGAGCCGGCCGCTTCGGCACCAAATGAGGTTAAAGCGGCAAATGCAAGCATCGCAGCAAATACGATTCCTTTTATGCCTTTTCTTTTATATGTCGCTGTCATCGTCATCGCTTCCACCTATTTCTTTTTGTTCCCGGTTCCGAAAGTTTTGTTTGCGGCGCCGCCGATCAGATCGCTGTCTGACTGTTCTTGCTGCTGTTGTCCGGCATCAGATACTTCCGTTATTTTGTCCATCGTTTTTCCGGCTTTGTCGGCCATGTTGCTTACGGTTTCTGCTGCTTTTGCAACTTTTCCGACAACTTTTTCCGCCTTTTCTACCCCCTTACCGGTTTTTTCTAGCGCTTTACCGCCTTTTTCTATAGTTTTTCCGGCAGCCTTCATTGCCTTGGCGGCCGCCTTTGCGGCCTTCAGAGAGGTTGAAGCGGTGACTGTTGCCGCTTGGGTGGCGACTGCTGCCGTTTCCGTAATCGGAGCGGCCAGGCCGCCGGTGGCGGCAGTTAAACCGTGAAGTCCCTGGCTTGCAGCATTGCCTGCCTGCTGAACACCCTGATCCAGAGCTTCGGCTGATTGTTCTACGGCTTCACCGGCTTGTTTTATGCCCTGTCCGGCCTGCTGCATGGCTTGTCCGGCCTGCTGCATGCCCTGTCCGGCGCCGCCGCTGCCGCCTGAGCCGCTGCCTTTGCTTTGCGCTTCTCTGGCCTTTTTGTCTTTGTCGGCGTCAAGACCGGTCATCGCCTTCGCGCTTTCCATGGTGGACGGTTTCTTCTTGTTTTGGTCTTCGTCGTCAAATTTGCCTTTGCTTAAGTTGTCGACTTTGTTTTTGGCGTCGCCCATCTTGTCAAGCAGTCCCTTGTTTTCGTCTTTCTTGCCGCCGAACATTTTCCAGGCAATGAAGTCGACGCCTTTGCCGGCCTGATGCTTGGCGATTTTTCCGGCAAACTTGATCGGTCTTGCCGCCTGCTGTTTGGCCATGTCCGTCATCTTGGTCAGTCCCATGTGCATCGGGTCGGATTTAATCATGCCGGAGAAGAATCTGTCAACATAGTCGCTCTTGGTTGAGCCGATCAGCTTCATGGCAAACAGGTAGGCAAACAGAAGCACGATCCAGCCGAAACTCCAGAAAGCCAGCTGTTCGTCAATGTATTCGTTGTCGCCGTCTTCGATCGCGGTCATCATTTTGGTGGTGCCGTCCATCTCTTTCGTCAAAACGGAGTCGATACTGGCGTTCATAGCTTCCTGCGACCCGGCGTCAAGCGCGTTGCTGACAAGTGCCAGCCCCGCCGCAACGGTCATCGCAAGGAAAATCAAAATGCCGGCCGAATTCAAAATAATGCTGAAACATGTGCCGAGTTTGCCTTTGGTGATGTTAAACGGCCACAGGCCGACCGTGATCGGCAGCGCGATGATGGCAAAGCCGAGTTTGAAGGAAATGTCGACCAGATAATAAGTAACCGACAGCGTCATCATAAAGCCCATGAACCAGATAAAGGCGCCGCTGAGCCAGATCCAAATATTGGGTATTCGCGCAATCTCCCAGTCATAAGCGCCGGCATGGGTGGCGTGGCAGGTCAGCATGTGCCCGATTTCAAGGTGGGTAGATACGGTATAGTCAACGGCGGCGATATACTGCTGCAGCTGGTTGAGAAAATAAGCCGGAATCGGACCGTCTTGGAACAGATACGCGCTGTCAAGTTGAATGTTGCCGAAGATATTCAAACCACTGCCGGCGGAGGCGCTGGCCAGCATGGCAATGCCGAACTGGGCGCCGAAGTTCATAAACGGCACGATCGCGTAACTGATAAAGAAATCGATCCCTGCATTGATCACCAGATAAGCGCCCAGTACCTTAAAAGCCATAATCAACAGTTCGTTGACCATTGCCGACGGCTCGAGGTTTTTGAGCGAAGACAGCTGCTGCAGGACATAAAAGGCAACCCAGAGCATGATGCCGACCCACAGAATCTTGCTGCCGGCTTCTTTGGCGACGTCGTACAGGTAAGTGCACGCGTTCATGAAGCTGCCGATCAGGGCCGTAACCACGTCGCAGGCATAGCAGCCCGATTTGTAAATGGCGTCCATTCTTTCTTTGTTGCATTCCCGGTTGGAAACGCCGAAAACTATGCCGGTAGCGAACTTGGCAATTTTAACGACCGCTTTGGAGGCAAATTTCGTGACTTGATAGACCGGGTTGTACGTAACCAGAAGATCTTTAATAAAACCGTTCGGCAAAGACGATTCGACCGAACTGAATATATCTGTCAGACCTTGATCGAGAGCACTCAGACCGGCATTTAAGCCGTCGCCGATCAGGCTTTTGGCATAAGTTCCGAGGCCGTGTCCCTGACCGGTGAGCGAATTGTTCAAAGCTCGTTTGAATTGCCGCGTTTCGCGGTCAAAAGCTGACGATCCGCCGCCGGAATTGTCCGGTTGCTGACGGAAAACCTGCGAATTTCCCGACGGTGTCTGCGATATTTGTCCGACGATGTCCGATTCGGATATCTGGTAAGTCTGGGCGGCGGAAGCGCTGCCGACGCTTATCACCAGCGCAAAGCAAACCGGCAGCAAGACCTTAAGATTTGCTTTCAGCTTGTTGAATATGTTAGTCTGCTTTGTCACTTTTTTACCCTTTCTCTAACTTTCGTCTTCGTCATCGTCACCGGCCAAAGATTGCAATTTGGATCTTACACCTTTGTAACTCCCTTGCATTGCCCGGAATTTGGAAGAATGCGCGGCTCCGGCTTTCATCGCCGTACCGACGATTTTCTTACCGACGCCGATGCCGGCCCATGTCAGGACGGCCAGACCCATTTTGGCGACTTTCTTCTGGAAGTTGGTATCACCGTCGCCGCCGACCAGTTTATCGGCAATCGTCTTGGCAATGTCCATTGCTCCGACCAGCAGGAACGCGACCAGCATTAACATCAACAGCGGTTTGCTGAAGTCTGCCAGCGACGTTTCGTCTCCCTCGAAGAGTTCCCTGTTGTCGACCAAAATCTGCTGAACTGCCGCCAGCGCCATTAAAATGACAATGGCAATGCACATCATGAAAGCGGCGGAGTTAAGTATGGTTTTAAATCCGGTTGCGGTCCAGCCCCTGGTCGGTTTGAAGGCATAGGCCATGATAAGAATCGGCATGATCAGAACCATCATGGCAAAACGGAAGATACTGTCTACCAGATAAAAGACGAAACCGATTTTAATGAACGTAAACAGGGCGATCATGATCAATCCGCAGATCAGAGCCATGAAACCGGGTTGGGTAATGATGACCCAGCCGAGTTTAAAGCCGAAGTACAACCGCTCGTTGACGGTGCAGACCATGCATTCCATCATCTGCTTTGGCGCTGTCGGAAAACCCTCCGGCGTTGCCGGATCCATGTTGGAAACCGTGCAGGCCACCTTGTAGTTTGCTTCCACTTCTCCGGTAAAGGGGATGAAAAGCATGCCGCCGTTGTTGCTGCCCCCGCCCGCCGAGTCGGAAAAATGCCTTAGCATTTCGCTGCCGAGTTCAAGAAATGCGTTGTAGATGGGGAAAATAACGGAGTTTAACACCCATATGACGCCGGTGCTTGAAGTGGCCAGCAAGCCGCAGACAAAGCAGAGGAAAAACTTCTTCATTACCTCTGTCCACACTTCGGCCGGAGATTCTTCGGTAAACGAACTGACGTGTTTCATGATCCGGAAAGAAAGCCAAACGGCAAAGGCCACCATCATCAGCGCCATTGCGCCCTGAGTCATGTGGCTGTACATGCCCATGGTGATATGGCTGGTGGTGTCGTAAATGGCGCCGACGACCGCGGCCTGCCAGCATTCCCGGTGTTTGGCCTCCAGAGTTGTGTCATCACCTGTATTTTCCAGAGTTTGGTCAACTGCCGAGTTGTTGCCTTCGACTCCCGAACAGGCAAACAACAGTAACACTGCCGGAATAAGGATCAGCAATTTCCAAAATTTTGCTATGTTAATGTTCTTCACCATCGGTAGTCCCTTTCTCTCTTATTTCTGGTTTTTCAGAGCTTCCAACAGACTTTCCGCTTTTTGCTTGTCTTCTTCGAGCTTTTTCATCTTTTTCTGCAATTCGTCGTCCGAACCGGCCGCGTTTCCGACGGCAGGTTTGCCGCCCAGATTCCGAAGCTGCTTCTCCAGTTCTTTTTTCTCAAGCTCAAGACCGCTGATGACGCGTTGCAGTTCTTCGATCTGGGCTTGAGCCTTTTTCTCGGCCGCATTGCCTTTTTTATCGTCTTTCTTGCCGTTTTTGTTCGGGCTTTCAACTTTGCCCGGTTTTCCGGAGGAACCGCCTTTTTCGGCAGCCGTGTTTTGTGCCGCCGCGGCAATTTTTTCTTTCGAACTGTTAACGATCTGGTTTGCCTGCTCTTGGACATTGTTGTCTCTCGGTCCGGCAGAGCTTGCCCCGCCGTCGTTTGCCGGTTGTCCTTCGCTGCCTGTGCCTGCGTTCTGCCCGTTGTCCGCATTTTGACCGTCGCCCGATTCCGGGTTCTGTACGCCGGAATTTACATTGGCAACAGCCCCCGAGCCCGTACCGGCAGCGGCGCCAGATCTGTTCCCGTTTTCCTTGCTGCCGGCAGAATCGTTGTCACGACCTTGTCCTGTCAGCCCGCCGTTTTGATTGTTCGGCTGAGCGTTGTTGACCGTGGTTCCGGCTGTTGCGGTTCCTTCCTCACCGCCGGCTTGTCCTGCTGCCGCATTCTGCATATTTGCCGCTTCTCCCGGGGTTCTCTGTCCGGAACGATTCTGAACTGTATTGCCGCCGCGGTTCTGCGCTGTCATGTTTCCGCCGCCGTTGTCATTGCCGCTGCTTTGTACGCCATTACTTCCTGCCGCGCCCTTCAGTCCCAGACGTCTGCCGACCGCGGCCATGCCGTTGTACATTTTGCGTCCGACAACTTCTTTGCCTTGTCTTATCTTGTCGTTAACGCCGGAAGCTTTGCCAAAGGATTTGGCCGTTTTGCCGACGGCTTTGCCCGTATTGACCGCCCCCCATTTGGCGGCGCCGGCGCCGAGAGAAGCTATGTGCGAACCGATGGAGCCGCCTTGTCCGCCGCTCATCTGCGAAGCAAGGCTGACGGCTTCGCCGCAGAGCTTAAAGCCGAAAATGCAGCACAAAATCAGGAACAATAGCCCCATCAGACCGATGCTCATAATGTCGACCAACGGCTTTACTTCGTTTGCATTGACCAAATCCATAATTTTATCATAACCGCCTTCGCCTCCGGTAACGGCCTGCAGTCCGAGCTCAATGTTAACACTGACGACCAATCCTAGGAAAACGAACGTGAAAAACGTGTTCATAAACATTTTCCAGCCGGTGCTTGTGTATTGGGAAGTCAGTTTGAACGGCCATGCCGCAATCAGAAACGGCATCAGTCCTCCGACCACGCCGAGTCTGACCACGGCATCGATCAGATAGAAGCCGAAAGCCAGGCAGACCAGCCAGCTGAAGCACCAGATAATCAGGCCGCTAAACAACATCGTCAGATCCGGGAGGCCGTACCAGTGGCTGGCTTCGTTTTGGGCAACGCACATCAGGGAGCTGCCGATCGAAGTGGCAACCGCCAGTTCCTGTTGCACCGAGCGGACGAAACAATCTACCTTGGCAAACAGTCCGGGCGAATAGTATCCCGTGGCAATCGTTACGCCGTCGCCCAACTGAGTAGCCGAGGCGCAGGCCGTAAAGGAGGTGGATGAATTGCTGTCTGCGCTGCGGAACAGGAAACTGCCGCCGAATTCCATCGCCGCGTTCAGCAACGGCTCAAGAATCAGCCGGTACAGTTCCTGCACATGGGTCAGAACCAGATAGGCCAAAAGGATTTTAAAACTCATGGTCAACAGATCGGAAATATATTTTGGCCCGTCCTGCTTGGTAAAGGAGCTGACCTGTTTGAGCGTGACAAACGCAACATAAAGGGCAAAGCCGATCAGAAGCAGATTCTTAAATCCGCTCGCCAGTGTGTTGTAAGAAGCAATGCTCATTGTTTGTGCGGTGTTGAACAAAATGACAAACAGCGGGCACAAAATGCACTTCCGGCTCTGTTCGAGCTTAAGCGGCAGCGGAACGCACCCGTCCATCGCACCTCCGATGGTTTTCATGTTCTTGTCCATGTAAATCTTCTGCCCACCCTGTTCTCCCGAAACTTCGTAAACGGCAACGGCATTAGCTGCCTGATCAAGCTGATCAAGTTTGTCGGGAATGGATTTCAGATTGCCGGTCAAGATATTGGAACCGTCGCCCTGAATGTCTTTGGCGGTAGCTACCGCCGCATCTATATTGGCTGCCGTTTCGGCATTTCTGTATTGCTCGAGGTCGGCAGATATTTCATCCGAGGATCGGAATACGTCCTGAGCCGCGCCGCTGACAACATTCCATACGCCGGAAAAGAAGCCGTCCGATCCCTTGTACCGTGCAGCTGCTGCATTAGCCGCACCGGATACGTTGTTCAAACCGGATCCTTTTGCCGCCAAATCTTTGGCATCTTGGAAAGAAACAGCTTTAATGTTTTCTGATTTATAGCCGGCTATGGCTGCGGCCTGATCTACAGCCTCTTGCTTGCCCGCCCTTATCATTTGGGCGCCGACGGTGTCGCCAAGCAGGCCGTTCTGTGCGCTGCCCACGGCGCCGAGCCATTTCTGCGCATGAGCGGTATTCGGTAAAGATGCAAATAATCCCCATGCCAGGAGCCCAAAAATCAATTGTTGTTTTAATTTTCCAGTCATCGTCATTTCCTTTTCCCAAAGGGATTACCTAATACTTTTAATCCGATCAACAACACAATAATCACCAGCCCGAAAGCGTACCAGAAGGCGTTTTTGAAAGTAAATAATGACCAAAAATCAAAGTAATACATAGCAGCCAAAGCCAGCAGTATTCCCACGTTGATCAAGATTGCCTTCATATACACCACTCCTATTTTTAACCAGTATAACACAAAAAAACACAAAAAATTGTTACAGTTTTTTTATTTTTTCGCCTTTGTCGTTTTTTTAAAATTTCCCGTTCAGCAAAAAATTTTTACAGGCGCGAATCGTCTTGTTGTCCGCCGCCGGATTCGTCTTCCAAGTTTTGATGTCAATCATGTCCTTTGCGCCCGGCAGAAACGAATCGCCGATTTGTGGAAAAAAGATTCCCCAGCGGTCGGGAAGCGAATCTTTCAGCATGTCCGCAATCCGGTTGTGCGTGTTGATGATGCCGAACTCTGTCGTATCGGGAAAACGCGGAATTTTAGCGACTTTATGCGAATCGCAGCTTTTTATCGCCGGTCCGAGGAGTAGTGCGGCGATTTTGCTGTCACTCAGCCTTTCCCATAGCCTGAATCCTCGATTCGGCGGATCAATCTGGACGATTCGTCTGATTTTGATTCTTTTTTTCCATTGCGAATCGGCGGCCAGCAGCAGTCTGACCAACAATCCGCCGATTCCCGCGGTAATGAAGGAAACTTCTTTGACGTATTCAAGGCTGTTGAGAAGCAATTCAAGCTGGCGTACATGTGCCTGCAGTTCTTTGCGGGTGGACGGATAATTAACGGCAATGGCGGAAAAGCCTGCCGATTCTGTCATTTTAACCATTTGATTAAACTGGTTTTTGTTGCCAGCCAGTTCGTGCAGTAGGACAACCGCCTTCGTTTTTGGCGGCGTCAGTTGGAAGATTTCGGCACAGCGGGTCAGCGCCCTGCGGCATTGTTCAAAACTTCCGCCGGTACGGCGAATGTCCCAGTTGTCGAGCAGACGATAGTGTTTTGTAATACAATTCCGTTGAATCCGCCATTTTTGATAGACGTATATATCTTCCCACAATTGGCGTCCGCCGAGCGTAAAAAAAGTAAAAGCCATTTTCTATCAGTCTCTTAAATTGATTATCGACGGATTATATCAGAAACAGGGGAAAAAGAAAAGCAAATGTTGGTAGATTCGGCGTTTGCTGCCGCGGTTTCATGCCGTTTCGAAAATAATTATCACTATATAATATATGCGCTTCTGTATCAGAATAAAAATGCAGCTTTGTTGTCCGTAAAACTGCAACTGAAAAATACGTGAAAAAATTCAAATTTATTCAATAGGTTACAAAAAAGATGGAAAAAAATCAAAAAAAATGCATTTTTTGTATTGACAATTGTGATTGAGTGTCATATAAACCACCTCGCTGACGCACTGAAAC
>CABUBU010000004.1 GCA_902489795.1 uncultured Azospirillum sp.
GGGTGCACCCATTAATGAAGAACTACGCGTTAGACGCGGAGGGGCCTTTTTTTTTCCGCCGAAAACCCTGTTCCCAATTGCCGCTTTACTTCGCATTCACACATACCGCTGCAATTTACCGACCATCTCCTTTTTTGCATATTCCGCCTTTGGGGCGCATATTCTTTTTGCCTGGGGCATCCGTCCGCTGCCCCATCCGCTTTTCGCCTTCAAACGGCAACGCCCGTCCTTTCCGTCAAACGTCCACCCCTCATTCGCTCTCTCCGCACTCCCCCCAAAACTCTCCTCCGGCCTGACTGAAAATTTCCGGAATTCAAAAAACTTCAAACGGCAACGCCCATCCTTTCCGTCAAACGTCCCCCTCATTCGCCCTCTCCGCACTCTCTCCAAAAACTCTCCTTCGGCCTGACTGAGAATTTCCGGAATTCAAAAAACTTCAAACGGCAACGCCCATCCTTTCCGTCAAACGTCCCCCTCATTCGCCCTCTCCGCACTCTCTCCAAAAACTCTCCTTCGGCCTGACTGAGAATTTCTGGAATTCAAAAAACTTCAAACGGCAACACCCGCACTTTCCGACAAACGTCCCCCTCATTCGCTCTCTCCGCACTCCCCCAAAACTCTCCTCCGGCCTGGCTGCAGGGCAATAGATATCCCCTGGCAAACTATGGGGTCTATTAAGGATACAAACCTAACGGTTTGACCACGATCAAAGGCGTGGAGCGGAGTATAACGACGCTAAAGCATTCACCCCCATAAAATATGGGGGAGGTTTTAAAGCATCAAGACAAAAAACTCTCCCTGCGGGGAGAGTTTTCCGACAAGAAGAAAATCCGCTTTCAGCGATTGTTGCTGTTGTCTTTGACTATGCCGGCCGGCAGTGAACTAGTCTGAGGTTTGCGCACCCGACGCACTTTTGCCGGCTTAGGCAGCCGCGCTTTCTCCACCCGCTCTTCGCCGCCGCATTCATAAGCCTCCCATTGTTCTCCGGCAGGAGAAACCGGCGTTCCCTCATCGCTGTCGGCGGCGACAGGTTTGCCGTCTTCGTAAAAATCTTCCGTCTGCGCTTTCCCGTTCTCGGCAGCAAGCTCGTCAAGACCGGAAACCGCCGTCTCTTTTTCAGGCACATCAATACGAGAAAGCTCGTCCGCACGGGTCTGATCCGCGGTTTCATGCACATCTTCCATCGCTTTCAGAATTTCCCGGCATTTCAAAGTTTCGTCTTCCACCATCTGATCAAGTATATCCGCCATAACGGCATCTTTTTCATAAAGGTCAAAAACGGCGGTTTCCATATCGCCGGTCAGATGAATTTTGTTTTCCGGAACAACTTCCAGCAGCCTTTCAAAAAAATTGGGTTCTTTCTCCCGCAAGGCAAAATGATGAGTATCCAGCTCATCAAAACCGCGGATGTCAATATCGTCGGCAAACTGTTTGAAATAATAATCGCCCTGTTTGTTCTGATAAATTGATAAGCCGAACTGGTACATATATTCTTTCAGTGCCTCTTCGATCAGTTCCGGCCGGGAAAGCAGCTCATCCTCGTAATCATAGTCGTCGTCCTCGTCATCAAGATCCCAACGGCCGTATTTTAGCTTTTTGTCTTTGATGCGCTTGAGCTTTTTTTCTTTCAAAAGCCGGCGCATTTTAAACAACCGCTCCATTTTTTTTAAGATTGTCTCTTCTTCCATCGGCAAAAACTCCCTCGAAATTTGTTTTTAATTATAACACATAAAAAGTAAATTTAAACCTAATTTACGGATTTTTGCCGCCCCTTCCCGTTTGCTCAAAACTTTTTCCCGTCCGCGAAAATATACAGATGACCGCAACTTTAAAAACAAAAAACAGCAACTATACAAAAGATTTCGCTTGCAATTTTTTTTCTTTCGCTATACATACCTACCGGAATGTATATTTAACTTTGAAAAGAAAATGGCGCGCAAAACCCGTGAAGAAAGCGAAAACACCAAAGCTCTGATCTTAAAATCCGCTTTGGACTGTTTTTACGAAAAAGGATTTTCCCGCACGACTTTTGAAGATATTGCCCTGCGCATTCATCTGACAAAAGGCGCGGTTTATTGGCATTTTAAAAACAAAGCCGAACTTCTGGCCGAACTGATTCGTCAGCGCGTTGCCAAAGACCGGGAAGAAATCGGCAGCCAATACATCTCTCCGCGTTCCGTCGCCGAACTCAGGGAATTTTTCCGACGCGAGGCGGAACACATCGAAAAAAGTCCGGAAGTGAGGAAATTCATTTTTTTCACCCTATTTCAGGTGGAATGGTCCGACAGTATATTCAACCAGGTTCAGGCCAAAACCGGGGAAATACACGATTTTCATTTCAAAACGGCCAAACAGGCCTTGACATCAGCTAAAAAAAATGGAGAGATATCTGCTCAAACAGACATCAAAACGGTCAGCACCCTTGTCGTCAGCATCTGGCGCGGGCTGATCAACACTTATGTATGCAAAGAGGTAAATTTCAGTCTTTCCCGTACTTTTTTGGAAGGATTTGACGCGGTGATTGAAAAAATCAAAAATTGAAAGGTTAAGGAAAATGAAAGTTGGAAAAATGAGCAATCGCAAAATATTAAGACAAGTCTTTGTCTTATGTTTGTGTGTGGCGGCCGGCTGGTTTTTAAAAACTAAGCTCAGTCCCCATACGATGACGGCGCCCGCGGGTGCCGGCGGCGATCCGTTCGTACTGGTGGAAGAAGCGCAATTGAAAGACGTGACGCCCGCCCAGAAATTCATCGGCCATGTGGAAGCCGTCAACGAAGTAAACATCCAGCCGCAGGTAAGCGGTTATCTGGAAAAGGTGCTGTTCAACGAAGGTTCCGCGGTCAAAAAAGGCGACATTCTGTTTGTTATCGAACAGCAGAAATACATCGCCACCGTCGACCTGCGCAAGGCCGAACTCGACAAGGCCAAAGCCAGTTTTACCCAGCTGGAAAAAGAATATAAGCGGCAAAAATCCCTCAACCAGCAGAAATTTGCTTCCGAATCCAAACTGGACGAGGCCTATTCCAACATGCTGCAGGCTCAGGCCGCCGTCAAACAGGCGGAAGCCAACTACGAGCTGGCCAAAATAGACCTTGAACACACTGAGATTCGCTCGCCGATCAACGGTTACATCGGCAAGGCCATGATCACCGTCGGCAACTACGTCAGCACATCAAGCGGCACCCTGGCCAACATCGTACAGACCGACCCGGTGCGCATCGTCTTTTCCGTCACCGATAAGGAAATGCTGAATTTAAGACAGGACTATGACAAACGCGGCGGCGAAGTATACAGCAAAATCATTCTCGCCAACGGCAAGGTCATCAAAAAACCGATTCTTTCCCGCTTCAACGACAACTCGATCAACACCGGCACCGCAACCATGTCGGTTTATTCCGAATTCGAAAACAAGGACGACATGCTGATCCCCGGCGGCTATGTCGACATCATGATCGGTTCCGGCCCCGAGAAAAACGCGGTTGTCATTTCTCAGGCGGCGTTGGCGCAGGACGAACACGGAAACTATGTCATGATCGTTAACAAGGACAACGTGGTCGAACAAAGACGCATTGCTCTGGGCGAAATTGCCGACAACCGACAGATTGTCACCTCCGGACTGAAAGCAGGCGAAAAGGTTATCATCCAAGGCCTGCAGAAAGTTTCCGACGGCAAGAAAGTACGCACCGGAACGGTTAACGAACAGACCACAGAAGGAAAATAGTTTATGTTTTCGAGGATTTTTATTGAACGACCTCGTTTTGCGATGGTCATTTCGATTGTGCTGACACTTGCCGGCGCAATCGCTGCCTTCTCGCTGCCGATCACGCTTTATCCGGAAATTACTCCGCCGACCATCAGGGTTTCGGCTGTTTACCCCGGCGCCAGTGCCGAGGTTATCGCCAACACGGTGGGGATTCCGTTGGAAGAAACGATCAACGGCGTGGAAGACATGCTTTACATGGATTCGTCTTCGGACGCAACCGGCAGCTACGGTCTGACGATCACCTTCAAGGTCGGCACCGATCCCGATATGGCGCAGGTCAAGGTGCAAAACCGCGTGTCTCAGGCATTGAGCAAACTGCCGGCGGAAGTTCAGCAGCAGGGCGTTACCGTCAGCCGCCGCTCTTCCGACCAGCTGGGCTTTTTGACCGCCCGTTCACCCAACGGCACCCATGACACGTTGTTCCTGAGCAACTACGTTCAGAACAACATCAAGAAAAACCTGATCAGAGTGGACGGCGTCGGCGAAGTCAACGTTTACGCCCCGCCTTTGTCCATGCGCGTATGGCTCGACGCCAACAAGATAACCGCTCTCAACCTGCCGGTATCCGCCATCCAAGCAGCAATTGAAAGCCAGAACATCCAGCCTTCGCTGGGTAAGGTGGGTTCCATGCCGGGCGACGGTTCTCAGCAAATGGTCTATGCTCTGCTCAGCAGCGGCCGTATCAACAACGTTGAAGAGTTTAAGCAGATCATCGTCCGCACCGATGAAGAAGGCGGCCTTGTTCGTTTGGGCGACGTTGCCAGGATCGAAATCGGTCAGGAAGACTATAATGCGGAATCTCAGTTCGACGGCGCTCCTTCGGTAGCCATTGCCGTCAACATGCTGTCTGGGGCAAACGCCATCAACGCGATGTCCAACCTGCGTGCGGAAATGGCTCGTCTGGAACAGTTCTATCCCGACGATATGGAAATTTTCATAGCCTATGACGCTACCGAGTACATCACGTCATCAATCGAAGAAGTGGTCTTCACCCTGATTCTGACTTTTGTGTTGGTGGTTGCCGTCTGCTATATCTTTTTGCAGGACTGGCGCGCGGTACTGGTACCAACTTTGACCATTCCGGTATCTCTCTTTGCCACTTTTGCCGTTCTTCTGGCACTTGGTTACAGCTTGAATACCCTGACCCTGTTTGGTCTGGTACTGGCGATCGGTCTGGTGGTTGACGACGCAATCGTTGTGGTCGAACGCGTTTTGTTCCTGATGGAAAACGAAAAGCTGTCGCCCAAACAGGCCACAATCAAAGCTATGGAACAGGTGTCGGGGGCGATTGTCGCCACCACTCTGGTACTGTTGGCCATTTTCGTGCCAATCGGCTTTATCGGCGGCATCACCGGCAAAATCTATCAGCAGTTTGCGGTCGCTATTTCGACGGCGGTTGCTTTCTCATCACTAAACGCCCTGACTTTGTCGCCGGCGTTGTGCGCCACCATGCTGCGTCCGCTGAAACCGTTCCGGCACGGTCCACTGTTCTGGTTCTCGCGCGCCGTTGACAAGTCGCGCGACCGCTACGCCGGCATCGTCGGCATTGCCAGCCGCAAGGTCAGCGTCATCGCTTTGATCTTCGCACTTATCGTTGCCGGCATCGTCGCGCTGCTTCATATCAGCCAGACCAGTTTCATCCCGAGCGAAGACCAGGGCGCGTTCTTCATCAACATCCAGCTGCCCGAAGGCGCTTCCCGCGAACGGACGGACGCTTTGGTTAAGAAAGTTATCCCGCTGATTCTGGAAGAAAAAGGCGTCGCACATGCCATGAACATTACCGGACACAGCATTATCGGCGGTTCGGGCGAAAATGTTGCGTTCATCGTCACAATATTAGAGCCATGGGCTAAACGTGCAGATAAAAATTTGTATTCAACCAACATTTTGAATCGCATCAAAGCCAAGCTCGATAAATTTCCAGAAGCTAACATAAACCTCTTTGAAATGCCGGCTATTCAAGGACTTGGCAGCACTAACGGTATGGATTTCCGTTTACAGGCACTCGATTCTCCGGATCCGAAGAAGCTGGACGCCGCTTTGCAGGGCTTCCTCGGACGCTTAAACCGGTCGCCGTACGTTTCTTATGCGTTCTCGACCTATAACGCGACCACGCCGCACATCTTTGTTGACATTGACCGCACCAAAGCGGAATCGATGAAGGTAACCACCGGTGACATCTATACCACTCTCGGCCGGTATTTGGGATCATCTTACATCAACGACGTCAACTTCGGAACTCAGGTAAACCAGGTAATCATCCAGGCCGACTGGCCGTACCGCAAGGGCGTTGACAACATCAGCAGCCTTTACGTTCAAAACAGCTTGGGCGAAATGGTTCCTCTGGGCGGCATGATCAACCTGAGCAAGGTTCTGGCGCCGAGCACCATCGACCGTTACAACCAATATCCGGCGGCAGCCATCAATATTGTCGGCAACCAAGCCTTCAGTACCGGCGAAGCCATGAACGCCATCGAACAACTGGCCAACGAAGCCCTGCCGAATGGTTACAGCTATGAATGGTCGAGCATGAGCTATCAGGAAAAGGCCAACCAGGGGCAAATCGGTTACCTGATTGCTCTGGCGCTGACTTTTGCCTACCTGTTTCTGGTTGCACAGTATGAAAGCTGGAGCACCCCGATCCCGGTTCTTGCCTCAGTTTCCGTTGCCATGGTTGGCGCCCTGCTCGGCTTGTTCATTCACGGACTGCCGCTCAGTATTTATGCCCAGCTGGGGCTGATTCTGCTGGTCGGTCTGGCTGCCAAAAACGCGATTCTGATTGTTGAGTTCTCCAAGGAAGAGCGCGAAAAAGGCACTTCCATCAACAAAGCCGCGATGATCGGTCTGAAAGAACGGTTCCGCGCGGTATTGATGACGGCCTTCACCTTCATCCTCGGCACCCTGCCGATGGTGGTCGCCACCGGCGCCGGCGCCAACAGCCGAATCGCCATCGGCATACCGGTATTCTACGGAATGCTGGTCGGCACCATGGTCGGTCTGATTATTATTCCGATGCTCTACGTTCTGTTCCAGACGTTGACGGAAAAGGTAAGCGGACCGGTCAAGGTCAAAAAAGCCAAAAAGCAGGCCTGAGGATCAATCAGCAACAAAAAACTCTGCAATCTCCGGATTACAGAGTTTTTTTGTTGCTCAAAACAGATTTTTGTTTAAAACTAAAAGCCGGGCTGAACCCAATCGACACAATCACCATATCGGAAATAAAAGGAGGAAACATGAACAAGCTTTTTTACACCGCGCTGACCGCCCTTGCCCTTGCCGGCTGTTCACTCAAGTCGGAAATCTGTGGAACCTACAACGGACTGCTGCCGGCCGCCGACGGCCCTGGGATAGACATGACCCTGCAACTTAACGCCAACAACACGTTTGTCAACAAACTGGTTTATGTCGGCGAAAAAGACGGCACCTTTTACGAAAAAGGCACCTACAGCATCGACGGCAGCATCATCAAACTGGAAACCGGCAGCGAAATTTCCTATTACAAAAAGGAAAAAGGACAGCTTCGCCTGCTCGACTACGAGAAAAAGGAAATCACCGGCGCTCTGGCTGACAATTACATCCTGAAGAAAATCAAAGACTGCGCGGGAAAAGCGGAAAATGGAAAATAAAGAACCGGAATTAAAAGAGGAAGAACGGCAGAAATGTGAAATATGGACCCGCATCATGGGCTATTTTCGTCCGCTTTCCGTTTTTAATCCCGGCAAAAAATCCGAATTCCGCGCACGGCAGTATTTCAACGAAAAAAAAGCGCTGACGCCGGTAGAAAAAGACGCCGCCTCCCGGGCAAAAGAACCGTCTCTTTCAGACAAGCTGTAAAAACAACCGCGGAAAAAAGTCCGCTCCCGCAACAGCAGCCGTAAACAAGAAACGGAACCCCCGCCCCGAGGCGGCGGCACAGCAACCGACTGCAGCGTTTTCCGCCGCTTTTGCCGTACCCCGGCATTCAGCAAACTTTTCACCCGCTGTGTTTTTTTGTGTTGACTTTTTATTTGAGAATGATAATCTTTCTCAAACAGACGACAACCAACATACCGGGAGCAGATATTGTCCGCATTTGAACAGACATTCAGACAAAAAGGCATCAGCCTCACTTCGTCGCGGCTGGCCATTTTCGAGGTGCTTGAAAACGCCTCCGCCCACATGACCGTCACCGATATTTTCAATGCTGCCAGACAAAAGGATCCCGGCCTCGGTATGGCCACCGTCTATCGCACCCTCAACATGCTCTGCGACCTGGGACTGGCGGAAAAGCACGAGTTTCCCAACATCGACGCGGTTTATGAAAAAAACGGCGCCGAAAACGGGCATCACCACCACATCATAGACGCCGACAGCGGCCGGATAGAAGAGTTTTCCACCGCCGAACTCGACGTTCTGCTGGAAAAAATAGCCCGCGAGCACGGCTATGAAATGCTCGGCCACAAAATCGAAATTTACGGAAGGAAAAAAGGAAGAAACGCAGCAACCGGCGTTGCCGGCGAAGGAAAATGAATTATATAGAGTTTTCAGGATCCGTCAAAAATATTTCACATCTGACAGAAACCATGAAGAGCGCGGCGGATCCTGGAAAATTTTTAAGACCGGAAGGTCTTAAAAATTTACTTAAAGCCTGTCGCCCTGCTTAAAATATTTCAAAATCGACAGGCTTTTTATTTTGAACAAACAACGGAGACAAAAATGAAAGTAAACATCTTATACGGCAGCGAAACGGGCAATTCGGAAAATCTGGCCGGCGCGGCGGCAAACGAGCTGAAGAAAGCCGGTTTTGAAGCCGAAGTTCAGGATATGAGCGACATTCGTGCGGCCGATCTGGAAAACATGACGCAGCTTTTAATCATCACCAGCACCTGGGGCGACGGCGAACCACCGTCAAACGCCGCCGAACTGCACGACGAACTGTCTGCCGCAAACGTCAGCCTGAGCGGCCTTGCCTATGCCGTTTTGGGATTGGGTGAATCCTACTACGACCGTTTCTGCCAGGCGGCCATTGATTTTGATGAATATCTGGCCGCCCTCGGCGCCGAAAGAATCCTCGAACTGGAAAAGGCCGACGGCGAATTCGAAGACGTCTTTTCCGCCTGGATCGGCAACGTGATTGCCAAACTGAAAGCCTGACCGCTTTCAAATATGACAAGTATAACTTCCTTAAAAAATATGCCCGGAATCCGGGCATATTTTATTTTCCGGCAAAACTATCATCCATATTTAAAAAAAACGGACAGCCATTATCTACGGCAGAAGAATGTCTTTTCGCCTGATTTTCCGCCTGACATTCAATCGACAACAACAACACAAGAAGGAGATTATTCATGACAGCACCATTAGAAGGCATAAAAGTCATCGACATGACAGAAGTTCAGTCCGGTCCGTCCTGCACCCAGATGCTGGCCTGGTTCGGCGCGGAAGTGATCAAGATCGAACGTCCCAGCGGCGGCGATCCGACCCGCAGCGAACTGACCGACATTCCCGGCATGGACGGACTTTATTATTTGCAGCTCAACAGCAACAAACGCTCCGTGGGGCTCAACGTCAAAACACCCGAAGGCAAGGAAATTCTTACCAAACTTCTGCGGGAAGCCGACGTCTTCGTCGAAAACCTGCACCCCGGCGCCGCCGACGAACTCGGCTTTTCCTGGGAAGAAGTACACAAAATCAACCCCCGCATTGTCTACGGTTCCATCACCGGTTTTGACGAAAACTCGCCTTATGCCAACGTCAAATGCTACGAACCGATTGCCCAGTGCGCCGGCGGCGCCGCTTCCACCACCGGCTGGTGGTCGGGGGAAAACAACCTTCCGACCCAGTCCGGCGCCGCGCTCGGCGACAGCAACACCGGCATGCACCTGCTGATCGGCCTGCTGGCGGCGCTGCTCCAGCGCAACAAAACCGGCGTCGGCCAGCATGTGCGCCAGTCGATGCAGGCCTCGGTACTCAACCTCTGCCGCGTAAAATTGCGCGATCAGCTGATTTTGGAACACACCGGACGACTGACCAACTATCCGCAATATCCGAACAGCGTTTTCAACGACACCGTTCCCCGTTCGGGCAACATTGAAGGCGGAGGCGTTTTCGGCTGGTGTTACAAGTGCAAAGGCTGGGAAAACGATCCCAACGCCTATGTCTACATCGTTCTGCAAAGGGAAGACAAGGCTTTTGAAGCGGCCGCCAAAGCGCTCGGCAAACCGGAATGGATCAACGATCCGAAATTTTCCACCGCCGACGCCCGCGACAAGAACAAGGAAGAAATCTACCGGGAAATTGAGCAGTTCACCATCGGCAAAGACAAATTCGAAGCGGTTGCCGAACTGAGCAAGGCTGGCGTTCCCTGCGGCCCGGTGCTGAGCCTGAAGGAAATCGAAAACGACCGTTCGCTGCGCGAAAACGGCACCATCGTCGAAGTGGAGCAGATCAAACGCGGCAAATATCTGACCGTCGGCATGCCGATGAAATTTTCCGACTTCACGCCCGAAATCAAAGGCGCGCCCCTGCTCGGCCAGGATACGGACCCGATTCTCGCCGGGCTGGGCTACACTCAGGAACAAATCGTCAAACTGCGCAACGACAAAGTCGTCGCCTGACAAAACGGCCCTTCCACGGCCGGTTTTTCCCTGCCGCGGATTTTCGCCCGGCATTTTTTATCGGAGGTAACAACATGAACGCCACTGCAAACACCACCAACCTGACCGACGGCATGCGGCTGACGGTCGAAGCACTCAAGAAAAACGGCATTGACACCATTTTCGGCGTCGTCGGCATTCCGGTGACCGACCTGGCCCGCTATGCGCAAAAAGAAGGCATTCGCTATATCGGCTTTCGTCACGAACAGTCGGCCGGCAACGCTGCGGCCGCCAGCGGTTTTATCACCGGCCGGCCGGGAATTCTGCTTACCGTTTCCGCTCCCGGTTTCCTCAACGGCCTGGGCGCGCTGGCCAACGCTACCGTCAACGGCTTTCCCATGATTCAGATCAGCGGTTCCAGCGACCGCGCGATCATTGACCTTGAACAGGGCGATTACGAAGGGCTGGACCAGCTGAACATCGCCCGTCCGTTTGCCAAGGCGGCCTACCGCGTCAACCGTCCAGAAGACATCTGCACCGGCCTGGTCCGAGCCGTCCGCGCCGCCGTGTCGGGACGTCCGGGCGGAGTTTATCTGGACCTGACAACGGCCATGCTGGCTGCCGAACTCGACCGGGACGCGGCAGCGGCTTCGCTTTTTTCACCGGTCGATCCGGCACCGGCCATCATTCCCTCCGCCGATTCCGTCGAACGCGCGCTTAAGCTTTTGTCCGCGGCCGAAAAACCGCTGGTCATCCTCGGCAAAGGTGCCGCCTATGCGCAGGCAGACCGGGAAATCAGGGAATTTGTCGAAACAACCGGCGTTCCCTACCTGCCGATGTCAATGGCCAAGGGACTGCTGCCCGACGACCACCCGCAAAGCGCGGCCGCGGCACGTTCTTTCGTATTGGAAAACGCCGACGTGGTGATGCTGGTCGGTGCCCGCCTCAACTGGCTGCTCACTCACGGCCGGGGCAGACATTGGAATCCGCATAACAAATTCATCCAGCTCGACATTGATCCCGTCGAAATTGACAGCAACCGTCCGATCGCCGCGCCGGTGGTCGGCGACATCGCCTCTTCCGTGCGCCTGCTTTTGAACGGTCTGGAACGACACCCCGTCAGGGCTCCCGCGGACTGGCTCTCGGCCGTTGATGCCGCCAAACGGCCCAACGTTGCCAAAATGGAAGAAAAACTGAACGCCGAAGCTGCCCCGATGAACTTTTTCACCGCCCTGAACGCCGTGCGCAAAGTGCTCTCCGCGCACCGCGACATTTATCTGGTCAACGAAGGTGCCAACACGCTTGACGACACCCGCGACGTCATAAACATGTACCTGCCCCGCCGGCGGCTGGACTGCGGCACCTGGGGCGTCATGGGCATCGGCATGGGATTTGCCGTCGGTGCCGCCGTCACCGGCAAAAAACCGGTGGTGGCGATTGAAGGCGACAGCGCTTTCGGCTTCTCGGGCATGGAAATCGACACCATCTGCCGTTACAAACTGCCGGTAACGATCGTCGTTTTCAACAACGGCGGCATTTACCGCGGTGACGATCCCAATCTCGGCGGCGGCAGCGATCCCTCGCCCACTGCCCTGTCCTCTTCGGCCAGATATGACAAACTGATCGAAGCCTTCAGCGGCGCGGCTTACAATGCCGCCACGCCGCAGGAACTGGAAAACGCCCTCTCCGCAGGTCTGGAATCCGGCCGGCCGACCCTGATCAACTGCGTCATCGACCCGGCCGCCGGCACCGAAAGCGGGCATATCGGCAGCCTTAACCCCAAAACGCTCGTTTAACACGGGAGGAAAAAGATTATGCTGAACATCATGCTGACCGACCTGGTTCCCATTTTCGTCATTATGATTCTCGGTTACGTTTCCGGCAAAAAAGGCGAATTTAACGCCGCAAACGCCAGAAGCCTCAATCAGTTCGTCTTAAATTACGCTTTGCCGGCGGGACTTTTCGTTTCCATCGTCAAAGCCAACCGAGCCATGCTGTTTTCCGACATCCGCCTGTCGCTGGTCAGCCTCGGCGTTATCGTCGGCTGTTATTTCTGGTCTTATTTTTCCTGTCTGAAATTTTTCAAACACAGCAAAGCCGAAGCTTCGATTGCCGGACTTGTCGGCGGTGCGCCGACTATCGGCTATCTGGGCTTTGCCGTGCTGGAACCCATTTACGGCACCAGCGCCACCGTCGGCCTGGTGGTTGCGGTGGTGGCCATCGTCGTCAACGCGATCACTATTCCGATCGCCCTCTACCTGCTCAACCCCGGACGGCAGTCGGCAAACGCCGCCGGCAATCCGCCGGTCAAGCCGTCAAACGCCCTCATCAACGCGTTGAAAGAACCGGTCTGCTGGTCACCGATACTGGCGGTCCTCATCGTCTTGACGGGGTTCCGCTTTCCCGGCAGCCTGGATCCGGTTTTCAACCTGATTGCCAATGCCAACGCCGGCGTTGCCGTTTTCGCCGCAGGCATCACCCTTTCGACCAACAAATTTGAGTTTAACGCGGAAGTGATTTACAACTCTTTTGTTAAACTGATCTTCATGCCGGCGGCAATGCTTGTCATCGGCCTGCTGACGGGAATGAACGGCGAAAAAGTGCAAATGCTGGTTTTATGCGGCGCGCTGCCGCCGGTTTTTTCCGGCATTATCATCGGCAGCCGTTTTCAGACTTACGTACAGACGGGCACTTCTTCGCTCGCCGTCAGCACCTTCCTGTTTATGGCCACGGCGCCTTTGTGGATTTGGCTGTCCCGGCTGATTGCCGGATAAAAAAGCCGCCACGGTCAAAAAAAATACCCGGCCTTCAACAGCCGGGTATTAAAAATGCCGCAAAAAACTAAATGACCTTGGCCATAAAATATTCGTCGGCATATTTGTCGCCGAAGCTGACCGCCTTCTTGCGGATTCCTTCCCGTTCATAATGATGCTTCTCAAACAGGGCGATCGCCGGAAGATTGTCGGTAACCACCGTAATTTCCAGCCGTCCGATGCCCTTTTCCCTCGCCCAGTTTTCGGCAAAGGCGATCAGCTTGTCGGCAATTCCCTGCCGCTGACTGTCACGCAGCACGCCGACAGTAAACCGGGCGGTATGCTGCAGCTTGGACAAATGGCTGCGGGAAATGCCGAGATAAGCGACGATTCGTTCGCCTTCGGTCGCCACGAAAACCTGTTTGTAGTCATCGTAATCCTCAATATATTTCTGTTCCTGTTTGGCTTTTTCCGCCGTTTCCTTCGGCGTAAACATCAGGTAGTCGCTTTCTTTGACCAGCTTTTCGTAAAACTCCACAAACTTTTCGGCATCGGCCGGTCTGATTTTTCTGATTTCCATAATATACCTCCAACTGATTGATTGTAAACGCCCCTTCCCCTCCTGTTCCGATAAGGTATTTTCGACTTTCTTTTTTTCAACCGCCGTTATCCGAAAGTTGAGAGCTGGACGGCCGCCGCCGCGTTTTCCGAAACCGTCGTTTTCCGCATTTCATCCGCTTGTGCCCAATGTCTTCTTTGACTTTTGTCGTCAAATTTCAGACAAAACAAAAAAATCCTTTACAAAAGCAAATAAATCCGTTAACATTTAAAAATAGTCTAAAATGAGTAAAAGAATGACCGCATTAATATTAACATCCCTGCGCTTACGCAGATTGACACTGCGACGATGACTTGTCCGCAAAGGTAAGTTCGTCGCAAGATTTGAGTTTGCTCAAATCTTTTTTTTATGTCAAATCTCAGAAAAACGCAGAGGTTCCAAATGAGCACAAAACAGTTAACGGTCAAAAAATTAAACATTGAAAATTTAGCCGATGTTATGAAATTGCAACAAAAAATCATCGGCAACCTGCATCCTGACGAGCAGCACTTTATCCTGCACAGAACAGCAGAAGACTACATGAAATCGCTTGACGGTCACAGCTCAAACATGCTGGGGGTCTTCGACGGCGAAACTTTAATTGCCCAAACGGTATACAGCCTGCCTCATAACGGCGAAAGCAGGGACATGCCCGAGTTTAAGCCGGAAATTGAAAACAAAGACCTGGTTTTGTACGAGGCCATCCTGGTCGATCCGGTTTACCGGGGTTCCAGCCTGATGAAAAGAATGCTCGAATATATCGAAAACAACGCCCTTGACAGCGGCAGGACTCATGCCATCATCCAAATTGCCGTCGACAACCCGGCCAGCTGGATTAACGCGCTGCATCACGGCATGTCTATTACCAAAGTCGACCGGGATCCTGCCGACGGAGCAAAAGTCATTTATCTGGAAAAAGATATTTCCCGGAAATCCGCGCCGGTTTCATTCCCCGTCCAAAACAATGCCCGGGTTTACAGCATGCACCTCGGGGAAAACATCCATGCGGCAATCCCCGCTCTTTTTCACAAAATGCAGCATCTGATAAAAAACGGTTATCATGGGGTTGCCCTCAACAAAGAGAGCAAAAGTCTGATTTGGGAACAACAAAACGCCTCAAAAAGCAACGGCCTTGCTCTCGCTCACACGCCCGAAGATAAAACATCTTCCTTTATCGATCCGTTTTCCCTGCTGTCCCGAAATAATACCACTCGGTATTGACCGGCGCCTGCAAGTTGGGCAGAAGAATAAAACCGTCATTTGAAGCGTACAACGCCTCTCCGTCATCATAAAGCGCAATACGTTCGCCCTTGCACACCGGATCCAGGTGCTTATAACTGCGGCAGAGCCTGCCTTCCTTGTTCTTGAGCACATAGCTCTCCATCCGGATGTGCTTTTTCGCCCGAGGCGCCGGCAGCGGCAAATCAACCATCCCGAAGGCAGACAACGCGTTTACAATCGCTTGATAAGCCAGTTCGGCCGCCTGCGGATCTTTGTGATAACCGCACTCCAAAGTCGTGGCCGTGTTGCCGTACGCATGAGCGCACCATTCGGTGGAAAAGTCGCGGATTTCGGTCTGCCTGCCGTAAATGTCCGGCCAGCCTTCCAAAACAAAATCCACGGGCAGCGCATCGATCAGCTTTTGGTTATAAACATCGGGATAATCGCAAAAGGCAAAAGGAACATCGCCGACGCAATGCGTCGAATGCAAATCCAGCGTAAACCTGTGCTCCCGGATGAGAGGACAAATTTCATTGGCAAGTTTCTGCTCGTAAGACCGCGGATCGTCATGCACGGTCATCACCCGGTTCAAATTCTCGTCAATATTGCGTACGTCCCGGCGGTACGCTTCCGGATTGCAAACCGGAACCAGCGTCATCTTCCCGTTTTTTAACGCCAGCACGCCGCGCTCAATTTCGTCAACGATCCTGCGGCAGGCCTTTGTGCCGGCGGTTTCGTTGCCATGAACCGCCGCCAAAACCAACAGGCTCAGCCCGTCATGTTTCTCTTTGAACTCATGTTTTTCTATCATTTTGTCATCTCTCCTTAACAGCATAATACATTTATCCGACAACTTTACAAGTGCCGATTTTTTTACTTATTCATTTCTTGCTGCACGCCGACAACCGCCTCCGGCGGGAAAAAACAAATCCAGCAGCCAAAACTGTTAACTATGACAGGACTTGGCTGTTTTGATTTCAATTTAACTTGAAACATAATACAATACACGATACAATAATGTTATATTTTTCGAATTTGGAACTAACATTATGAATTTTGAAAAGCTAAATGAAACAAACTGCCGGATCAGCAACATTCAGAACAATGACAAAATTTTAATAGGAGGTTCATTTTTTGGCAAACTTGATTTGGCGGTTACGGCAGATATTGATAATTTTGAAAACTTTTTTAAAACAGCCGAAAAAAATGCATCAAATTTTGAAAACAACAAGAACATGAAAAAATGGCTGGAAAGCTTTGCTCCTGATTTTGATGTCAAAATATTTTCCCATATGTATGCTTTTGATAATATTTTAAGGAAAATGTACCCGGATTTATCTTCCAATATTTCCAAACGTCAAGATTTCTATGACAAAGAGGGAAGTAAAACCTTATCACAATCTTTTAATACAGGCGTATGCCAGTGTGCCGAAATAGCAATTTTAGCCCAAACATATTTCCAAAGACAAGGAATTGAAACAAAATATTTTGGTGGTGAATTATTGCGTTCGGCCAATGAAGAATTCGGCGAAGCACACAGCTTCATCACAATTAAATCAGAACAAAATGATTATATTTATGATCCTGCAAATCCAATGCTTAACTCCGGCATATACCTGCCACGAATATCTACTATAGAAGCCACGCCGTCTCAAAAGAAGCAATTTGAAAATAAAATACACACCGAAAACAACAGAAGAAACTGCGCCTTTCTGGAGGCTAAAAATATATTAACAAAATCCAGTTGGTATTATGGTTGTGGCGACGGTGCCAATGTATTTCCTTCATTTATTATTTCTAAAAATAACATACATATTCCACCAACAAAAAAATACGAACTGTAGTCAAGGTATTGAAAAAAATACGAACTAACAAGTACGGAAGCTTCTCCCAAAACGCAATTTTTAAATTTGCGACACCTAAACCAGATTAAGCCTTGATTTATAAATAGATACCCCCACTAAAACGGGGAAACTACAGCAGCTGCAGATCTAACGTTTTGAGCATAATGGCAAAGAACTGCCTCCGATTAAATTCAGAATTAACTTACTTAACCAAACAGGAATAAAGAGTTAAAGAATTATGAACTACCGTTTGCAAACATCACCGGCACCAAAGGAAACTCAAGACCTGCATTTGAGTGTGATGTTTGCAGGCGGAAATGTCGGTAATGATATGAAAGCAGACGGTTATAACGCTCTGGCCAAGGACGTGGATATTAACGTTGGCGGAGATATGAGCCTCTCCGAACGCCGTGACTTTGGCAAGACGTTGATATCATTGGACTATTACAACACCCACAGGTTAGAAGTCCTCGTAAAATTCCCACTTCATTTTTCTTAAATAAACAAGTGCGTTCTCTTTTTTCTTTAGTTTTTAACATAAATTGCACAGCTTCAAAAGTTTGAGGTCTAACGATTGCCTGATGTTGACCGTCATATATGGCAAATGTCTTTTCCGGTGTTAAAGAATCATCCATTTTTTCAAGAAGCTATTTGGTTTTAGCATCTAGCCTGCCAAAACGTAATTCCTGTAAACAGTGGGTAACACGCCATATAAAGAATTTTTTGCTTGTTGTTGCTTTGGGTGGCTCTTGATTATAAAGGGATAGATACAATTTTTTCAGTTCAGAAAAAGTAAGATTAAATATTTCTCTTAAATCAACATTCAAATCAGGCATTTTTATCATACTGACCTCCTGCTTGATGAATGTTTGGAATAACAGATAAGTCCAGTAGATTATTGCTGTTCACGTCACTTTCTTGCTCATTTAAAAGTTCGGTAACCGGAGCACTTAAAAGTTCTAACAACTGCTCAAATTCAAAATTCACAAAACTCTCCTGTTATGATTAAACACAACAGGAACACCCGTTAAAAAATCAAAACTGTTTCCATTTTTTTTATTTTTGTTATGGTTAAGTGTTCGCTTATTTGTATGGCGCGCCATAAAGAACAAAAATCATCAAAAACGTAGCACATTGAAACAATACATTTTTTTCTCGATATAAGCTCTGAGTAAAAGTATCTTTTTTGCCGATAAATTCAAAAAAACGCTCCCCAAAAAAGGATATAAAAAGAGAGATAAAGTTTAGACCAAGTAAGTCAAAACCGCGCAAATTGTGGGCTTTTGAGGGTACAAAAAAGCTCCGATTATTAATCGAAGCTTTAACAATGGTGGGCCCTGCCTGACTCGAACAGGCGACCAGACCGTTATGAGCGGCCTGCTCTAACCAACTGAGCTAAGGGCCCGGCATTTGAAAACGGTTAAAAAATAGGCCAAATATTCTCCGAAGTCAAGCGCTTTTTGGGCACCCCGCCGATCCGCGCCGCGGGAAATGCGGAAACCGCGCCGAAAAGAATTGACTTCCCTTCTGCTTTACACTACAATTTCACTGCTTTACATACGGATTATGTTTAACTTTTAATTATATTATCATGAACAAGATTGATGAAATCATCCAAAAATGGGGCAACAGGGAAGAAGCCTACCGCTTGTATCGTCTTGTCCTTTTTGACTATTACCTCACCCGCTATTTTGAACTGACGGAAAGAAAACTCGACGGAATTAAACATCACGGAATTAACGACAAAGCCCTGATCAACCTTTTGTTCGTCTGCCTCAACAGCGTGGAAAAGGAAAGCTGCGGCCTGTTTGAAGCGTTTCGTAATTTTAAAATCGTCTGCGGCTGGAGCCGGCGGATACTTACCGTTTCGCAGCCCGACGTCGAACGTTTGTTCGTACTCATTCCCGAACACCGTTCCAATAACGGGAAATGGGAAAAACGCCCGGCCGGGCAACGGACAAAAATCTGGACGGCTCTCGGCGAAAAAAGAATTGCCGACTATATCCGGGATTCTTCGGTCGGACATTACGCGCGCCTGATTGACCGCGGCGTTGACGAAGTGCTGGAAAAACTGCCGCCGTACTGTCTGGTCGACCTGACGGCCGGACGCCGCGCTCAAAGCGAATGGGTCGAATGGATCAATCGCACCGCCCGAATGCACCTGACCAACGACATCGCCGTCGGATCCGCCGGCCGTTATTATGACATTTGCAAGCGCTTTTCGACGCAAATGCTGGAAGAAGACAAAATGCTCCTGCTGAGCGGCCTTTAGCGCATCCTGCCTCAAAAACACCGGACTTTTCACAGTTCCGGTGTTTTTTTATCCGCCGTTTCCCGCACCCGGGGTTTGCAACCGCAGTAATCCTGGGCATAAAGCCCCAATTCGCGGATCAGTAGCTGCCGCCGCTCCTGCATGCCGCCCTTGCGCCCTTCAATTTCGACATACGGCACGCCGCATTCCGCCGAAGCCTTCTGCGCCGCACGGTTCACCTGCGCCAGATCCTTATAGCGGGAAACGCCCAACACGGACGCCACCGCGTCAAAACCGTTCTCCCTTGCATATTCCATAACCCGCTTTAACCGCATGTAAAAGCACACGTCGCAGCGGCGGCCCCGTTCGGGTTCGTTTTCCAGCCCCTTTATCAGGTTGCGCCAACGTTCGTTGTCATATTCCAGTTCAATAAACGGAATTTTCCGCGCCACGCACAAACGCCGGTTTTCTTCTCTTCTTTTTTCATATTCGGCCGCCGGCACGATATTCGGATTATAAAACGCCACCGCAAAATCATACCCGTCCCGCGCCATTTTTTCGATCACCGCACAGCAACAGGGCGCACAGCAGGACAACAGCAATATTTTCATTCTTTTACACCTTCCGCACCGTTTTTCGGTTTTATAGCACAAATTTCGCAAAATGCAACAAGCCCGGTCAGCATAATGCTGTCCGGGCCTGTTTGCAAAACATCGGGTCAACGGCTCAGGCATTCCTCATCAGACTGCGGCGGTTAACCTCGTTCCATATTTCCAGCTCGTCGTTGACGTAAGCGCGGTAACTTTTCTTTCCGGCCACGTTTTTATAATCCCGGAAAGCCTTGTCACCCTTGAAAATGCAAATCGTCACGTTTTTCAAAAATCCCTGCGCCAGCGGGGCATAACTTTCGATTGCCGAAAGCATCGCCTTGGCCGACCGGGTAAAACTCAGACTGCCGCTTTTGCCGGTTCCGAGAGCGGGCATAACGATCCTGTCAAGACCGTTTCTTTCGGCTTCGGCCAAAGCGGCAAAAGTCGAAAGCTGCACCACATTGAAAGCATCCGGCGCTGACACGCCCAAAAGGGAAACGTTAAGCATCTTGACACCGTCACGGCCGTCGGTAACGAAAGAATAACCGAAAGGAAGCCGTCTCTGGCGGACAACAACGGCATAATCGCGAATACCGCAAAAATGACCGTTCTGACTTAAAATACCGGACACTCCGGTCAACGACATTTTATCGGCAAATTGAGGAACGACAAAACCCTTTGCCTCCACACTCAAAACATTGCCTTGCACGATTTCTACAGAAATTTTTTTCATATTCCCAATGATTAAATTAATAATTTTAAAACACTTTAATATACCCAAATGCGGCAATTTTGTCAATTTGATTTTACTCAACACGGCGAACAAACCGCCGGCCAGTTTTCCGCATTTTTTTACATTCCGGCAAAAAAATCTTGATTCCGCCAAATTTAACGGACATAATCAGACAGATAAATGCCAACGATCAGGAACAACAAATGAAAATTTTAGTCGGATTGAGCGGCGGTGTAGATTCCGCAGCAACAGCCTATCTTTTGAAACGTGACGGTCACGATGTGATTGGCGCCACCATGTCCATCTGGGACAAAAACACCAACTTCCGCGGCAGTGCTTCAGCCGATTCCTGCTTCAGCCCGCATGAGGAAAAGGATGTGGAATCCGCCCGCAAAATCTGCCGCGAACTCGACATTCCCTATTATGTTTTCGACTGCGCGGAAGAATACAAACGGATCGTGCTGCACAATTTTAAACAGGAGTACACCGCCGGCCGCACGCCCAACCCCTGCGTGTGGTGCAACGCCGTTGTTAAATTCGAAGCGCTGCCGGCAGCCGCCCGCAAAGCCGGCCTTGACTTTGACAAATTCGCCACCGGCCACTATGCCCGTCTCGATTTTGACGACAGTGCCAGCCGTTGGCATCTCCGCCGCGGCATTGATCCGAAAAAAGACCAGTCCTATTTTCTTTACCGTCTTTCTCAACAACAGCTTGGCCGCATTCTGCTGCCGCTCGGCGGTTATCAAAAGGCCGAAGTGCGGGAATTTGCCCGGCTGGCCGGGTTGGAAGTCTGCGACAAGCCGGACAGTCAGGACTTTTACAACGGCGACATCAACGATATTTTGCAAAAAGAACCGGAACCGGGAAACTTTGTCGACAAAGAGGGAAAAGTTCTCGGCCGCCATCAGGGAATCTGGAACTATACCATCGGCCAGCGCCGCGGCATGGGCATTTCTTCCGAACGACCGCTTTACGTCATCGGCATCAATCCCGAACGGCGGGAAGTGATGCTCGGACACGACAGCGACACGCTTCGTGCTTCTCTCACTTGCGAAAACCTGAGCTGGCTTTCAATCCCCGGTATTGAGCGGCCACGGCCGGTAACGGTCAAAATCCGTTCGTCACAAACACCAGTCGCCGCATTGCTGTCGATGATCGGCGAAGACAAGGCAGAAATCCGCTTCGACGATATGCAGAAAGCGGTAGCACCCGGACAAAGCGCCGTATTTTACGACGGCGACACGGTTCTCGGCGGCGGCATCATCTGCCGCTGAAAGCTTCCTTGAAATCGTCAATATCCGGCAGCTGCGGCAGCAGTTTGTAATCTCCCTGGCCGTTATAATACACATAAAGCGGTATGCTGCTGCGGCCGAAAGCCGCCAGCGCCCGGGAAATTTCCGGACTGCGGTTAGTCCAGTCTGCTTTGAACAGACGCACCTTATGCTTTTTGACCAAGCGGGCAAAATCCTGCCCCGAAAACACCGACTTTTCGTTGACCAGACAGGTGATACACCATTTGGCGGTAAAATTGAGCAAAACCTTTTCACCGCTTTCAAGCGCGGCTTCCACTTTTTCCGGCCGGTAAGGTTCCCATGCCGACGGCACCGTTTCCGCCCCGCTCCACAATACCCACAGCAGCCAGCCGCAGGTTGCAAGCATCGGCAGGGCAAACAGTTTTTTTACCGTTTCCATCCAGCGTCCCGGCCGCGGCAAAATCTTCTTCAGCGCCGCTGGATAAATGCCCGCCAGAAAGAACGGCAGTGCATAGCCGACACCCAGCATCAGAAATACCGGATAGTAAAAATAAGCCGGTCGGTCGGTCGTCAGTGCCCAGCCGACGGCAGCGCCCATAAACGGCGCCGTGCAGGGACTGGCGATTAAAACAGCCAGAAGCCCGGTCATAAACGAACCGGCGGGAAGATATTTCAAACTCCAGTTGATTTTGATGACATTTAAGAACATCAGCGCCAGAAGCAGAAACAGCAGTGCCATCGCAGCGACGAAATAAGGCGACTGCAGCTGAAAGCCCCAGCCGATTTCCGCCCCCCGGTACCGCAACCAGGAAAGCAGCGCTGCGGTCAGGACAAAGCAGGAAAGAACGCCGCCCGCATATTGAAAAGCCTCGACGACATTGCGGCGGCGTTCCTTTTCTCCGGTTACCGACATAATTTTGATAAACAAAATCGGAAAAACACAGGGCATAAAGTTAAGAACGATTCCTCCGGCAAACGCCAGCAGCAGAATTTCCAGCCAGCCGCCGGATGACTGCGCCTTTTCCGCCCCGGCATAGGGCGAACGACCGGCGGAATTTTTGCCCGGCAGGGACGAAACTGCAAACAGGCCGGGAACGTTTTTCGCCGGCGTCGCGGCAAAAACTTCCGGCGTCAGCTTAAAGGCCAGACTTTCCGGCACACATTCCCCGTTGCAGGCCATCCAGGAAATTTCCAGATCCGGCATTTCGCCCGCCGCCTTGTCCAGCACCGCGGAATACGCGGCCGGCCGGCGGTAGACGTTCAACCCGTAACCTTCGTAAATGATGTCTTCGCCTTCGCTCCACTCTTCGGCCACCAGGCGATGGTCATGAAGCCGCCATTCGACTTTGGTCGGCAAACCGACTTCGCCGGGATTGTGCGAATATATCTGCCAGCCGTTCTGCGGTTCAATTTTCAGCTTCACCCGGATCTGCCCGCCGTCCTCAACCGCGGAAACCTCGACCGCGTTACGCGGCGTCTGTTTGCGCACCGCCGCGTCGGCACCGGCGGCGGCAAGCGTCAGAACAAGCGGCAGCAGACAGCGCAGAAAAACTTTTTTCATTTACTTTCCTTTGCGGAAGGGAACGATCACAAAATTGTAATAAGCGGCAACGATCATGCTGAAAGCCTTGATCAGCGACAATACGCCGAGCAGAATCGCCATCACCGGAAACCAGCCGGGAAACAGACAGAGAATCATCAGCGCGATCAGCGTTTCCGACCCCTGAGCCAGACCGCCGAGATAAAAAGGCGAATGGTCAAGGTTAAGCTGCCGGTCGGCATGGTTTTTGTAGGCAACCACCGAATAGGCCAGCATCGCGCAGCCGGCAGCGGCAAAACCGAACAGCATGCAGGCCGCGGCCAGGCCGTTTTCGGCCGGGTCGGCAAGGGCAAAGGCAAAAATGACGCCGCCGTAGAAAATATAGTCAAGCGTCGCATCGAGGAAAACGCCGAAATCGGTTACTTTGGTCGACCGGGCAATAGCACCGTCCAAACCGTCGCAAAAGCGGTTCAGCAAAATGGCAAGCAAAGCCCACCCGTACATTTCCATAGCAATAAAATTGACAGCAAACACACCGATGACAAATCCGCTCCAACTGACCGCGTTGGCCGAAATGCCGATCTGTCCGAGATAAGTTCCGGCCACGTTGATTTTGTTGTAAGCCTTGGCATATATTTTGCGCGACAGCGCCGTAATGTAGGCGCATTGCTCTTTAATCCGCAGGTTGCGCCAGAAGTCTTTTACTTTTTGCTTGAGAATTCGGAAATATTCTTTCATAATGAATTGCCTTTCATAAAAAACGACTATTTTATTGATAAGATAACACAAAATAATAAAATTTTTACTAATTCCGGACCCGAAAACATGCGCCTTTTAAAATATATTCTCATTTTTATCATCGTTGCCGCCTGCATTTTCCGGCTGTGGCAGGAACGCCCGTCCTACGAAACGATTTCCGGCCGGACCATGGGCACCTACTACGGCATCAAAATCAAAAACTCTCCCGCTGCCGCCGACCTCGCCGCGGAAATAGAAAAAACGCTGACCGAAGTCAATGCGGAAATGTCTGTTTTCGACCCGGATTCGGAACTGTCAAAAATCAACGCCGCCCCCGCGGAACAATGGCTGGAACTTTCCGAACCGATGCGAAAGGTGATGAAAAAGGCCCATGAAATATACCGCCTGAGCGGCGGCGCTTTCGATCCCACCGTCGGCCGGCTGATCGACCTTTGGGGATTCGGCGTCAAAAAAGAAAAAAAACGTCCCGACGACAAAGAAATACGGGCATTGCTGGCGGTTTCGGGGTTTGACAAGATCCGCTTCGGCCAAGATTATCAAAAACTGAAAAAAGACAACGGCGAAGTCACGCTTAACCTTTCGGCCATTGCCAAAGGCTACGGCGTCGACCGCGTGGCGGAAAAACTGGAAGAACTCGGCATTCGCGACTACGTGGTCGAAATCGGCGGCGAAGTGCGGGCAGCCGGCCGCAAATCGGAAGACGTTGACGGCTGGAACATCGGCATCGTCAAACCGGAAGGACATTATACCGAAAACGCCTACGTCATTACCGTCAAAAACCACGCCGTCGCCACTTCCGGCGACTATCGCAACTTTTATTACGACGGCAGCAGGAAATTTTCCCACACCATCTCGCCCCAAACCGGCTATCCGGTTGAAAACGATCTGGCGTCCGTCACCGTATTTCACGCCGACTGCATGACTGCCGACGCTCTGGCCACCGCCCTAACAGCCATGGGCGAAAAAGAAGCCCTCGCTTTTGCCGAAGAAAACGACCTGGCCGTTATTCTGTTCGTCCGCGGCGGCAGCGGCATCGTTCCGCAGTTTTCGTCAGAAGCCAAAAAAATGACGGGAGAAAAATAAAATGGAAACCCACGAACGCGCCGGCATCATAACCGCCGTCGGCAAACACACGGTCACGGTAACCTTCAAACGATCGGAAGCCTGCGGCGGCTGCGCCGTCAGAAACTTCTGCCACGCCGGAAACGACGGCGAAAACAAGGTAGAAATCAAAGTTGCGGACGCTTCGTCCTATCGTGTCGGCGAACGGGTCACACTGACGATCAGCGAAAAAAGCGCCGTCTATGCAGCTTTCATCGCCTATGCACTGCCGCTTGTCCTCACGCTTGCCGGCCTGTTCATTCCGCTTGCCGCCGGCGCCGGGGAAGACACCGCCGCATTTTCCGCGCTGGCGGCGCCCGCTCTTTATTACCTGCTGCTGTTTTTCTTCCGCCGACATATCGGGGCAAAAACAGAAATTAAATTGCGATAAGTGCAAAAAAAGATTTTGCATCCCCTGAATTTATGTTATGTATAAACGCATAATTTATAAATTCTCAAGAGAGTTGCCATGAGCGAACTAATTATAGCCAACATTGTCGTTTTGTCGCTGATTGCCCTGGCGGCGGCGCTGGTCCTTTACTTTGCCGCGCAGAAATTCAAGGTTGCCGGCAATCCGCTGGCCGACAAAATCGCCGCACTTTTGCCGCAGGCCAACTGCGGCGCCTGCGGCAAAGCCGGCTGTCAGGATTTTGCCAACGCCTGCGTCAATGCCGACGCGGAAGCCTTTGCCCACCTGTACTGCCCGGTCGGCGGCAGCAAAGTCATGAACGAAGTAGCCAAACGGCTCGGCTATTCCACGCCGGAGCACGAACCGACGGTAGCGGTGCTGCATTGCAACGGCACCTGCGAAAACGCTCCCGACAAAGTAGAATACATCGGCCTGCAAAGCTGTCGGCTGGCCAACCGCGCCTTCGTCGGCAAAACCGGCTGCCCGAACGGCTGTCTCCGGCTCGGCGACTGCGTCCGCAACTGTCCTTTCGGCGCCATCGAAATGGACGATCAGACCGGCCTGCCCAGAGTCAACCCCGACAAATGCACTTCCTGCGGCGCCTGCGTCCGTATCTGCCCGCGCGGACTGTACGAAATCCGCCCCCGCGGAAAAAACGGGGTAATGGTTTATGTGGCCTGCAGCAACAAACAAAAAGGCGCAACCGCCCGCAAAAACTGCAAAGCCGCCTGCATTGCCTGCATGAAATGCACCAAAATCTGCCCGGAAGTCACCGTTGAAGAAAACCTTTCTCGCATTCCGCCTTCGGTTTCGGCCAAGCTTTACGGTGCGGAACTGGCGGCCGGCTGTCCGACTGGCGCCATCGTCTATACCGGAGCCAAAGGAGGCAAAGGAGGCAAAAATGAGCAAAATTAAAACTTTTTCCGTCGGCGGCATTCATCCCGATAAGTTTAAGAACACCTCATATCTCCCGATCGAAGACGCCGGCATCCCCGAAACCGTATATGTACCGGTCAAGCAGCATATCGGCGCACCGGCCAAAATTCTGGTCAAGAAAGGCGACCGGGTCAAAGTCGGCACCATGATTGCCGATGCCGACGGCATCGTTTCCGCCGACGTACACTCTCCCGTTTCCGGCGAAGTGATCAAAGTGGAAGAGGTAACCGGCGAAGTCGGTTATCTGGAAAAAATGATCACCATCAGGACCGAAGGCGACGAATGGGAAGAAACGATCGACCGCACCCCCGATCTGGTCAAGGACATCACCGCTTCGCCGGAAGAAATCGTCAGCATTATCCGCAACGCCGGCATTGTCGGCATGGGCGGCGCCGGTTATCCGACCCCAATCAAAGTTACCCTGCCGGCCGGCAAAAAAATCGATTGTATTATCCTAAACGGCATCGAATGCGAACCCTATCTGACCGCCGACGACCGCCTGATGCAGGAAAAGGCGGAACAGATCATCATCGGCGCCAAAATCTTAAACCGGGCGCTCGGCATCCAGAAAGCGGTAATCGCCATTGATGAAAACAAACCGGCGGCAATCGAAGTCATGCACAGGCTCACCCGCCGCTATGTCGGCGTCAACGTCGTCGTCTGCAAAACCAAATATCCGCAGGGCGCGGAGCGGCAGCTGATCGCCGCCGTCACCGGACGCGAAGTACCCCCCGGCTGCCTGCCGATCGACGTCAACTGTCTGGTGCAAAACGTCGGCACCGTTCATGCCGTATACGAGGCCGTACAAAAAAGAAAGCCGCTGTTTGAGCGCATTGTCACCGTCAGCGGTGACGATTTGCAAAGCCCCGGCAACTACCGCGTGCGTATCGGCACGCCGGCCTCCTATCTGATTGAAAAGGCCGGTCCGCTGGAAACGCCGGGCAAAATCATCTTCGGCGGACCGATGATGGGCGTAGCCGCCACCAACCTGTCGGCGCCGATAACCAAAACCACCTCGGGCATTCTGCTGTTAAAGGAAGGTTCCGTCTTCAATCCCGAACAAACCGCCTGCATCCGCTGCGGGCGCTGCACGGAAGTCTGCCCGCAGGGGCTGGAGCCTTTTGCCATCACCGGTTTTGTCCGCCGGGGCGAATATCAGGAAGCCAAGAAAATTCACGTTCTCGACTGCATCGAATGCGGCAGCTGTTCCTACATCTGCCCGGCCCGGATTCCGCTGACCGACTACTGCAAACTGGCAAAATACGAAATACGCAAAAAGAAATAGGACTTTGACCGACATGCTGAAAATTTCCACCGCTCCGCATTTTTATTCTCCTGTCGACACCCGCTCGATCATGCGCGACGTTATTATCGCGCTTGCACCGGCCGGGCTTGCCGCCGTCGCCCTGTTCGGCATGGCGGCGCTTATCACCATGGTGACCGCTGTGGCCGGCTGCGTGTTGTTTGAATACGTCTGCTCAAAATGGTGGCTGAAAACAACGCCGTCCACCCGCGACCTTTCGGCCGTGGTTACCGGTCTGCTGCTTGCCTACAACCTGCCCTGCAACATGCCGGTCTGGATGACGCTGATCGGCTGTTTTGTTGCCATCGTCATAACCAAAACAGCATTTGGCGGCATCGGCAAAAACCTTTTTAACCCGGCGCTTGTCGGCCGCGTTTTCCTTTTCATCTCTTTCCCCGTACAAATGACGACCTGGGTACGGCCGCATCTGTTTGACTTCATGAACGCCGACGTTACCACTTCGGCCACCACGCTCGGCATTCTCAAACATGTTGACGCTGCCACTTCCGCCACACAACTGACCGGCAGTTTGAGCGAGCTGCCCGGTTATCTGGAAATGTTTCTGGGCTACACCGGCGGTTCGATGGGAGAAGTTTCGGCTCTGGCGCTGCTTATCGGTTTTCTTTACCTTTTATACCGAAAAGTCATTTCCTGGCATATTCCGCTTTACTATCTCGGTACCTTTTTCATCCTCACCGGCATCTGCTGGCTGACTACCGGTTCACCGGCAGCCGAACCGGTAACGCACTTGCTGTCGGGCGGACTTCTGCTCGGTGCCTTTTTCATGGCAACAGACTATACCACCTCGCCGATGAGCAAAAACGGCCGCATCGTCTTTGCCGTCGGCTGCGGCGTGCTCACCTTTGTCATCCGCCGTTACAGTTCCTATCCGGAAGGCGTTTCCTTTGCCATTCTGATCATGAACGCCTTCGTACCGCTGATTGACCGCTACGTCCACCCGCGCATTTTCGGAACCGGGAGAAAATAAATGAAACCGATAAAATCAACTTTGTTCAACATGATTGCCGCCCTGCTTGCGGTCGCCGTGCTGTCGGCCGCCGCCCTCGGATATGTATATCAAATCACCAAGGAGCCGATCGCCCGGGCCAAAGACCAAAAAACGCTTGACGCCATCCGCGAAGTGGTCGGAACTTTCGACAACAATCCGTTTGCCGAAAAAACAACCATCGCCACCCCCGACGGAAAATCCGAACTTGAACTTTATCCGGCACGGGAAAACGGCATCATTACTTCGGTTGCGATCAAAACTTTCTCTGACAATGGTTTTGGCGGCAGAATTGAATTGATCATCGGTATGCTGATGGACGGCACCGTTACCGGTTACAAAGTCATTGAGCAAAAAGAAACACCGGGACTTGGCACCAAAATTGCGGAAAGCAGATTCGCCGACCAGTTTATCGGTCTCAACTCTTACCACAACCAATTCAAACTAAAGAAAGACGGTGGGGAAATCGACGCCGTCACCGGTGCCACCATCAGCTCACGAGCGGTGATCGACGCGGTGGAAAAAGCGGTTTCAACATACAGAAAATTCAATGCGGGAGCAACAGGTCATGAAAAATAAAAGCCTCTCCAACCTCACCCGCGGCATCGTCCGCGAAAATCCGGTTTTCGTCATGATGCTCGGCATGTGTCCGACCTTGGGCGTTACCACTTCGCTCGAAAACGCGCTCGGCATGGGCGTTGCCACCGCCTTTACACTGCTTTTGTCCAACTGCGTTATCTCGCTTTGCAAAAACTTCATCCCCGCCATGGTGCGCATTCCCTGCTATATCGTACTGATCGCCTCAATCGTCACCGTCATCGACATGATAATGGCCGCCCGGTTACCGGCTCTGCACGCCAAACTGGGGATCTATATTCCGCTGATCGTGGTCAACTGCATCATTCTCGGCCGGGCAGAAGCATTTGCTTCGAAAAACAACGTTTTTCAATCTTTCCTCGACGCTCTCGGCATGGGCATCGGTTTTACCCTGGCACTTTCGCTGCTCGGCTCGGTGCGTGAAATTCTGGGCGCCGGCAGCCTGCTCGGCCACAGTCTGATCGGAGAAGAAGGATACCCCGTCCTGCTGTTTGTCATGCCGCCGGGCGCTTTTCTGGCGCTTGCCGGGCTGATCATTGTCTTCAACCGCCTGCGGGGAGTAAAATAAATGAGCATTACCATGATTTTTGTTTCCGCCATTTTGGTCAACAACATCGTCCTGTCGCAGTTTCTGGGCATTTGCCCGTTCCTCGGCGTATCCAAAAAAATCTCTACCGCGGTCGGCATGGGGCTGGCCGTCATGTTCGTCATGACCATTTCGTCCGTCGCCACTTACCTGATTTACTACCGGCTGCTGGTGCCGTATCATCTTGAATTTATGAACACGGTCGTTTTCATTCTGGTGATCGCCGCTTTGGTACAGATGGTGGAAATCATTATCAAAAAAGTTTCCCCCGCCCTATATCAGGCGCTCGGCATCTATCTGCCGCTGATTACCACCAACTGCGCGGTCTTGGGCGTTGCCATCCTCTCCATACAAAAAGGCTTTTCGCTGTCGCTTTCGGTCTGCTTCGGCCTGGCCAACGCCGCCGGCTTTACTCTCGCCATTGTGCTGATGGCGGGTTTGAGGGAACGCATCAGTCAAAATCAGGACGCCTTGCCGCAATCCGTCCTCGGCGCGCCGATCGCCCTCATCACCGCCGCCCTTCTCTCAATGGCTTTCATGGGCTTTTCGGGAATCGGCAACTAAACAATATTCCCGACGAAACCCGCTCCGTCTGTTATCATTTTTCTTAAATCATAAGGATAAAGACAATGATAAGCGAACATTCCCTTTGGATTGACAAAATGCAGGATTTTGCCGGCGCTCTCAGACAAGAAGCGGAAGCGCCGGAAATTGCCAGACCGCAGACCGTCTACCTGGTTGACCATGATCGTCTGGAAAGGGAATTTTTGCACCGAAAGGCGGACAACGAACTTTGCGGCCTCGGCTCGGACGACGAACGGCTGAAGTTTGAAACCGCCCGGCGGGCGCTGCGGAGTTTCGGCGTTTCCGACCGGGAAACGGAACAAGCTTACCAAAACTTTCAGCGGCAGACACAACAATCCGGCAGCCGAGGGGAAATATCTTACGAACAGTTTGTCGCCGGCTTTTACAACCTCGGCAACAACACGAACTTTATCACGATGTTTGACCGTTCTTTTATTTTTCTTGACAACAAGGAAAAAAACATGGCTGCAAGCGGCAAAATCATGTTTTCCGGCGTTTCGCCGGAACTGCGGGAGGCTCTGAACGGCGTCGACATTTTTGAAGTGAGCAAAAAACGCGGACTGTATCACGAAGCCGTTCATTGCACGGGAACCGACAACGAAGCTTATTGCGACGCGTTTGCCTGCCTGAAAATCGTACAGGAGCACTCCAACCCGGCAATCGCAGACTTTCTTGCCAACGCGCGCCTGAACGGCATGATGTATCCTCTGGCGGTTATGAGCGCCCGGTTGCGCAGCGACGACAAAGAGGGCGCCGACAAATGGCGATCTTATATTATGAACCCTGCCCTGAAACAAATAAAAAACCGCACCCGATCCCTGTGGCGGAACGGAAAACTGTCGGCCTTAAACGATCGGGAACTGCTGGCAGAAGCCCTGACGATTTCACAAACCGCTCAATATTCACCGGAAACCATGCAGGAACTGGACGAGGCGCTTGCCGCCCCGCTGACTTTCGAAAGTTTGAAAAACACGACCGTTATTAAAGACACGTTTGCATTGGCGGGTATTGCCGACGAGCAGGCGCAAAAACGCTTTTTGGAAGACGGGCTGATTTACAACGGCATGTTCAGAGTGCTGTGCGACGGCGGAAAAGACATTGAAAAGGAAGTTTTAAATCATCCGCAAAGATGGGAACAGGCCCGCCGGATCATGCGGAAATGGGGGATGGACGAAGAACGGCAAAGAGAATTTCTCAACCGCAACCGACAAACGGAAAACAACAACGACGCGGAAAAGAAACTGCTTCTGCTGCGCGGACAAAAATTCATCAACGAAGAAGGCGACACACTCAAAAAACAATATCCCGGCCTTTCCCTTCGGGAACTGCAATATCAACTGACACACCGCTTCATCGACTACAATTTAGAACAGATATCCGCCGTAGGATTACGGTTCAGACAAAATCCCCGGCTTTATTTTGACCGGGCAGAAGCCGGCAAAAGTTCCTCCCTTTGCCGTTTATACCTGCAACAGGCAACAGCCTCCGCAGAGATCGTAAACAACTGCCTGACCGGCCACAACCGTTCAATTGCCGGAAAACACTCTGTCAAAGAGCAGGAAAGCCGGCTTCCCCTTTACGAATACACTTATCCTCATATGTCAAAGCAGTCCGCCGCTGGAAAGGCGCTTGCCGATCAGCTTGAAAAATAAGCAGAGAAATGTCCCATAAATGATAATCTGTTATTCGCTAAACAGATATCCCCGGCAAACCGGAGGATCTATAGCAGCTATAAAGCTAACGTTTTACCCACGGTCAAAGGTGTGAAGCAGTGTCTAACGACACCTTAGCATGCGGCACAGGGCAAACTCGGGGTGAATACTGAGGCATACAATAAAATTTACTACAAAGTGCCGCAAAAAAGCTCTCCCCTTTTTTGAGCTTGATCACCCAGCCTCACTGTGTCCCGACAATAACGGCTTTTATAATAACGGGACATGCCCCGGATCCAGATGCATAAAAAAATCCCTGCAGAAATGCAGAGATTTTTTAAATGGTAGGCGCGTGGAGGCTCGAACTCCAGACCCACTGATTAAGAGTAATAAACCCTTATTTTATTTTATACATATAAATCAAACAATTAAAAAACAACAAGAAGCAAATTGTGCAAAATTTGTACAACTTTACTTTCTGTATCACCTCTCCCAACATCAAATCACCGCCAGTAATCATGGACTTGATAATCCGGCGGGTTATTCAGCTTCTCTCGTATTTTTTCAAGCTTTTCCCTATACAAAGTTTCTTCGTCCCTTTTCCAGTCATAGTAATTTTGCCCGCGGTGATTAAACAAGCATACCGGATCAACACGGTTGGCCAGATCCGGCCGATATATCCAAATCTTCATTTTCCGCACACCTCCAGCTCCTGCCGAAGTTTGTCGATCCGGCCGATCCATTCCCAGGTGTTCGGAAATTCCGAATAGCTGGCGTTTTCCAATTCTGCCGCCACCTTTTCGCCCGCAACCGGATAAACCGGACAACCCGGACTATAGCCGACCGGCGCGCATGAGCTTAAGCAGATCATCACGGCCGGCATTAGGCTTAGCATGAATTTCCGCCTTCTTCTTTTCAACATATCGGATTACCTCCACTTGTTTCTCCACCACTTGAACTCTGGCCTTGCTCCGGCCGACTTCCTGCCCTACCTCGTAAAAGGCAAAGCAGAGGGCGGCAACCATCACAAAAGTTACCGCCCAGCGTATCAATCGGTTTACCATAGCAGCCCCGCCAGCCCGAACCGCCACGCACAGATGCCGACAACAATCAACATACCCCACAGCAGCCAGTAAATTCGCCGATTTTTCAAGGCCAGCTCAATCAGCCACCGCCAAAACCGGTACCGGCAGTTTTTGTGTTCTTTTTCCATCAGTCAATCCCCTTAAAAAACAAATGATGCCCGCAAACATAACAAGGCTTCATGCCGGCAGCCCATTTAGGCACCGCGCAAACTTTCGGATTATAGTAGTGTGTCGCGCCACCGGTCGGATCCGGCTCAAATTCCGCCTCTTCAATCAACTCAATATACGGTTTAAGCTCAATATAAGTCAGTTCTTCCATCTTCGCCCGGTTCGGATCGGTTTTGTTCCAACAAGAATATTGCCAGGGCTTTTTGCAAGTCGCCGCAATTGTCTTGCCCGCAAACCACCGCCCCGACTTAAAACGATTAAAGACGGTATGAATTACCGCCTTTTGTCCTTCCGTCCCCTCGCCTCTGGCCTCGCCCCACACGGTTCGCGCCAGCGTCAAAATGTCTTCTTCCCTCACAGCTTTTCTCCTCTCTTCTTTTTGGCTTTGTCCTCAAACATCAAATCCAACTTAACCTTCAGTTCCGTCAGCAGTTGCGTTTGCACATCGTTTTTCCGCAAAAGCTCGCCGATTGAACGTTCAAACGCATCCATCCGTTTTTCCAGATTGTCAACTTTCGTTTCCTGCCTTGCTTTCCACTCCCCCATTCTGATAAAGTTGCACAAAACGCCGATTAATGCCGATATTCCGGCAAACAAACTCCAATCCATTACTTTTTTTCTCCAACAAAAAAGGGAGCGTTTCCGCTCCCCGTCGTTACAGTTCCTCACCGTGCTCATGATGTTTCATCATCCAAATTGTCTTGGCTTCCGACTTCATCATGTGGCCAACGGTTTTGGCCATGTCGGCCACCGTTTCGGACGAGATTTTCTCGCCCTTGTCCAGTTTGGCCTCGATTTTATCCAGCAGTTTCTCGCCGACATCGCTCAATCTGCTGTAAAAATCCTCATGTTCGGTTAAAGTTTTCATTTCATGACTCCTGCTATTTTTTGGATCAGCGGCGCCGCCTGCTGATAAATCTCTATCAGACGAAATTTTCCATCAGGCACAATTGCCGCCAGATTACCCGAAAGATATTGTTTAATTTTGGAACCTTCGATTTTTCCCTGATCATCCATCAGCGGCCGCACCAGATGTTCAAATTTATCAATATATTTCTGGACTTGTCCGGAAATATTGACTTTGAAGATACCGGATCCGACCGTCATGTGTTCGGAGGAAACACCGCCGAACAAATCGGTTAAAATCTCTTGTTCAAAAAGATCAAGCTCAGTTTGCTTCAGGGATTCAATCATAACAGCCTGTCTCCCCGTTCGGCACGAAGTTCGGCCAGTTGCCGGCGCAGTTCTTCGTTTTCTTTTTCCAAACCCGCCGCATGCCGGCCGAACTCTTGGGCCGTGTTCGCCACCACGTCGATATATTCTTCCGCCAAAGCGGCAAACACGGGAATTTGCACAAACTCGTCCTTGAAGCGCTCAAACAGCCAGTCGTTGAAAGTTGCCATCATCTGCTGTCGCTTGGACAAGGCTTTCTCATCGCCGTTGACAAACGCCTGCTGATCGTTCGACATCTTGTTGACCAACTCATCAAAACGCTGCCATACCGGCGCCCGCACCGGAGCGCTGCCCTGGCTTTCTATCTGATAAAGCTTTTGCTTAAATTCCTCGATTGCGTCGATTTTTCCCATGATGCCGCTCCCCTTTGCTAGGCTGCCGGAGTGCTCGAATCTGTCGGCGCTTTCCAGTCGTTGTACCGCGGCATGGCTGCCGGACAAAGATTATCAAGCGGCATTACCAGCTTGCCAGGAACAAAAGTAGCATTGCAGTAACACAGAATTTCGTTTTTGGTCGTGTCGATGCGGTTATTGAGATAGGCGAAGTTGTCAACCGTCGCCTGCTTGTCAACCGCCACCTGCTTGTCCAAAGCGGCAAAGGCTGCCGCCAGCTCTTTGTAGTTGGCGTTGATTTTGTCGTCGTTTTTATTCGACAACGCAATCGCCTCTTTATAAACGTCAATGCCGACGCTGTCTGTATAACGTTCGGCTTCCAGTTTGGCAATATGTGCTTCCAAAGCCGAAATCACCCGGCTGTCACCAACCGCGGTTGCGCCGGCTGCAACGGCACCGGCATTTCCCAGACCGCCGAACAGACCGCCCAGCAAACCACCACCGTTTGAAAGCTGGTTAACCAGCGCCACAGTTCCCGGAATAGCCAGACCAAGAGCGGCTCCGGCCAGTCCTTTAGAGGCGACGGACTTCTCTCCGTCTGCTGTTTTAATCATCATGATCGTTTCTCCATTTTTGTTAAACAATGAAGAAAGCCTTCGAAAACTTATTTATAAAAATAACCCCGGACACTTTCTTCATATCCAGAGTAACCGCCACAATAATCATAAAGAACGCCGCCGGTTCTACTTTCCGGGACACTCCAAGAGCCTTGAAATATAAGCCGTTAAAAGATCAGCGGACATTTCGAGGGCTTTGTTATACCGGCGGGAAATCGTTTTGACTTCCCGCCCTGCGTCAAAAGCAATTTGCTTTTGCGGAATTTTCAAAACATCAACCTCAATCAAAATTTTCTTTTGCTCTTCCAGCAACGGAAACGAATTGATCAAATCGACCGCTCTTTCTTTCGACATCCGTTGAAATATAAATTTTGCAAACTCCTTTTTGACCGCAGACCGCATAAGACCTCCATCACTTCCACCCCTTTGAAATCTGGTATAATTCAACAAAGGCATAAACCACCCACGGCTTCCATGAGGTATACCAGCGTTCTCCCAGCCCGGCATTTTTCCAGAGCTTCAGCAAAATTGACGTTGCTTCCCGCCGGCGGTACTTTTCTTTGTGCCCGCACATAAAATCGTGTACGCAGGCCGCCTCGATCCCTTCTTTCAGCTCGTTGTGCGTAAACATCCACATCACGAACCACGGCACCGAAACGCCGTCAAAAACAAAACCGGCGGGAACTTTCACCCCCTGCCGGCTTAACTTATCTAAGGTAATATATTTCTTGCGCCCGTATACGGCAAATAACAGCTTTTCCATATTCACCTCACAAAAAAAGCCAGAGCATCAGCCCCAGCCATAAAATAATTAAAAACCTGACAAACATCGTTCAAGCACCGCCCATAACCCAGCGTTCAGCTTTCTCCTGCGCGGTTATCTGCAATTCGGTCAGTCCCAAATAATCGTTGTCTCTTCCCTGACCGGAGGATGTATAGAAACGATGATACTTGTGCCAACTTGGGTTGGTTATGCTGAAAGACCAGTTGCCGCCCGCCGTGGTGTTGGTGTTGGTTCCGCTTGCGACATCAACCCACGTCGTTCCATTGTCCGAAACCTGAAATTTCCAGTCAAGCGGCAAAACATTATCCCCGCCGTTATAAACCGTGACTGATGATACTTTCAAAGGGTGCGGATTATAGAACTCAAGCCAATGCGGTTGCCCGCTGCCGGAGTGCCATTGGTCATTTTCCGTGTCCTCTAACACGGTATTCCCGTCAAAAGCCTTCCAAGCTGCCCGATATGTATTGTTTTCGCTGTCCGCCTCAACGGCAAAGCTGTCTCCGCCAACCGTTCCGTTGCCGGTAAGAACGGGTTGCTCAAAATCCGAAACAATTTCTTTTTTTACAATATGCGCCGGCAAGCTCAAATCCGCCGTTTCTGTCATGTCCGCATAGCCTTCCGGACGATCGAACGTGTCATCCGGCGACAACAGATAAAGCGCCGGCTTGCCCGCCCCCGTCAAAAGATACATCTTCAGATCAACCGCCGAACCTTCGTCAACGTAATTAATCAGATTGCCGCCCTCGGCATACGGCTTCATAATCAGCGTCTGCGCCTCGATAACTTCTCCTTCATGATAAAAAGGCTGCGTAATCAACTTCATATAATCGGTCAGAGAAACCCTGACTTCCGGCGTCATGTTGGCCGAGGATAACGTGCAGAAAACATTACCGCCGACAACCTCCAGACGAAGTTCCGAAAGACCGCTATAAACGCTGTCATTCTCCAGCATATAGTACGTGTAAGCCGTATCGGCTCCAACTTCCAACTCGCTTAAAGACGCCGCCGAGGCCGGCATTTTCAATTCCTTTACCAGCGTCATCAGCGAAGTGTCTCCCAGATAATCCGCTTCGTTGGTCGCATATATCCTCAAAGTCTGCCTGTCTCCTGCAACTTTTATACTTTTCAACATAACCGGCCGGCTAAACTTAAAATATTTCGGCTGCGCAAAATTGCCGGACGTGGTAAAGTTGTTGTCAAACCACGGAATCCAGCCGCCGCCGTACGCGGTACAATAGGTTGCAAACTCATATCTTGAGGCTTTGAAACCTTCCAGATCGTCAACAAAATTAAACGGAAATGTTTTCCAACCGGCTTCCGTCATCTCGTCGACCGGATAGCTCTTTGCCTTCGTCGTATTTTCAAAAATATACGACGCCGCGCTTTTCCCGCCCTCAATCTCCGCAATCTTTTCCGCATACGCCCGAAAAGTCACCTCGTCGCCGACCTCAACCCCTTTTTTGACAATTGCCGACCTGATTGCGCTTTTGGTCCCGGCAATATAGCGGATTTTTTCAACCACCGTCCCCATCAGATCACCTCCCCGTTAATCTCGTCCGCAAGCGTTCCCAACTCATTAACCACCGCTTCGGCCCGTTCAACCAGCGCAGTTGCTGTTGCTGCCGCCGCTACTGCTTCGTTCGCCGCCGCCTGCGCCGCGTTCTTATACTTGAGCACCGTTTCCACAATGTTTTGCGGATCATCGCCGGAAACCGGATCCACCAACAACGCGCGGGAGAGCTGCTCCTGCAGCTCCTGCAAATTCATGAAAACCCCATCAAACGAATCCTCCAGCTGCTCCATATCAAACAACTGGCCGTTGATATAATCCGCTTCCTGCAAAAACGGTTTGTTGCGCAAAACCGCCAGCTTCACGTTTTCCGCCGGCGGCGCCGCAAACACCACCTTGCCCGTGATTTCCTCGCCGCTGCCCGCCACCGTATAATCGGTACCTTCCGTCAAAACCTTCAACGCGTCGCCGCTGCCGGAATAAACCTTTATCTGCGCGGTACCGTCTTTGTTCCTGTAAAACTTAAACGGCACCGGAAATTCCAAAGCCGTCCCGTCCGCCACATAATTGACTTTGCTCACATCCGAAAATAAAGTCATCTATCACTCCATAAAATAAGCCGCCCCAAAGGACGGCCGGTTACAAAAAACATAAACTCATATAAAGAAAAGCCGTTGACTGCTCAACGGCTTTTCCCACAAAAGTTTGTTCTTATAGTGATTTGGAAAGGTCTATAACTAACATTTTTAACTTTCTCCTAGATTGTATTAAAAATATATCCCTTTGTCAACATGTAATTTCTTGTAATGCAAAAGGAGAACCGTTGCCGGCTCTCCTTCCCTCCTATCGTCTAATCGACAGGAAAATTCGGATTTTCCGAATGATAATAATAAACTTTATTATCATAACTTTCCTTTCAGCCTTATCGGCGGTTGGGAAAGGGAAAACCCAATACCTATTGACTTTTTACACCAAATAGGCTATCTTTAACTCATGGAAGGTTAAAGAATGGGTTTAACCCTTTCCGAATTAAAGAATCGTCCGGTGTTCCAGCACCGGACTTTTTCTTTATAGCCTAAGCCTTATATGCTGTCAATCGGCTTTCGCTAATGCTTCTTTTTTCGCAAACCAGCGGTCGGACTTCTCCTTTGTGTTCACCGACCACAGCCAGACAAAACGTTCGGCAAACGCCGCCACCGCCAACCGGTCACTAAGAAAAATACAATTCTCACTGTTTTTGACGGTAGCCGGTTCCGTCCAGTTATAGCTCCCCGTCACCGCCGTTCGTCCGTCAAATACCGCAAATTTGTTGTGCTCAATCTTATGTTTCGAGTGCACCCGGATATTAACCCCGGCCCGGTAAAGCTCCCACACCTTGGAACTTCTGCCGGCCGCCTGCAAACGGTCGGTCAGGATCCGCACTTTCACCCCGCGGCGGTCAGCCTCTTTCAAAGCCTCCACAATATCCACATTGTTCAGCGAATAGACGGCAACGTCAATTTTCCGGCGGCTGCCGTTGATCATCTTAACAATGCTTTCCTCACAGGCATTTGAGGGCGAAAAATACACCTCAACACTCCCGGCCGGCTGAAAGCCCGCCGCCAGCACCGCCCCACAGAGAAAAACACAAATAAGAATTGACAGCTTTCGCATAATACAACCTTTCGATTGTATTTTTACACAAATAATACTTCTCGTCAACAACAAAGGGCTGCATTTTTACAAATACAGCCCTTTTGAATTGCAAACAATAATTATCAGACAATCAAATTACTTTTTTTTAACCTCTCCTCCAATTCTAACATCAAATTTGTCCCGAAAAAGGCACGCCAGCTTCTCATCTTTTCAATAACTTGCGCTTCTTCTTCCGACAACTGATAATCCTTTCGGCTCCGGTTTTCTTCATCCAAAACCTTACGAACAGCATTTTTATATATAGAACCAAAACTGTCTTCGCCGGCAGGCTTTATAGTTTTCCTGCCAACCGCCTTAACTTTACAGCCGGCCATTTCTTCACGAACAGCCACCGCTACGCACTTCTTGACCATTTCACCAATCGCTTCCATGTCAACAGTTACCATTTTGGAAATAGTTCCATAACCTCCTGTCTTGCGAATTGAGGGAAGCACTTCATGAGTAACCCATCTCTTAAACCTTTTGGCTTCCTGTTTACGGGAATCCAATGTAATATTATATAATCCAAATTCATTAACGATATTAGCCTTTCCCTGACGACCTATTTTTAACATAGACCGCTCATCATCATCTAATTTTTGAACAGCCTGAGTTGTGTTTTTTATTTCTAAAACTTTACAAACATCACAGGCAACAAACCAAGGCTCTCCGTCTAACAAAATTGTTCTTATTTGATTTTTGTTGAAATTAAAAACTGAAATTTCGGCACTGTTACTCATGGTGACTGCCCTCCAACAGTTCAACCACTTCCTTCAATTTGGCCAGCACAAAATTCAAGGTGCTTTTCAGCGCCTCGTTTTCAACTTCCAACTCTTTATTTGATTTTTCCATCGCTTAAAATCCTTATGAGAATATAGGCGATGTGGATGCTCATAACCAGTAAGCGAACTGGCGTGCTTATTCAATATATTCGCAACCATCCACACCATATTTAAAATTAAAAAATACCGAAACTTTCGGGCGGCTTCCGTCGCTTAATACAACCTTATGAGGGGTTGAAGCTTCCGCTTGTTTATAATAATAAACAGAAATATATGGGTTGTCAATATTCATTCGACTGAAGCAAAACTTTCATATCTTTAATATCTTCAATCTTTAACAAAATATCTACATTATCAATTTTTTTCTCCTTAACAATATCACAAAGTTTTTTAAAATCATCAAAAGTAGAAAACATTCTACATCTGTCTAAAGAAAGCCTTGCCCGATATGGAGGAAATACATTGAGTCGATAATTAATTGATATTACTTTTGCAAGTTCTTTACCTTCAAAAGTATTTCCATGAACTTTATTTATTTCACGTACAATATCCCAATCTGTATCATATATCATCTCTGCAAGTTCATAAACATCTTTCAATTTCTCCATACTACATTCCAGATTTTTATATTCCTGAATACAACGGGAAAATCCCTTATCGGTATCTTCACCAGAAAGGTAAGAGCCATAAAGACTATCTGTTTTTAACATGCCTAAACATTTTCCGCCTATTTTTCCACATAAATCACTGCTAGCGGCCATAACCGAAGATGAAAGGAAAAACACACCCCAAACGACTAAAAAACAAAGAATCTTTCTCATATCACCACTCCTTAATACAATAAACTAATAATATACAACCAAAATTAATTATCAATAATTTTATTCATCCTCAAAGTCCCGCAAGGCATACGGCGACCAGCCGAGCCACAGCATAATTTCCTTGCCCGGTTCTCCGGCTTTGGCATAATCGCCGAAATTGTTGACAACGTCCTGCACATATTTCAGCGGCAGCCCCGTCAATTCACCCAAGGTCTTAACCGCTTTCAGCACATCTTCCGCTTCCAAATCCTCATCGGCAAATTTCAATACCATATTTTTAAAGTCTTCCAAACTTCCCCAAAACGGCACCAATTCCCGCACCGACATTCTGGCTTGATACATTCCGCCCTGGCCGGTCAGTGTATTATAAACATTTTCCAACACTTTATTTATAAGGAACCATCCGTTTAATGATCCCAGCGCGGCCGCCCTCATCTGGCTGTCGTCATCCCAGCGAAAACTGTCAGCGACAAACTGGAAAAACATCGGCAACAAAAAATGATAGATAAACAGCATTTTCGCAACCTGTTTTTTGCTCATCCGTCCGCTCAACAATCCGTTAACAGCCATTATTTCTTTGCGTAGATACTGGTTTTGCGAACTCGTAAACATTGTAAACGCCCGCCACATCGCGTTGCTTTGCATATAGCTCTGCTGGCTCAGGCGGCCGGATTGCTGCGTTTCGTCCGTCACCCTCTCAAATGTATCCAAGGCCTTTTGCTTTGCCTCAGTTTCACTCATCCCCGCTTTCAGGTTCTTTTTCAGTTCCGATTTATAAAGCGCCCAACCGCCCATATAAATCGCACCACGGTCACCAAACTTAATATTAGCCATCAAAAAATCATTCCATTTGAATTTACCTTTGGCTTTTTTCATATTCTTAAACATTTCCGATTTTGACATCACTTCAAAATCGCGAATAATATTGACATCCCGGCTTTTCATCAGGGTTGTGTTGCCCAAAATCTCCATAGCTTCCTTGGGATGAAGGAAGAAATCGGCAACGCCTTTGATAAAATCAGTTGTCGATACATTCTCCCAATAAGCCGGAAATGATGTTAATTGCTTAATGGCCAGCGCCGGCTTCAAACCCAGCACGGATTTGGCATACCGCGCCCGCACCTTGGACAAAGCGCTCCAAACATCTTTCTTTTCCCCGTTGTTGGCAAAGTTCCCAATCTCATAGCGGATTCTCTCATTCATCTTTGCGCCGAAAACATTATCGATAATCGCCTTGATCTTTTTATCGCCAAAAACGGCGTTAATATCCAGCAAGGCATCGGCAAACCCCATATAATGGTTAAGATCCTGCACATATTTATGCAAAGCGGCAAAGGCTCCTCGAAAGTTGATGGTTGCGCTGCCAGCCTGCGCCACACGCTGCTTGGCGCCCGAAAAGCTGGCATAAGCTCTTGGTGTTCCGTCATCAACATTCACACCGTTTCTGGTCATCGAGCGCGGCGAGTAAAACTTATTATGTGTCAGGCTGATGCCAAAATGATCTTCATAAAATTGGTTAAACCGCTCATAGTTTTCATTATAGAACTCAAACAAAGCCTTTGCTACCGCAATATCATCCTCCGTCAGTTCCTCATTCACCCGCCGCAAAAACTCCTCGTTATACTGGTTGATCGGATCTGCTGCCATAATTTCCCGAGTATCTTTGTCTTGTGCTTTCATATAAACATCAATTAACTGATCTTTGCTGAACTCCTTGCGCATCAAAATCGGCCTAACCGGAAGTCCGCGCTTGCCGATGTTCTCGTTACCAACCCATTCGATCATTGTTTTCTGATCAAGTTCTTTGTCCATATAACGGCTAACGCTGATAGCCTTGTTGGCGCTTCCTTTTAATGCGTTCATCAGCTTTTCCGAAACATTGTCGCCATCTTTGATAATCCCGGCATACATTTTCTGCTCGGCGTTGAATATGTCCATATTCTGGCTGAGCTTGCTGTTGGAGCTTTTAGAAGCTTTATCGTTTCGCGACAAAACATCCATCAGCCCGCCCCACGAAAGCTGTCCACGTTCCGCACCTCCAAGCATTTTCCACGCCTTGTCTTTCCAGCCTTTTTTCTCATCCCGCCAGTTAATTCGGCCGCCGCCGGTCAAAACTTCTTCGGCTTCGGCAATCAGTCGCGCTTTTCTCTCCTTTCTGATTTCTCCGGTTATCATTGCGGACAAACGACCTGCATTGTAGCTGTCAGACAACCCTTCATAAACTTCCAAAAGCGCCCGGTCGCTTATTTTTCCGGTTGCCAGACCCAGCAGTTTGTTTTCAAAGACAAGCTTTTCAACATCAATATCGCCGCCTTCGCGCATAAATTCTTCAATCAGTTTGGCGTTTTCCTGCTGCTGTTCTTTGGCCGCATCCTTGTCCATCGCCACCAGTTCACGGAAACGGTCAAAAGCGTCGTTCAATTTTTTGTCCGGGAAACGTCCGACCAACTTGCCGTTTTGCGTCCGCGGCTTTGTCCAAGTCAAAAGTCTCTCTATCCTTGAGCGCATATTTTCTCGGTCAAAAACCAGATTTTCAAGCTGACGGCGATACAAATTATAATCATATTCACTCAATTTCTCTTTGTTAATATTTGGCGATACAGCAAAATCTTTCAGCTTTTGCTTAAAATCCACAGCGCTGACTTCATTGCTTTTCATTTGCTCAATCAGGCTTTGCATTTCCGCCTTGCTGATTTTGCCTTCATGCAGCAGTTCCATCGCTTTATTAATGTCCCAGTTAGAAATAAAACCGCGTTGCAGGCGGTTTTCCATATTTACTGTACTCTGCTGCATGGCAAAATCAATTTTTCTGCCGCCCAGCATATCATCAAAGGTTTTGCGAATCTCATCATCTAATTTAACATACTCCAAGCGTTTAACTTCATTATAAAGATTACGCAGCCAACTCTTAAAACGACGAAACACTTTTTTCAAAAGCGCATTAGGCGAACGCCCTTCCAGCAAATAAGCTTCAAAGGAATCGGCAAAATACTCATGCTGCTCTCTTGTCAGATTTCCATCCGTTGAACCGACATAACGATATATTGCCTGCAACTGTGCCGCCGTTTCCGGGTTATCGGCAAAACGCCGCATATCGTCCAAAAAGAAATGCCCCAACTCATGAACGACGGTTGAGGCATCGGCGGTTTGAAAAAGTTTTATAATTGCTTCCCCGGTATCCGGTCGCCGGGTAAAACTCCCTCGCGGATTATCTTCTCCCTGCCCCCGCACCGGCGTAACCTCAAGGTTCAGCTCTCCGTCACTCGGCATTCCCAACTGATAAAACTTGTCAATTACCTGTATATCGTCAGGATTAAAGATCACAAAACACCGTCCGTCTTGCTCTCCGACATAGGTTATGCCTTTAATTCCATATTTTTCCAGTAACTGAGAGGAGGCTTTGTCCGAGCCTAAAATATTTGATATTTTCCGATAAACATCTCGACCGGTTATTTTTTGTAAACTAGAACCAGCGGCAAATTTTGCCGTAAAACCATACTTTTCAACAATTTTTTCTTCCAGATTTTTTAGCTTTTCTTTCACAAAATCGCTTTGTTCACTGAAAGTTTTTTGTTCATCAAGCAAATACGGATTTTCAGGTATATCAACCTCGTGCACTTGCCCCTTAGGTAATTTCGACAAATCAGAATCTTTAATTTCCTGAATAGCCTTTTTAACATTTTCACTGTTATATCTGTAATCAAGATTAGAGAAGAAATCCTTTGTTGCTTGATTTTCGCTGATTATATCGGAATATAATGCTGGGTATTCCTCTATCTTATTTTCAATTTCATCGATTTGTTTTATTTTTTCTTTTTTCTCCTGTCTAATTTTATCCAGCTCTGCATCAGCGCCTTCCTTTTTGTATCCCCATTCATCATAATAGCTATCACTTTTTTTATCTAAATTTCTTATTTCGTCTTGAATAGCATAAATTTCAGAATAGAGATTTGTACGTTCCTTTTGAATGTCTAATATGTTATTCAGCTTTTTTATAAAAAAGTCTTTTCCCTTTTCATTAACAGCCAAAAGTCTCATATATTCACCATTAGACATGTCTGCCGGTTTCGATTCTGCTATGAATTTCTTACGATAATGTTCTGCAACATCTTTATCCAAAGCATAATAAAGCCCCCAGCCGTGCGACTGCGCTCCTTCACCAGTACCGATTGCCTCCAAACTCGGCCGGTCATAATCAACACGGCTGCCGGCATACGCTATCTGATACAAAGTATCATTGACATTGCCCGCATTTTGTGTTACATTATCATTATAAGCGGTTTCCGCTTTAAGGCTCTCCGAGAGCCCGCCTTGTACGGCGGTGTCTATGGAGGTACTAAGCCCCTTATCCCCCGGATTTGTAGCCGGATCGGTGCGAGGGGCTTTTTCATTTACCTGTGCATCCCAAAAGAAATTGCCGTTGTTGTCTTCCTTAACCGTTAAATGGACATTATAAGTATCATTGTCAATGTTTATCGGCAAATCAGCCTTCCAATAAGCGACAATATTACTTTCCGTTTCCGGGGTATAGGTATTTTCACTGACAAAATTTGCCCTTTCCAACAATTCGGGAACATAAGGAACGATCAACCTTTTGTTTTTGTCGGCAAAAAAGCTCTTATATTTTTTGATTGACGAAGTCCTGATTTCAATCTCACCGTTTAAGGACTGATTAAAAATTTTCTTCCCTTTGAACGACTTTAAGATTTCCAGCATCTTGAGCTTGTAATCATCTTCGGAAAGCCCACCCATCTCTTCCCGAGAATCAATAGTCAGTTTTACATCGTTCCCATTAGCAACAACCTGCCCTTGATAATAAATGTTGTCGGACGCCGGATCAAACGTCCCGCGGTTATAAACGGATTTTATCTGGTTGGGATTAAAGACGATATAGTCGGTTGAACGAACATTTGATATATCAACAGTATCATTCACATCTTTTATGATAACTCCATCATATCCATTCCTTTTGGCGTATTCTGCCCATTCCTCTGTCGAACGTGCTTTTTCTCCTTTTACTTTGGCAAGATTAACATACCCCTCCGGATCTTCTTTTGCGTTTTCTGTATAATATTCTTTCGCCTCTTCAAAACTATCGAAACCAAGTGTCACCAAATATTTTATATCATCATCAGTCAATTCGGAATATTTCTTTTTGTTACCTTCCGCATTATATATTTTTTCGAAAGACTGCCCATAGGCGTCAATGACAAGAGGATTCCTCATCAACAGATAGACCTGCATAGGATTTTTAGAACCATAAGCACCCGCTACATCAATGCTATCCGAAAAGAAGTAACGCTTTCCCTTAAAAACATCAAACTCCGCGCTCGTCCCATGAAACCCCTCAACCACAACAGGTTTTCCGGTCTGAAAATCATAATTTCGGGCGGCCGAAGGTGCAACAACATCAACGCTGCCGCTCCACCGCTTAAATTCCGGCGTGTCAATATCCGCTTTGCCATCAACACCGTATGCTTTTTGAGGTAATTGATACAAAGTATCGTTGACATTATTGTCCAGAACTGATATAATATCAGACATACTCCGACTAGAGAGCAGTCCCTTTTGGGTAGTGGATGCCGTTTGCATCGCTCTAGCGGAGTTATTTTTTATCCAGTTGTCAATATTAGCGTCCGTATCTTTAAAAGCCGTTGTAACAATATTGCGCCCGCTTTTCATATGCTCAAAAACAACGCCGTACTTTCCATTGGGAGTAGCCACTTTCATCAATACAGATTGTCCATCAAATCTTTTTTTGGAGGAAAGTGCCGCGCTTTCAATATTATCTATATTTGAAGCGACTTCTGTCCATTCTTTAGCTGTCAACGAGTGTTTTTTATCGTGTAAAACCGTATCTCGAGGAATATCAAAATTAACCCCACTGTTTGATAAATTGGCAAAATATCTTGCGCTTGTATCTTCTGGATTGTTAAAAATATCATTAACAAAATTCTCTAAAGTATCAAACTTACTTTTATACATTGACTGTTCAAAGTTTCCGTTTCCTTCTCTTTCTGCCAGATAAACGGCGCTTCCTTGTTCGCCGTCTTCAATACGCAACTGCCAGCGCTCCAAAATATCCGCTGCCGATTTTCCTTCGTTGACTGCCAACGTTACCGCTCGCGCCGCAATAATTCTAGCGTCTGCATCCGCTTCCGCATTTGGACGTCCTGCCGCCGTCAGCTGCTCGTAAAAGTTTTGATAAACTTCGTTATACTGGTTTCTGGCATCAATCATCGGCGCAACAATCTTAACCCATTGGTCAATTTGTTCGTCCGTCACACCAAAACGCTCTTTCATCACCTGCCGGCTCACCTCTGAGATACTCCGGGCATCTATTCCTTCCGGCATCGTGTCCGGATCTTTTTCCTTGTTCAAGAGCTGATTCAGTTCATCCATGACCGGCACGCTTTCCTGCAAAAACGTTTCCTGCAGCAAATCTGCCGTTGTTTGCGCCGTCTGATCGTCAATGCCCGGGTTATAAGCTTTCACCTGGTCTTTTATCTGCCGGTTCCAGTTTCTCATACGATGGTTGTAAAGCATAGTGCCGCCCGCGCCAAAGCCTGCACCCGTAATACCCCCAACAAAACCAGAAAACATCCCGTCCGCCCAGATATCCGCCTGCGACTTATCCTGCCAGCCGATGGCATTTCGGTATTCGTCCCCCAGCACGTTCTGTACGGTTTCCTCAAACGGCCCTTCAGTCAAAAAACCTTTTGCCGCTGCCTTAAAAACCGAGGACTGGCGGGCTACGTTTTTAACCGCTGTTTTAACCGGCGCCGCCACCGCTCGGTTGTTCAGGATTTTTTCAACCGATCCGACAAAGGCGTTTTTCAATACCTTGGAAGCCGGAGCCGTTCCCACTTTGGCAATCCCCATCATAATGAAATCGCCGATTCCTTCCAAAGCTCCGTCAAAAGCTCCCAGAATGTCAGAATGCAGATCCGCCGTGTCAAAATCCTCTCCTTGTGCCATTGCCTCTTGAAAAGCTTCGCTTTTGGACGAATCAAAATAAGCTTTGCTGATCATACCGGCCGCTACATACGGATTTTTAGTTGCCAGCGTTATCGCCATGGAAGCTGCGATAGACGTCGCGCTATTGCCGATCCCATACATAACGTTCTGAAAATCTTTTTTGCCGCGCATTTCCTCGGGCATCAGCCCCAAACTGATTTTGTTGATAGTTTCAACGTTATGCTGCCGCCATTTGTCATACAAAGCCACCGCTTTTTGGTTCAACTCCTGCGCATTTTTCTGCGCGGCATTGAGCGCTTTGTCAGACACCGGTTGATCAAACCTGCCGCCATACATCAGAGAAACCGGGTTTTCCGCCATTTCCCGAGATACCCGGCTTTCTCTGGTTTCTCTCATTTCATCGGCAATATAAGTCGCTTCGCCGGCTGCCCTTCCGGCTTCGACCACATCATCGGGCAAAAAAAGCTCCGCTAAGCCCAAACGCGGCATCGATGAGGATGCCTCGTTTTTCCCTTTTTCGGCTCTCTCCTTCATTCGAAAATAATCAAACAACAGATCCGTTTCCCCTCTGGCAATGCTCCCGGCAATGTCCAGCGCTCCGGCCGCGGCAGATTTCGGCGCCTGTTTAGCCTCACCAACCGTTTCTCTTGCTTTTTCTTTGGCATAATCAAGCGCCAACTGCCCGCCAAACAACAAAATTTTACCCAAGAAATTATCTTTGTTTATCTTTTCTGCCTGCGTATGGATGGCAAAGCGGGTGTCGGTTTCATCCATCGTTGCCGGCACCGAATAAACTTTGTTGGTGTCCGCATCCAGCGTTGTATAACTGGGAATATTGACCGGCACCCATTCGATTACTTCATCATCAACAACTTCTTCTTCAGCAACAGGAATATTAACCGGCACCCATTCGATTACTTCATCATCAACAACGTTGGTTGACCGTTCACTTCCGCGCAAAACCGCCAATTCATTGTCAATATTCTGTATCAATTCCTCATCCATTACTTTTGTCCTATATAAGATTTATATTGTTCTTCGCTGATATCTTTAATTTTACCATTGGCAAACATCGCTTTATATTTGCCGCCGACAGTTCTACCGATGTTTACAATTCTTTCGTCAACCAGCTTCTCGCCGCGACCTTTATCATCGGCACCGCTCAACACCCGCTGCAAACCGTTTTCACTGCTTAAAATATTGGTCGGATTAATTGCCACCACATCCGCATTCTGATAAATCTGTTGCGCAAACAGCTTTTTGGTTTCCTCCAGCGCCTCGGAGGAAATCACTTCTTTTTGCCCGCTGTCGTTGATGCCCTTGTAGCTGGTGTCTTCAAGCCCATGTTTCTTTGCCACTGTAACCAGCGCCGCCCGGTAAATTGCGCGTTGCATCACCCGGTACTTTGCATTTCTTGCATTTTGCGCACGTTTAACCGCCCGTTCCGACACCGTTCCTTGTTTATCGTTGATTGAAACCATCTTAAAGTTCTCATCCAGATAATCTTGTATCGTATTGTTGATGGTGTTGATCTGAAGCGCGTGTTGCCCCGCATCTCCTTCTTCCGCCATCAATGCCGCGTCAAACGCATCATAATCCAGCGAAAGCTCATTATAAAAAGATGTCGCCTCGGCCTTAGGCAGAGCTCCCTCTCTTTGCAGATTGTCCAGATCTTCGGCAAGTCTGGCATATCCTTCCGCTGTCGGGTTAAGATCCAAAGCCGCTTTTCTATCCTGCAAAGCATTCATATTTTCCATTTTCTCGCCTTCGGTGATTTTTTTCGGCTCAAATTCCTTCTTTTTATTTACCCGTGCCGTTCTCAGCTTGCCGGCCTGTTCTTCAGTCAAAGCCCCGTTGCGTACCAACTCGTTGATTTCTGTTTCCCCCGGCAGCTCTCCGGCATTTGCCGCATCGGCAATCTGATTGCGCAAATCAATATAGGTATTGAGCCGGTTTTCTTCTTTCAGTTCCTTAATTGTCTGCAATTCTTTGTCAATGGCCTCATCCCGTTCCTTTTTTTCCGCCTTCAGCTTTTCCTGCTCTGCTTTCTTCTCCTCTTCCGTTTTTTTGGCAATTTTGTCTTGATACTCCCTCAAACCGTTGACTTTCTCAGTTGCCAGCGCCGGATACGGGGCGTTTGCCAGCTCTTTGTCCACGTCCACGACCTCATTGCGGGACATCCTCAGTTTCAAATCGGCTTCCCACGCGGCCGTTGCGTTTTTTTCTCTGTTCTCAATGTCCTTCAACAGGGCGTCCCTGGTCGTCTTATCAAAGTCGCCGCGGGCAAAAGCCTGATTAACCGCGTCCCGCCCCTCGTCAACAAGCGACAGATTGGCGCGGTATTTGGCGTCTTTGTCCTCCCCGTCTTTCGCCCACAGTCCAAGCTCTTTTCCCTGAGCAAGCAACTCTTTGTAATCCTCGTCGCTCAGCTCCTTGTCTATGTTGGCAAAAACAATCTCTTCTTTAGTTGCCGTCTTGTTTTTAATTTTTTCCTCAAGCTCTTTTAACACATCCGGGTCGCTCATTGCTTTGCCGGGTGACAGGATCTGATCCCGTATTTTTTTGGCAACTTCAGGAGAAGCGGCATAGTTGTTATCTATAATTTTCAGCGCCTCCTCCTTACTCATTTGGTTGTTGCTGACAAGATAATTAGCCCGCCACATTTCCGTATCAGCCTTCGTTTTAACCAGCTTCTCTGCCCTTTCTTCCGCCGCAATCCGGTCTTTTTCTTTGGCAAGCAACAGATTGTCGGCTTTTTGCAGATATTCCTTGCGTTCAATATCCGACAGGTTGGGGAAACGTCCCGGATCGGACAATGCCCTTTTGGCAACTTCCGGGTTGGTGTTTACCATCCCATTGATAGACAGCTTCGCAAAATTCTCCTTCGCTTTCTCTTTCTCGGTCGGCGTCAGATAAGTGTCGGAGGCAATCAGCCTGTCAGCGTCGGCGGATAAAAAAGCCGCCTCGTCTTCCGGCGCAGCGGCAATCTGATCGGCATAGGCTTTCAACGTGTCGTTCAGGCTGATCCCGGCCAACTCTTTTTCTTTAGCCCTGAACGCGTTTTGAACATCCTGCTGGTTATACGAAAGAAAACCGCTGCCGAGGTTTTCCATCCACTCCTTGCCCCATTTCTGGCCGCGCATGTTGTCTTTGAGCTTCTTCTGAAAGTTTTCGACAATGCCCGGAATTTCTTCGATCGATTTTGCGGTTTTAATTGCGTTCAGCTCTTCGGTCTGCAAATTCGCCGCCTCAAGGTTTAAGCGCTTCCACACCAGCTGCTTTTCCCTCTCGAAATAATTGTTTCCCGCTTCCACCGCGCCGGCCACGCTGTTTGCGACCTCATTGATGCCGCTGTCGCGCCAGGTCGGGCGTTTCTCGGTCACAAGCCTGGTGCCGCTCAAATACCCTCTTTTTATCTCTCCGACCATTGTTTATTCTCCCCACAGCCACGAAAATTTTTTCTGTCCTTCCTTATCTACCGGCTGGCTGGCATTATATGCCGCGGCAATGCCGTTCGCCGCCCCTGAAAGCAAACTCATCCGAAACGCGTTCTTCCCCTGCTTTTTGGCCTGTTTGGCATAAAAATTCATATCGCTTGCCTGCTGCATGTAGTTTCTGGCCGCCGTCTCCGTCTGATAACGGATGTTAAGCGCGTTTTGTTCGGCGTTGGCCGCATCTTGCGCCAGAGAACCGATCACGGTTGCGCTGTCGGCAATTCCCATTTCCCCCATCAAAGCCCTTGTTTTTGACAACTGCTGCCGGTTCTCGGCCCGCTGTATGTCTTCGTTAAGCGCTCCCTCCAAACGCACCTGCCGGGCGTTTCGTCGCAAAATATCGGCGTTGGCGTTATAAGCCTCGGCTTTAGCCTTTCCCTGCCGATAAGCCTGATAACCGCCGATAACGGTTTGAGCCGCCGCCAAACCGCCCATTACTCCCGCACTCATTGAAATATCCTCGCAAACAGTTGATAATCCTTGCCGTTAAAAACCTTTCTCATGGTTCCTTCATATTCAAAGCCCAGCAGCCGCGCCAGCCGCTCACCGGCCTTAAAACCGTTCAAGACCGTCATTTCCAGCCTTTCGGCCGAAAGTTCCTGGCTTCTTTGTTCAATCAGCCGGCGCATTGCCTTCACAAAAGGAAGCATCTTCCGCCCGGCTCCGGCATTGATGACGGAAAACAACGCGAAACGTTTAGGGGTTATCTCCACGTACCAGAAAACAGCCACCATTACCCCGCCCGTCTCAAACGTTTCGGCGCCGTCGGGAATAGCCTCTGGTACAAATTCCCCTTCCTGCTCCCTTTGAATTACGATCCGCCTCAGATCCGTTTTTTCAAATTTTTTTATCAAAACAACCTCCCGACCAAAAAAAGGAGAGCAATTGCTTGCTCTCCTTCCAAAATCTACTTCTTTATCAAGAAGAAAATTTTTAGTTTTTTAATGATGATAATAATTTTTACCATCATCCTTTTCACCTCCGTTTCGCATAATGCGGAAAGGAGTTGAAAGCTTACTTGACTTTTTAATCAAATAAGGTTATCCTATACCCATAGGTTGGAGTTATAGGACGTTCAACTCCTTTCCTAGGTTTAGGAAATTGCCCGGTGTTCCCGCACCGGGCTTTTCTTTTATATCTTAAAATCCCCCCATTGTCAATTATGCCGAACTTTGCATACTCGGTACAATCGCCTGGATCAGCATCGGATAAACGCTTTTGTTTTGGATAATAATGTTTGCCCCGCGGTCTTTCAACAAAGAAGTACCGTCAGGCCACGGAATAACCACATTGCCGGTAAACAGGCGAACTTCGCCCGCTGCCAATTCTTTGCCGCTATGATATAAAATATCCTGCTGCCGGTCATAGGCCGGCCCCGCCGTCCCGCCGCCGGAACGGTAAACCATCAGCGTCAGGTGATCAATCCGCTGAACACAGGACATCCCCATGCCTCTGTCCGACTGAAGATATATCTTTTGCGGCTGAAGCACCGAACTGATCGGCAGCCCGACCACCACCCGCGCGTCCGTTTCCTTAATCTCGATCGAACCATCATCGGCCACAATCTGATGCGGGCGCTCCAGTCCGTTGGCCGAAATCGCCACTTCGCAGCCTTTCAGATGATCAAGCCCGGAGAGCTTTGTCGTCACATCACCGACCGGCCGGTTGTAAATCAGGCCGCTGTCAACAAAAAAGCCGGAATCGCGAATATAATCCAACTCTGCTTTCTCTCTTTCAACCGGATCACGAATATATTCCACGTCGTCCGGGTAGTCGGAACGGGTCCCATTGTCAATCCATTCCGCATATCGTTTCATCACGCTGCCGATTTTACGCTTAACGATCACCCATACGTCATCGCGGCGTTCATCATTTGAGGGAATTACCGCCACCGCCTCGACCGAACCCGACAAATCATGTTGCGCCAAGGCCGCCACCTGCTGCTGGGCGTCGAAGGTAAAAGACACCAGACGCCCGTCGGCCATTACCAGCCACAACAGTTTGTCCGGCACGTCCTGCCAGTCCCAGCTGACAATACCCGACGACAACAGATGTTTGCCCAAGAGCGAGGCGTCAAGCGGATCATAACCGTCGCGTTCGTAACTGTAAACCAGATCGCGGATTGACGTGCCGAAACGGTCGACAAACAAAATATGCCCACCCACCGCTATCGGCTGGATCGGCTTGCTGCCGATACCTGAAATCTGACGGATCGCCACATTGTCCGCGGCCAAAGCTTCGCCGTTGGAAATCGCGTCGATATAAAACTCTCCGCTTGAGGTGCCGACAAACAGAACGTCGCCGCCCGCAATCCAGCGTCCCTGATTGTACTCCTTTGAGTTAACCGGCACCGTAACCGCGCATTCCGCCGTCACTTCGCCAAATTCCTGATCGGCGAAATTGTTGAAATCACCGGAATAAGACCCGCAGGCTTTCAAACCGTCGGCGGCATCAATCAGTAACCAGAACCGGTTTTTATAAGAACAGCCCGACAACGGACAATTCCGCCCGGGATAAATCATGCCAAATTCAAAATGCGAGGTTACCAGCGCCTTCGGCATTTCAATAATCACTTCGGCCTTGACCTCGGTCGCCGAAACGTATTCGGTGATTTTGGCGGTACCATAGCCGGCATGCAGATATTTCCACGTCACTTTCCCGTCGGAACGGCTGCCTTCCGTGTGCACCGGCTTCACGTTGCCGGTGGTACCTTCATTCAAGGCTTCGTAATATTTACCGTCCGACGTCCACACCGCTCCCTTGCTGACACTCTCCTCGACCTGCCATGCCGTCGTGTCATCATTGACCAGCGTCAGACGGATCAGACGTCCGACGTCGTCTTCAGCGAACAAATTTGCATCTGCCGTCAAACTGATGGTTCCGGTCGTTCCGCTTGCGGTGATTTTTATATCTTCGGTGTTAACGTGATTCCACGGGCCGTTTAAGAGTTCCCAGTCCTCCAGCCGCCAGTCGTCGTTGGCATAACGCGTCAGCTTTTTCATATATTTCGGGTGAAAAATATAAAGCACGTCGCCAATTTGCGCAAATTGCAAATTGTAGCATTCAAGCTCATCGTTCCAAATGTCTTCAAGCGTATACGGGCTCTCCAGTTCATAAACTGCATCGTCTTTCAAAACTTGGCCGTGGTTGGCAAACAGCCGGATGTATTTGTCGCCGAACTCAAGCATAAAACCGGCGTTGCCGGCAAACTTAAACTTGATCAGATCGGCTCTTTTGCTTGTTTTCTCCGCCATCCTAAACCTGCCCCAGATAAACAATCTTAACATAACCGTTGGTACCGCCGGCACCGTTTTCGCCCAAATCTCCCGCCTTGCCGCCGGCGCCAAATCCGTTTTGCAAAAGCGAAGACGTCGACTCTTTCTTGCCCGCGGATTTAATGGTGGAAGAAACGATTTTCAAAGTGCCGACCTCCAGTTTGCCGCCGTCGCCGCCGCCTTCGGCATATGTTCCGGTACCGTGGCCGCCGCGGCCGCCCCACAGATCAATCAGGCTTTTTCCTTTGAAAGCCAAATAAGTCAGGCCGTTGACTTCCAGCGCGGAAGAATAACCCCACCACTCGCCTCTGGTCGCGTTACGCCCGCTGGCCCATCCGCCGCGGCCGCCTTCGCCGACTTTGATCGTGTAGTCCCCGGCATCAAACCAGACTTTGCCCATAAAGGCCGCACCGCTGCCACCATTGCCGCCGTACCACGCATGGGCACCGGCCGATCCGCCGCCACCGCCGCCGGCACCGCAACCAGACAAATGATAATAGCCGCTGATTTTTACTTTCAGCTTATAAGTACCCGGTTTACTTTTCTCAAAAACGACTTCGTTTAAGGCATAACCGCTTTCATCCAAATCAACATATAAAACCGTCGATCGCTCAATCGTCTGGCTGCCGCTTTGGGTTTTGTAGCCGGGCTTTGATACGGTCCAGGTAACCAAATCGCCCTTTTGAACTTCAATTTTGCTTTGCTCTGTGCCGTTGATGACAATTTTTGCCCCCGTTTCCGCCGTGCGGATTTCAAAACTCATTGCCAGTTTAACCGTAATTTCCGTATCAGCATTAACCTGAACACTGCCGGTCTTTGTATCATAGCCGTCTTTTGCAACCTCGAACGAAGCCGTCGCGCCGCGGGTGACCACCGCCGGATTTTGCCGCAAACTGTTGATGAAGACGTCCGCGTCTTCGGGAACCGACACAACCGTCAGCGTGGCCCGGTAGAGCGTGGATACCAGAGAGATGTTCAGCGTCGTGTCTTCCTCGACGATATAAGTGCCGCTCACCGGATAATAACCGTCAAGTTTAACGGAATAGCTCACCTTCTCACCCGGCGCCACATAAAGTTCGTCGGCAATCTCGTTGTTGATGTAAACGATTGCCTCAGAGGGCTCAACCACAATCTTAAACAAAACCGCGTCCACTTCCTTGACCGGCGCCACAAAATGCGACCCGCCGCGGCGCTTCACCCCGCCTTCCACTAAAGGAATAAAATTCAGCATTTTGGCCGCCGAGTAATTATATTTAGGCAAATCGATCCGCCCCTCCAGCCACGGACTGATCTCGCCGCCGTTGAATTGATTTAAGACCGGTTTTACCATTCGCCCGCACTCCACGTGTCACGGATGGTTACCCAGCTGTTGTCCGGCATCGTTTCCATATCACGCACAATCTCATTGTTAAGTCGCGCCTGCGTGATATAACTTTCAAACTCGGCCAGAAAAAGCTGCTTATAATCCGCGCCCTGCTTAATTCGCACGCTCATTTCGGCGGCAACCAGGGCAATCAGCGCTTCTTTGAAAAGCGGCGTGAAAAGCTTCGGATCGGAAACGTCGGCAATATAGGTGATGTTGATATTGCCGGGCTGTCGGCAAAGCAGCCGGTTGCCTTCGATCGAGTAACGGACGTCCGGGGCAACCACCACGTCGCTCACGTTCGGCATTTTATAAAACTCGCCGAAATCTTTTAAGACCAGATAATCAGCCGGCAGGGCATAGGCGTAAGCAAACAGCGTCGACCCCGTTTCTTCGTCCAACTCCGCCAGACGTGCGCGTTTTAAGGCAAAACGCCAGTAGTGGGTTGAGAGCAGCATCTTACGCTGATCCTCATAAACATAACCCATCAATTCGCCATACGGGGTTTGCGAAAGCGACGTGATCGTTCCTTCGCCGATTTTGATCAAAGCGCGATTGATTATCTCGATACTCATTATTCAAAAAAACTCTAAAAAAAAACAGAAGCCGGCAACCCAGCCCCTGTTTTGTTAACAAAAAAACCCGACTTTTGCGTCAGGCTTCGTTTTCGGGAGAATTTCCCTGCTCGCCGGCTTTAAGCATCTCGCTCACTCTTGCCATCACGTTTTCGGTGATTTTATCCTCGAGTTCGGAAAGAGCCGCCGCCTTTACCTGTTCAAGGACTTTGGCAATCTGCTTATCGGTGATAACCGGTTTGTTCTCCGTTGCTGTCAAACTTTCCTGTGCGTTTGCCTTGCGGAAAAGCTTCGGATTGAGTTTATCCAAATCTTTTCCTTCAACAACCGTCCCGGCGGCAATAATCTTGCCGCCGTCAAGCGTTTCTTTCAAAGCTACGAATTTTGCCATGTCTCATCTCCTATCTGGCCAGATAACCGAGGGTTACGCAAATAGTGCCGCTTGCGCTGCTGTTGCCGGCGACTTTGCCTTTAAGCCAGGTTTTGACATCGGGCGCCAGCGCAATTTGCGCAATCAAATCACCGGCGGCATAATCTCCCGCCGTCAAATTCGCGCTTGTTTCCGTTGTCGAGAAACCGCCGTCTTTGGCATCATCGCCCAAAATCGTAACCGTAACCGTACCGGCAACCTTAACCGCGCTTTCGGCAATCACGTTGACGACCAGGCCACCGTTGGTACCTCCGCCGATAACCGCCTCACCGTCAACGCTGGTTTGAGAAATATCCGCAACCGCCAGATCCTCCCCCCACACCTGCAATTTATGTTTATACATTCTTGTTCTCCTTTTAATCCAAAACCACCTTCGGCTCGTCACCTGCCATAAACTGATACGACGATACCATCGGAATACCGTTCCAACTGCCGATCAGGAAGTTTAAGCCCTGTTCGGTATTGCTCATGCGGATCATTTCCTTTTTGTAAGCCTCGCCCAGCCAGTTTAATACCCGCGGATGCATCATCATCCGGGTGTTACCCGGTTTGGCCTGCACCTGTAAAAGCGCTTCGTTAATCTGTCGGATCGTCGGCAGATTGCCTTCTGCAATGTTGACGATTGTCGCACAGGTCTTGGGATTCATCAGCTGCATACCGAAGTAGCCTTTAACCTGCGTTAAATAACCGGCAACGCCGTTTTCGTCGTGGCAGAGCTGGCCACCGTAAAGCGGCTGCACATCAAGCATAGCCCCCTGCTTAAATCCTTCCGGTGAATAAAGCCCGCAGCATTCATATGGAACTTGACGAACAATCACGATCGAATATAAATCGGCACTTCCCCCTGCTGTCTGAGCATTTCCGTTGTCAATCGCATACTGCCGGTAGTTCCTGTAAATAATGTGTTTTTCCGTCTGCATGCCGGCTTCTGCCAAAATGCCCGGCATCTGTTTGGCAAGATATTTTGCCAGTCCGCCGAAAGCCACCGCCTTATCCTGCTGTACAAAAATCTCGCCGCCCATAATATCGAGATCAACTTGTTCCAGTTTGGAACCGGTTGACATTTTTGGCAGAGGCGAATTCAGTTTCACAAAACCGGCGCCGTTGATTTCGGTTTTTTTCTCCGCTACATTCCACAACGGATGGGAAGACTGCTCAAATTTGATGCCCGCCAAAATCGGCGTTTCTTCCAACAGATAATTAATCTGATGCGGTTGTTTTTTAGCATATTCGACCGACAGCTCCTGTAAAGTTGCCGGCCTGTCAATATTAGCCATTTCTCATTCCTTTCGCTTTTTCAAAAATTTCGGTTAAATAATCGACGGTCGACATTGCCTCGTCTTTCAAAGCCCCGCCGCCGCTCAGGCCTTTGGCCGTGTCTTCACTCAAAGCGTTTCCGAGCTTCAAACAAAGATCCATAAAGTTCCTGGTGCCGATTGCCGCTTCCATTGCACCGACCGCCTCTTCACCAAGACCAAGAACCGCCGCACCCCGGCGCGCCAGTTCCTGATTTTTTGCCAGCCCGTCGCCCTGCGCCTGCTGCCAGGCTTCCATCTCGGCTTTGGACCGTTCGTTCCACATTTTTGCCTGTTCTTCCTGCATGTCGTCCCAGGCCTTGACTAAACCGGCCGCCGCCTTCCGGCTCAGCCCGTTGTCAAAAAAAGCCTTTTGCATGGTGGCTGCAAAAGGCTTGTCCGTTTCTCGAAAACTGATTTCATACTTGTCCGGCGCTTCCGGACGACCCAAACGGGAATAAAGTTCGTTCCATTCCTCCGGCTTGTCTTCTGCCGGAATATAAAACTTGTCGGCCGGCGCTGCATTCTCTGCTTCGGCCTTATCAACCGCCGGTTCGGCAGTGTTGCTTTCCGCCGTCGGCTCATCCGGCAGCGTGTCAATATCTTCGCTCATTCCTTTTCCTTTCAAATTTGCGTTAAATCATTAAACAAATCGTCTTCTCTTTTGGCCTCGGTCATGGCCGCCAGGTTAAACACCTCGGTTTCGTCAACCGCCAGCCTTGAGATCAGCAGATCATAAACCCGGCGGCTGCCGGCCATATACGCTACCGCCGCCGCGTCAAAGCGTCCGTCCGCGGAAAAAAGCAGTGACATTCCGCTCTCATTTAACCGCCGCCCTTTAGCACCGACTTCATCCCTCAACCATTCAAGAACGATTTTGGCATCCTCTTTCAATTTGCCGTCAGGCTCAAAAAAAAGGCGCTTTAACGCCCGCACCTGCTTATACTTTGCCCATAAATTAATTATCATGCACCCGCCTCCTTCAAATTCTTCATCGACTGCGACAAAACCGGCGCCGCCTGCAACAGCTGCTCGGCCTGCTGTTGTTGCGCCCTGGCCTCACCAAGCGCCTGAATTTGTTCCGGCGTCCGCAAAATCCGGCTCGGCACGCCTTTGTAGTTGGCAATAATCGTCAAGGCCTCGCCCATATCGATCCGGTCAAGCACCGTCGGATCCACCTGCGAGAGCGACATTGCGCTCTCCAACGTTTCAAACACGCCTTTAATCTCTCCCGCCTGCTGCATATGTACCAGCGGGCTTTCAAACTCAATCTGCAAACTGCCGTCCTCCATCAATTCATCCGGCACTTCGTCCAAAAGCCCGTACTCACGGATAATGTCAATTTCCCGTTCACAATTGCCGACCATCCACTCGGAGTTGATCCTCTCGCCCATCGGCGCCAGCAGCATTGCCTTTTCCTGTTCGCGCAAACGGGCTTCCTCGGCCGTCATCTCCTTGGTTTGCGCCAAGGACAAGAATAACGGCTGCAAAAAGGCGTTGTGGATCGCCTCCCGCACCTGATTTTGCAACTCAAGTGTTATCGACAGATTGTTGCCGTACTGCATCGGCGCCAAGAGCGGCCGCCCCTGTGCATCCAACCCGCCGGGAATCAACGCGCCGGCGGTACCGGCTCTGGCGGCGTTGGCAATGTTGGCGGCAGATAAAATCGGCGGATTGCCCTGCAGCTGTCCTGTACGAAGCACGGTTTTGCCCATTTCGTTAATGGTCAGGATATCGAAAAAGGCCTGCAATGCCGGACTGTCGCCGTATGCCGACCCGGGAATTCCCAGATAATGCGGCACCATATACGGCTGCGTGCGGTAGCCGCTCTCATATATCAATTCACCGCCCTCATCGTCCAGATTAATGTGATACGACACAAACGGCATTCCCGAATAATCCTGCCGCAAAGGCTGCCTATCCTCACGCGGCTCCACCACATGCAACAGCCGGATATTGCTGTCCGGCTGCTTTTCGAATCGTTCCTTCATCTTTGCCGTCGAACGAGAGCCAAATTCCTTAATTGCCTGCCTCAGCGACATTTCATATTCCCGATAAACCGTATCCACCCGGTTAGACCGGTTCACGTCACAATAGACTTCGGACATCAAAATCGTGCGGTAAGAAATGCCGCGGCCGACATTGTCCTCAACCAGCCACGGAGATTGTCCGTATAACCCCAGCTGTGTCAGCATCATATCCGCCTCGCTCGAAAAGCTGGAACCGGCGGCATAACGAAATTTAAACAGCAAATTGTTGACGTATTCCAAAAAACGCTGCACCCCATCGTTATCGTCCAGCCCCGGCCTGCTGGCTTTGATCCTGTGATAACGCTGATTACTCGGCACCAGAATTGATTTTAATGCCGCGGCAAAACGGGTGAGATCGGAACGGGCAGTTGTATCAAACACCTTTTGGACAAAACGTCCCTTGTCGTCTTTGATGTAAATTCTGGAATTAATCGAACACAGTTCGGCCGCCTTGTCCCAATACGGCTCCCAGAATTTCCGTTTGTCTTTCAGCGCCGACAGCCGTTTCAAGGCATATTTCACCCGTTCTTCCGTCATCTTATCAGGCTCCGAGCGTGGTTTTGGTCGTGGTTATACCGCCGGTCGTCGTCTGTCCGGCCAAGAACTGGCTGGCCGCACCCTGACGGCGTCTCCGACGGCGTTCTTCTTCCTGCGTTTTGGCAGAATTGTCGATTACTTCGGGTTTCACCTCTTCCACCACCGTCGGCGCCACCTTCGGGCTGCCCCCAATTAAAGAACTCATCATCTTCTCCTAAACATAAATATTGCCGTCGACAAAGCCTTCGGCACCGGTTTCAACATAAACGTTGCCGTCTACAAATTCCGCCCGCACCGTTTGCAGCGAAGAAGGATAAAAGGCCTCGGCAAACGTCAGCGCCAGCGCGTCGCCCAAATCCGGCGAGAACCCCAGCCGCTTTTTTATTTCTCTCTTGTCCTCCAAAAGCAGCCGCCCGCGATTGTCAAACTGCTTGTTAACCGCCGTCAGATCTTCCAGAATCCCCGGCATATCGGTGAGAGAAACGCCGCTTTCGGTTTTTAGCCAGTCGTTCAAACGCCCCCACATTTCCGCCCGCCGGTTGGCATAACGGTCCTCGTCCTGCGCTTTGGATCCGAAGTTCACTTCCCGCACCACCTCCCGGTAACCGCGGTCATACAGCAAATCAATCACCCCGGCGCCGTTCTGCCCGGCGTCGACATTCACCCGCACCGGCTTTTCTTCCCGGATTATCCGCACAATCAGGTTGGCTACCGCCACCGTATCCAGATGTTTATAAGTCTGCATCCGGTAGGCCTGCCGCCCGCGCCGCCGGCAAATTGCCGTCCGGTCGTCGCCAAACCGCGCCACATCAACCCCGACGATCAGCGGCAGCGTGTCGTTGGCGTTGTCAATCTTAAACGCCAGCGCCCGGTGAACATCGGCGCTTGAAATCAGCTTCAGCGTTCCCTGCGGCAGCGGATCGCCTTCCCAGATATGCAAATAACCGTCAAAATCCTCGCGCCGGCACTTTTCCGCCTGATTTTTCAACTCTGCCGGGCAAAAAGGATTGTCATAATAATTCACTTTACGCACCAGCGTCCGTTCATCCGGGTTGGCGGCCAGAGCCACCCACAAAGCGTCCGTTTCTTCCTCCCGGTTCATCGAAATCCAAATTTCCGATCCGTCTTTGCGGATGGTCGGGTCCAAAATCTCCCAGCTTTTGCGGGTGATCGTTTGTCCTTCCTCAATCCAGCAATAGTCAACACCTTCAAGCGATTTGATATTCTGGCTGTTCTGGTCGCGCAGCCCTTTGAAAATAAACCTGCTGGCGGTTTTAACATTGTCAATTCTGTCTTCATAAAAGCGATAGCCGGGCAACCCGTACAAAGTGATCCGCTCACACAAAAGCTTGTAAACGGAATCTTTGATACTGTCTTGAATCTCGCGCAAACAGGCGACAAATATCTTCTTTTGCGCGCCCAAAAGCGCCAGACTGTCGGCAAAAGCATAGGATTTGCCGCCGCCGCGCCCGCCGTAATAAAACTTATAACGCCATTTCTCGGTCAAAAGCGGCGCAAAAGCTTCAGGTATTTGCATGTCCGCCATCATTGCCGCCGCTTTCCTGCTTTTCCTCTTCCGCCCCGCCGGCCATATTTACAAACCGAACCGTCACCCCGCCGACCTCACCGCTCAGATTGACGTCGCTTTTCTCTTTCCACTCGTCGGCAAAGGCGTTCTTCAAAATAAAATCGGCTTTGTTGCCCGGTTTTCCTTCAACACATTGCTCAACAAAATACTTTTCGACAATCTGGCGGAACTGCGCCAGCATCACCCGATACTTCGGCTTTTTGGCATAATCATAAAAGGTTGTTTTGGTAATGCCGGCAAAAGCGCAAAAGCCCTCAATCGTAATCGGCGCCGGGCTTATCATCGTTTCCACCCCGCCTTTGGTCGCCACCTCAACAATCCGGTTTTCCTGGCGCTCCAAAAAAGCGTACAGTTTCTCCAGCATCTCGTCCGGCGAATTAAAAGCCTTCGGCCGCCCGCCGAGCGGATATTTTGCTTTTATTTCCGTCAAATCTGCCATTTTTGCCCTCAAACTGCCTTATTAAAGCCCCATATTTAACCACCCGCAAGCCCTTATTTTCCAAGGCCTTGCGCTTATATTTTTCTCTCGCGCGCGTATTTTCGAGTAAGAAAACTACCCCACGTTGACGTTTCCATAGAAAAACCCCGGAAAGCTTAAGCTTTTCCGGGGTTTCCAACAATTTTTTAAGCGAGAAATATCTGAACAAACCGTTTCGTTTCCAAAAAAACAAAAGCTCCGGTAAGGATTTGCACCTTACATAACAGTCCACTCCCCTCCTCAATCGAGCCTTGACAAATCAGCTATTTCACTGTGTCATTGTCAGGTGGTATCGAACCACTAGAACCGCCTTATCTGCTGTTAGCGTCTACCTATTCCGCCACGGAAGCAAAGTCTAATAACAAGCTCTCGCTTTTTTAACTTTTAGTCTTCGTTTTTTAAGAAACAATCTGAACCCATTTGTTCATCATATAAAAATTATAGCGCAAAACCGCAAAAAATGTCCAACACAAAAATGTTTAAACATGTTTAAACAAATGCTTGCGGATAACTTTTTTTATAAAAAAACCGCTTGACATGTCACCAAAAGTGACATATAATAACTTTATAAAAGGAAGCCAAAGGGGCAAGCCTTCTATTTCTAAAAGGGAAATCAAAATGAAAAAATTCAATATCAAAAAAGCCACGTCTGAACAGCTTCGCAGCAAACTTCGCAAAATCATCCATCTTGGAAACGGTGATATGAAATATTTTGAAATCGCCGAGAAATTGAATGATTTCGCAAATAAAATTCATCGTGAACTGGATCGGCGTAATCGGGCTGCTATTTATAAAAAAGCATGCCAGGTTTTGAAAAACAGGACCTTTCCAAACCAATTCGCTGCCGCGGCACACTATGCCGACACTGTTATCAACAGCTCTGATTATTTCGACACTGAGGATAATCACGAAATCAACGGCTTATACACTAAATCAGGACACCCTGAAATCGTTTATTTTTAAAAATTCTAAAGGGGACAAATATGAAAAAACAATTATGCACTACGATTGCAGACAAGGGGTGCGTTTGTATGAACGGAATTTGCTTTTCGTGTGACGGCGACGGCTGGAAAACTGTCATTTTAACAGACGAGATTGAGCGAAATCCCAGCAGACCTTGGATTGATCTGCGTGAAAGCGAGTTATTTATCTGGCGAAGCGACTGCGACCCCGGAATTGTTTATAAATTTGACGAGAAAGAATTAGAGACATGGGCGGTCGAGATATTCTGCGATCCTGCAAATGATATAATTTACTTGATTAAATTTGATTAATTTTTTAAAAAGTTAAAATGACAAAAAAAGGTTTTTTAACAGCCGAAGAATACAAAACCATCCGCCAAACCCTCGGCTTTTCGCAGGCCGAGGCGGCGGCTTTCCATAAACTGCAAAACATCCGCACAGTCAAAAGATGGGAGAACGGCGACAGTTTTGTGTCAGAACTGGCTTGTAACAAAATCACCCGGTTGTTCGAACTTATCAAAGCACAGATCAAATCAGCCGTTGAAAAAATCATCCAAACGCCGAGAGATACGGAGATTGTTCTTGTTGTTTATCCCGAAGGTTGCCGCGACCTGATACCGGGACTTGGTGACCTGCCAATGTCTGTGCATAACGCCATGATCCGCCGGGTTTATATTGCCGCCAGAGAACTCGGCCAAGACGTCGGAATTGTGACTTTCAACCCGCAATCGTATTTTTCTTTTCTTGCGGCAAGAGGGCTAACAGATAATCAAGACAATCGCGCAAAATGGGCATGTTATCAATACGATTTGGAGAAGGATTAGCTGTTTTTCACAAATTCGGGAACACCGTCCACAGCCCGTGATCCTTGGCATTTAACAGCACTTTCAGCATACCTCGCTGGTAGTCGGAGGAAAGCGTTGTCCTTGATGTGCCGTCAATTTTGAACTCGGTGTCCAAAACATGCATCAGGGTTTTGAAACCCATGCCGCCGGCGCGGAAAAGCACCACCAGCTTTTCCCGCCGCGCAAGTCCGGCAAACCAGTAATCCATCACCGTTCTCGCGTCATCGCAGTCACGGTTGTCGGCAGCAATCATGTCGTCGGCATCGCTTGCCCACAGGTGCGACGGAATCATCAGCCCTAACGCGCAGACAAACCCCGACGGCCCCGGCCGGCTTTCCAGCCGGTGAATCTCCACCGCCCGTTCCAGTTTTTTCTTGCAAATCTCCATCTCCGTCATACCCATACCTCCACAATCCTGATACAGCTGTTTTTATAATCCGGTACTTTCTTAAAAATTCGCCGGCGGCGACATTTTTTTCCCAAAACAGGAAAAACCCGGGGAGTAACATCGGCGGCAAAGCAGACAAGCGCCGCCCTTTCTTTGATCAGCGGCGGCGCCTTATCAGTCGCCCGAATAACCGTCGCGGAATTACGCCCAAAACGGCGGCCGATCTCCACCGTTGAAAACCCGGCCATCCGCAAAGCGCAATAAAACACAATTCTGGCGGTGACGGCCTCAAACTTCCGGCTTCTCCCGCAAATAACCTCATCCGTCACCCCGGTCTTAAAGACAACTTGCTCAAGCAAATTGTCCCACAGCAACATCCCGGCATCCGTCATCGGCTCCTCCTTGTTTCAACCGCGCCCGCCGCAACAGCTCTGCCGACAGGCTCTCCGTCCGTCCCTGATTTTCGGCAAACCTGAAAATCAGCCTCCGGATCCACCATTTCTCAACCGAACGGCCCGTTTTCCACGCCTTCAGCTTGTCCTCAACCCCGCGGATCAGAAAATCATCCAAGAAATTCAAATCCGCAATCTTCGGGTCCAGAAAATCAAGCCGGAAATCCGGCAAAATCACCACTTCATCGCCAGCCGGCCAGCGCTTTGGCTGTTGGTCTTTGTCCCGTTCGCCGCCGCGCACATGAACACTTGCCGAGCTTTCTCCTTCCCCCGCGCCGGGGGAAGGCCGGGTTGGGGGCCGCTTATTGCCGCCTTCAGGCGGAACATTGCCTGCTTCCGACATCTCCCTGCCCTCCGCCGGCAGTCCGTCTGCCGGCGTTTTCCATTGCCCTTTGCCCATTGCCGCCAAAGCGTCCGGCTTTGGCTTCCCGGCGCTCTCCGCCGCC